>DATCWB010000001.1:0-9441 GCA_036566625.1 Pyrinomonadaceae bacterium
AAAGCCGTATGTAATGTGTTGCCGGATAAATATCATCCAGCCACTTCAAATATCATTCCCCTCTTACCGGCAAACTTCTTGCCGGTAAATTTTTCTTCGGCCAATAACAATAAATCCATCCCAAGTTACTCTCCACCCCAATCAGGTCTCTGCTGTCCGGGTACGTCCTGCTTTTTTATGAAGCTAACACCTGGAGGCAACTGCTTCTGCGATGGTGAAGACCCACCATTTGAAACACAATCTGTCTATGATTGTAATGACAGTAGTGCTCAGTGTGGCAAGCAGCGAACTGAACAGGGTATTTGTGATAGTGTAAGGGCATACCTGCACGACATATTTTATTGATCCTTGCTCTACGGCGAACCCAACGCCGACACCTACGCCCACGCCGACGCCGACACCCACGCCAACTCCGTGCGATCCTGACCCTCAGACGAAACCGAATCCGAGTTGCCAGCCATTCGGGCCGTGCCCACCGCAGGGCACGCGGGGTTGGATGTGCGATCAGTGCAGCGGCCCCATCGTGCATTACCCCGCCTACCCGCACTCCAACGGCTGCCCCGACGGCTATTTCAATGATGGGACAAGCAACTGCTGCACGCCGGTCAGCGGCGGCGGTGGCGGCGGCGGCACTGAATGCGGGACGGGGTCTCTCGTGCCCTGCGCGACGGATGAAGAAAGCCCCTTTACCGAGCCGACCGGGGGGCCAGAACTGTGCTGCGACTACAGCCCCATCATCGTTGACGTGGCGGGCGATGGCTTCCGCTTCACCGACGCGGCGCGCGGCGTGGACTTCGACTTCAACGGCGACGGCGTGCCACACCGCCTCTCCTGGACTCTCGCCCACACGGACGACGCGTGGCTCGCCTTAGACCGCAACGGCAACGGGCGCGTGGACAGCGGCGCGGAACTGTTCGGCAACCTCACCGCGCAACCGCACACCCCGCGCCCGCACGGCTTCCTCGCGCTCGCAGAGTTTGACCGGCGCGAACGCGGGGGCAACTCCGACGGCGTGATCGATGCGCGCGATGCGGTCTTCTCAGAGTTGCGCCTGTGGCAGGATACGAACCACAACGGCGTCTCGGAAGGAAACGAACTGCACCGCCTGCCATCGCTCGACGTGAGCGCGCTCGGTCTCGACTATCACGAGTCAAAGCGTCGGGACGAGCACGGCAATCGTTTCAAGTATCGCGCGAAGGTGTGGGACGCTAAGGGGGCGCGCGTCAACCGCTGGGCGTGGGACGTGTACCTCGTCGCCGCGCCGTAAGCGTCGGTGAAGGTGAAGGGAAACGACGGCCGCCCGAAAGTCTCGACAGACCTTCGGGCGGTCTTGTTTTTACTCATGCGCCGCGCCGCCCCGCGCGCCAGAGGCGAACGCTTGAGGCGTCCGGCGCGTCGGCGAGAAGTTGCCGGAAGGTTAGCCCGAGCGTCGGGTGCAGCGCGGAGGGCGCAAGTTCGGCGAGCGGCGCGAGGACGAAGCGGCGCAGGTGCAGGCGCGGGTGCGGCAGCGTGAGGTAGTCCGTGTCGGAGCGCGCGTCGCCGTAGAGCAGTAGGTCGAGGTCGATGGTGCGCGGGGCGAGCGGCCGTGCGCGGCGTCGCCCGAGCCTGTATTCGATGCGGAGCAGGCGCGCCAGCAGTTGTTCGGGCGAGGGAGGGGCGACGCCCGCGCCTCCCCGTTCAAGCGCGAGTTCCGCGACCATGTTGAGAAAGAGCGGCTGCGCCTCCGGCACGCCGACGGGTTCGGTCTCGTAGATGGACGAGAGGCGCGCGACGCGCAGGCCCGCGTCGAGCATGCCGCCGATGGCGAGCAGGAGATTTCCGGCGCGGTCGCCGAGGTTCGAGCCGAGCGAGACGTAGGCGTGCGTCATGTTTGGCATAAGCGGCGCGGAAGAATTTGATTGTAGCCTATCAGCGGCGGGCACGCTCGCGGTGAACTCGCGCCCGATGCGGGAGGAAACTCGACGCCCCGACGGGGCGATGGCCGATAACCTGAACGCGGCGCAACTGGGCGCGCTCATCCGGTTGAAGTGGTGGCCGTCCCCGTATCGCCTCGTGTGCGCAAATACGCCGGCTACAAAAAATGGCTTGCGGGGAAATCGTTGACATTACCCCGGATTAACGTGTATAGAAACGTTCTATCAGCCGATAACGCGTGGCGGAATCTTCACCGGAATTCCATCACCTCATCTTCAATCTATAAGATTAAAGTTACGCCCGCCACAGATGGTTACGGTGACGACCGTTGAAGCCGGATCAGAGTAGTACTCCGTCGCCCGGAAGTTTTGAAGGGGGATTTTATGAAAAAGAAGCTGTTACGTTCGCTCACGCTTTTGACTTTCCTGGTCGCAGCCCTTTCGGTTACGGTGTGGGCATTCTCGCTAATAAACCAGCAACCATCCAAAGCCGAAAATAACAGCCGCAAAACGCTGCGCGACCGGGCGCGGGAACGCGATGTCGAAGAGGATGTCCCGGACGCAGAGTTAAATGTCGAATACGCGAGCGCCGGCCTGCTCGCCAGGCATGCGGAGGCCATCGTGATCGGACAAATAGCCGCGGAGGAATCTTCCTTTGACGGGGACGACCACCTCGCCACCACGTATCAGGTAAACGTGAAGCAAATATTGAAGGACGTGAAACTCGGCGCGCCCCTGCCCGCCGGGGAACAATCGCCGGCGCCGCTCATGACCCCTCTGAAGATAGCCCGCCCCGGGGGGCTGCTATACGTCAACGGCCATAAAGTGTCCAAAAAGTTAAGAGGCAGTGACGCGCTGAAAGTCGGTAAAGATTACGTGTTCTTTTTATGGTGGAGTCCGGCGTATAGAGCCTATACCCTCGCGGGCGGCGTCTCCGGGGCTTTTTCGATTGAGAATGATTTAACGATTAAATCGCTCGGCTCGAAAGACGGGATGATGTCCTACAACGGCTCTCGCCTACAAGCCCTGGTTGATGAAATACACAGCGCTCAATAAAGCAACCGTAAAAGTCGGCCTCAAATAAATAGCCAAGAGGAACTTCTTATGCGCCCTCATCTCGCAATAATGTTCGACCGGCTCGACCGTTTAGTCATCAAAACGTGGCTTCTTGTTTTGTGCGCCTCTCTGATAGGTATCCCGATACCGGCGCAGGCACAAACGAGCTGCACCGCTTATAACCAATGTGCCGAACTGGGGAGCGTGCAGAATACGAAGTTGAGCGGCAACCTGACGTACTCTTTCGACGAAGCCAGCTTGAGCGCAGGCTTCGGTAACGATGCGAATAAAATTCAAGATTTCAAAAACAGGATTAACGCCGCCGCCGCCGACTGGGCTTCAAAGACGGGCAGGACGATCACAGTCGCGCCGACAGGACAGACGGGGAATGTCACCGTCAGTGTTAGCAGCTCGCAGTTTGCCCGTGATAATAACGGCTACGCCGAGATTGACCCGAACAACCAGGGACGCCGCAACTTAGTATTTTCCGACGAGTTTAGCGGCTTCAGCGATGCCGGAAAAGACCGGCTTACTTCCCATGAATGGGGGCACATCCTCGGTTTGAAAGACGTTGCGCCCGATGGCTGTGCCGGGGTTGAGACCATCATGCGACAACACGGCCCGGGCAGCATTCTGGCCGACGCACAATTGAGAAACGGCTACACCTGTGAAACTTCAGGCGGGCCGGGGACGTGTGCGGCTAATCAAAACCTGCCGTCGCCGCAACGCCCGAATACGTGTGACAGCCAGAAAGTCAACACCCTCAATCCGACTTCGCCGAGCGGCGGGGGAGGGGGTAGCGGCGGCGGTTACTACACCGACCCCTGCAAAAGAAACTGTACTGACTACGTATCCAGTTGCAGCAGTGTGAATGGGGAACAGCCCGTAAATTATTGCATGTATCCCACCACTAACGGCTGCCCCAGCTACATGACGAACCTGACCGGAAGCAGTTGCTGCTGTACGTGGTATTGCCCGGTCATTATTGATGTGGCGGGTGACGGGGTGAGCTTAACCGGCAGTCAGGACTACGTCTTGTTCGACCTCAGAGTTGATGGGATTAAAGAAAAACTTTCGTGGACTGCTTTGAACACCGACGACGCGTGGCTGGCGCTTGATCTCAACAATAACGGCTCGATAGATAACGGTCGTGAGTTGTTCGGGAATTACACGCAACAGCCGCTCTCGGATGAGCCGAACGGCTTCCTTGCTCTGGCCGAATACGATCAGCCGGTAAACGGGGGAAACTTCGATGGCGTGATAGACAGCCGCGATGCGGTCTTCTCCAGGTTGCGGCTGTGGCAGGACACAACTCGCAACGGCATCTCAGAGCCGTGGGAGTTGCACCCTTTGCCCGAATTCGGCATTGCAACTCTCGAACTTAAATATAAAGAGTCGAAACGGACGGACGAATACGGCAATCAATTTCGCTACCGCGCCAGAATCAAGGATATTCACGGCGCACAGGTGGGAGGCTGGGCCTGGGACGTGTTCCTCATCGCCAAGCCTTAGTTAATGGGAAAATGAAGAGGAGAGTAAGCCGCCCGTAAAGTTTATGATTACTTTCGGGCGGTTTGCTTATTTAGCCTTGAACATCCGCCGCGCACTCGCCCCGCCCGCACTAGGCCGACGAGAAAATGCCCGGCGCGGTCGCCGAGGTTCGAGCCGAGCGAGACGTAGGCGTGCGTCAAGTTTGGCATAAGCGGCGCGGAAGAATTTGATTGTAGCCTATCAGCGGCGGGCACGCTCGCGGTAAACTCGCGCCCGATGCGGGAGGAAACTCGACGAACGGACGGGGCGATGGCCGATAACCTGAACGCGG
This sequence comes from Pyrinomonadaceae bacterium, assembly GCA_036566625.1. Classification (GTDB taxonomy): domain Bacteria; phylum Acidobacteriota; class Blastocatellia; order Pyrinomonadales; family Pyrinomonadaceae; genus JAIVJZ01. The sequence goes on from DATCWB010000001.1 coordinate 4,792, forward strand.
CGCAACTGGGCGCGCTCGTCTGGTTGAAGTGGCGTCTGTTCATCAACGCGATGCGCTCGAAGCGCGGCGCGGCGAACCGCGCGGCGTCTGCGCTGGGAACGCTGGCCGCGCTCGTGCTCTCGCTGATGCTCTCCACGGGTCTGGGCGTGGGCGCGTACTTCATCGTGCGCAACCGGAGCGGCACGCGCGCCTCGCGTTTCGCGCAAGACCTCTCGACGGGCGCGAGCGTGGAGTCTCTGTTCCTGCTGTTCGGCATGGCCTCGATGATCTATCTCGTGTGGGCGACCGCGCCCCTCAGTTTCGGCGGCGGCAATGAATTCGATCCGGGGCGGCTACTCCTCTACCCCGTCAGCCTGCGCAAACTCTTCGCCCTCGATCTGTTGAGCGAGTTGACGAGTCTCGCCTCGATCTTCGCCGCGCCCGCGATCTTCGCCCTCTCGCTCGGCGCGGGATTGGCTCACGGCCGCATCGCGGGCGCACTGGTCGTCGCCGTCTGTGCGACGCTGTTCGGGATGTCGCTCGCGAAACTGCTCTCGACGTGTCTCAACGTGTTGATGCGTATGCGGCGGACGCGCGGCGAGGCTCTGCTGGCCGTGCTCGGCATCGTGGGCGCGCTCTCCGGCCTCGCGCTCGGGCAGAGCGACCGCCTCTTCGCGCACTTCGGGCATTTCCCCTCCGCGCTGCGCCTGACGCCGATGGGCGCGATGGCCGCCGCGCTCGCTGGCGGCGCGGGCCTGAACTCGAACTACCTGCTCTCGCTCGCCGTGCTGCTGGCCTACACGCTCGTCGCTTTGATCGCCACTTACAAGATCGCGCGATACGCGCTGGAGGGAAGCGGCGGCGGCCGACGCGCGCGTGATTCGCGCGTCGAAGCGGGGGGCACGGGGGCGAAGGCGTGGGGCTGGCGTCTGCCCTTCGGGTCGGAAGAGTTGTCGAGCGTCTTTGAGAAGGAGTTGCGCTACGCGATGCGTAACGCGCAGTTGCGCACGATGGCGGCGATGCCGATCATCATGACGCTCTCCTTCAAGTTGATCGGCTCGCGTCGCGGCGGCGGGTTCGGCGGGAGCAACGCGCCGGGCGCGGGATTCTTCGCGGGCGTCGTGCCCTACATGGAAGGCGCGGGCGCGGCCTTGAGCGTGCTCTACGTGTTCCTCATCACGTCCGCGCTGTCGGCGAATTTGTTCGGCTACGAGGCGGGCGGGATGCGCGCCTACGTGCTCGCGCCTATCGCGCGGCGCACGATCCTCGCGGGGAAGAATCTGGCGGGGTTCGCCGTCTCGCTCGTCTTCGCCGTCGCGGTCGTCGCGGTCAACGCGCTGCTCTACCGCGACCTGACGCCGCGCGCGCTCCTGTTCACACTGCTCTGCTTCGTCTTCTTCGCGGCAACGACGGCGACGGTGGGCAACCTGTTCTCGCTCCGTTTCCCGAGGCGTTTGCAGTTCGGCAAACGCATGAACGCGTCGGGCATGGCGGGGCTGCTCCTGCTTCCCGTCTTCCTGTGCATCTCGGCCGCGCCCGCGCTCGCCGTGCTGGGCGGTTACATCGCGCAGAGTCTCTTGATCGAATATGTTATACTCGCCGCGTTCGCGGCCGCGAGCGTGGTTGTCTATCTTCTTTCGCTCACGCGGCAGGGACGGCTCCTCGCCGAGCGCGAACTTGACATCCTCGAAGCAGTGACCGGGCGCGACGACGATTGACCGCGCCGCAAGTTCCCGGCGCGGCGAGAGGCGAAGCGCGCGAGCAGTTTTCCCGGTCGCGCTTTGTAGAGCATTTTGATTCCAGAGGTGTGGCGCGGTTGATCTTCATTTCGCGCGGCATCCGGGCGGGCAAGTCCAACGGTGGACGCGTCCCCGTCCAGACACAAATGGCACGCAGAAAATACCGCAGCACTCAGCCCGTCACGGAACGCTCTTTCCTGGAGTATCTCTCCACGCCCGCCCTGCAAACTTCCCGCATCGAACTCCTGCGGCTCGTGCGCGGCGGCGAAGACACTTATCTCGAACTCAAAGTCAAACTCTCGAACCCGGAGAAGATCGCGCAGGGCATCTGCGCGCTCGCCAACACGGGCGGCGGCGTGATGGTCTTCGGCGTCAGCGATCAACTGCGCGTCGAAGGCGTGGACGACCCCGAAGACGTGCGCGACGAGGTGGTGCGCATCTGCCGCGAACAAATCTCGCCGCAACTCGTCCCCTACGTTGATCTCATCGCGTTCGACAACGGGCGGCGCGTCGTCGCCGTGGAGATCGAAGGCAAACGCCGCCCCTACCAGACGCGCGACGGGCGTTACTTCTTACGCATCGGCGCGGACAAGCGCGAAGCCACGCGCGAAGAACTCTCCGCGCTGCTCGACGAGGCGCGGCCTTTCCGCTACGAGAACGTCGCCGTGACGGGCGCGAGCGATGCCGACATCGACGAGGCGCACCTGTGGAGCTTCGTCCGCGAGTTCTCCGGCGATGCCTTCGACACGAACGCGAACGCGCCGGATTACCCGACGGCCGACGTGTTGAAACGCGATCTCCTGCTCGCGGCGGGCAACATGGACATGGTCGTGCCGACCATCGCCGGACTCCTGCTCTTCGGGCGCGACGAACGCGTCGCCGAACTGCTGCCGCGCTCCGCCGTCACGGTCATCCGTTACGCCGGCGACACCGTGCAGGACGCCGAGATCGAGCGCGTAGTCTTGAAAGGCAATCTGCACACGCTCTACGAATCATCGCTGCGTTTCGTCACACGCTACTGCGATCTGCTGGATGCACGGCCGCGCACCCGCCACGCATCAACGCCCGGCGCATCGCGCGAAGACGCGCCCGTGGCCGCGCGCGCCAATTATCACCGCGCGGCCGTCCGCGAGGGAATCGCCAACGCGCTCGCGCACCGCGACCTCGCCCTGCGCGATCACGCGACGCGCCTGCTCGTCTTCGATCATTCGATTGAGATTCTGAACCCGCGCCGCACGGCGGGCTTCGCGCCGCCCGCGCAAAAGGCGATCCGCTACGGCGTGCCGCAGCAACTCAACCCGCAACTCGCGGCCATCTTCCACAGCCCCGCCTACGGCCTCGACCTGCCGCACGGCGGACTCCCCATGCTCCTGCGCCAGGCGCGCCTCTTCTCCGGCCGCCGCGCCGACATCAACGCTTTCAACGACGAGTTTCGCCTGCGGCTCTACGGAATCTGAAAAGCAGTGACAAGTGACAAGTGACGGGTGACAAGTTAAAGCAGGTTGCTTTTCCAACTTGTCACCCGTCACTTGTCACTTGTCACTGCTTTTACGCCTTCGGCGCGTTGTAGAACTTGCGGTGCTGCACTTCGAATTCCTTGTCGTCGTAGACGCCGTCGCCGTTGATGTCAACTTTCACGACGATCTTGTGCTGCTTGCCGTCGCGCCGGTCGCCGGGGTTGTAGCCGAGACTGTACTGGCTGCGCATGAGCGCGTTGATGGAGGAGAGCGACGAGCGCAGTTCGCCCTCGAAGGTGATGGGGAAGTACGCGCCGCCGGTCTCTTTGGCGAAGGTGCTGAGGGTGTTCTGCGCCTGAATGAGCGTGAGGCGTCCGGGAATGCCGGTGATCGAGTCAACCGCGTCCAACTGGTCGCTGTATTTTTTGTAGAAGAGGTTGCCCGTGCCGATGATGTAGATGGGGATGCCGGCGTTCTGCGCGATCTTGCGCGCCTGATCGTAGTTGGTCTTGCTGAACGTGTCGATGCCCGTGGAGATGAGGAAGATGGCGCGGCGGCGACCTTCGACACTGGAGAGGCCGGTGTAATCGGACTTCTCCGGCTGGTTGTCTTCGAGCACGACGGAATCCGCGCGGCCGCCGACGAGCGTCAGTTTCAGCGCGTCGAAGAGGTTCGTTTCGCGGAAGGCCGGGCGGTTGCGCGCGAGCAGGTTAATCACCTCGTTGACGCGGCGCGGGTCGTTGGTGAAATCGGTGAGCGGCGTGGGGCGCATGTCATAAGCGATGACGGAGATGTAGTCGCCGCGCTGCACGGCGTCCTGCATGAAGAGCGCGGCGGGCGCGATCAATTCGCGCCGCCCGTCTTCATAACCTCCGCTGCCGTAGGCGGCGAGCGATTGGGCGAGCTTGCTGTACTCGATGACGACGGCGACGTTGAGCTTCGCTTCCGGCGTGGCGAAGTTCGTGATCTGCTGCTGCACGCCGTCCTCGAAGACGGCGAAGTTCGCCTGCTTCAGGTTGGCGACGATCTGCTTGCTCTTCTTGTGGATGACGACCGTCTCGATGTTGACGAGGTTGGTGATGACCTTCACGACCTCGGCGTCCTGCGGCGCGTTGATGATCTCTTTCGGAATCTCCTCGGCCTTTTCGCCCTCCGGTTTCTGCTCTCCCGGCCGCTGATTCTTCTTTTGCGGCAGCGTCTCCGGTTTCCGGCGCGACTGCGCGAGCGCGTCGAAACTACCGGCGGGCACGCCTGCGAAAACGAGCATCAGGGCGATGGCGGCGTTGGCGAGGATGCGCCGCGGGCGGCGGTTGAGAGAGTTCTTCATGGCGATACAAACCTCTTAAAACGACTTCGGGGCGGGCGGATGATTTACCGGAGCGACGCTCTGCGGCCAATAGTACGGCGCGCGCCGCCCGCAGAGCAAGAGAGGATTTGATGCCGGGAATCGTGCGCGAGATGCCGACGCCGCGAGG
>DATCWB010000002.1:0-4603 GCA_036566625.1 Pyrinomonadaceae bacterium
AAGTGGAACACGCTGGCGACGGCCGGCTCCGTCATCGTCGAGCAGAACGGCCGCCTGGAAGTCACTCCCGCCGCCGCCATGCCGGGCTATGACGGCTACATGTCGGCCGCCGGCATCGACCTCACCGACTCGCGTATCTCCGTCGAGACCGTCGCCGTCCCGAACACCAACGGGTTCGCCACTTTCTACGGGTTGCGAGAAGCGGCGACCGGCAATTACCTGCTGATCGCCGTGGGCAGCAACGGCGCGCTCGTGATGCAACGGCAGGTGGGCGGCGTCATGTCGCAGACGCAGTTCCCTTATAACGCGGCGCAGCATCGCTTCTGGCGTTTCCGCCACAACCGCGCCAACGACAGCGTGAATTGGGAGACCAGCCCGGACGGCGTGACGTGGACGACCTACACCAGTCTTCCGACTCCGTTCGCCATCACCAACCTGCAAGTCCTGCTCGTCGGCCAGAAAGCCACGACGACCGCGCCGAACGATACCGTCATCTTCGACAACCTTCGGATCGAAAGAAACGAGGGGGGAGCGGCGCGTTAAGCGAATTTAAGCACACATGAATTTATGCGCGCGGCCTATCCCTGCTGATAGCTGACAAGGCCGCGCCGGGTCATTCGTCCAACAACCATAGAAGGAGAAGTAAAACATGAAGGGGCACAGGAGAAACGCCACATGGCCGAAGCTGTCGGGCAGTATGTTAATGCTGCTCGGTCTGCTCGCGCTGGTGAGCAGCCCGGCCTTAGCGCAACGGCTAACGGTCAAGAATCATTTACCCTTTAGCGCCACCCGCAACGGTGAGAGCCTCAACCATCTCAAGAACAAGGCGCGCGGCGGCGACCTCAACGTATCCGATCCCGCGCGTCTGCCCGGCGACACGGCCGCCGAACTTTCCCGCGAGAGCGAGAAGGCCGTGGGCGAAATTAAGACCAACGATCCGGTCGCCGTCGCGCCCGCCAGCGCGACCACGCCGGAGACGACGCCCCCCGTCAACGAAGCAGGAGCAGCGAATACGGTTGCCGCCACTCCGACGACGGCGACCGCCCCTGCCGCAGCGACGACCACGACGACGACCACAGCGGCAGTGGTGCAAAACCCCGTCCCCGTCGCGCAGTGCAGCCGCACGGTCACGGCGAACGTGGTCGCGCTCGATCAGTTGTACACCTATAACCGTTTCGGCGCGTTCAACCCTGCGGGCATGCTCTACGCCCTCAAGCGCGACGTGACCCTGATCGACCCGGCGAAGGGCTTCGTCGCCGGCAACGTCCGCCTGCGCGCAGGCAAGCGTGCGCGCCCGCTCGTGCTGCGCGCCAACGAAGGCGACTGCCTGACGGTCAACTTCACCAACCTGCTCACGCCGACACGCGACGACATAGACGCCATCAACGCGGCCAACGGCACATCGCGGCTGGCCTATTTCGACAAGCCGCCTTTCTTCATTCCGAAAGAGGGAACGACTTCCTACGACCTTTCGCAGTTGAAGCTGCGCACGCTCGCCGACGGTAAGGTGAACGTTGTCGATAAGGACGGCAACGTCGTGCAGGACGGCCAGATCAAGTTGCAGAAGGAAAACACGCCCGCGACGCGCGCCGCCTCGATGCACGTCAACGGTCTGGAATATCTCAACATCGCCTCGGACGGCGCGAACGTCGGCAACAACGCCTCTTCGCTGGCCGCGCCGAACGAGACCAAAATTTACCAGTGGTACGCACGCAAGCAGGGTCAATACCTCTTCTATTCGATGGGCACGGTGGCGGGCGGCGAAGGCGACGGCGGCCAACTCGACCTCGGCCTGTTCGGCTCGGTCAACGTCCAGCCGCGCGGCGCGAAGTGGTATCGCTCGCAGGTGACGGCCGCGCAGTTGCAATCCGTCACAATCGGCACCAACCCGAACAACACCCCCAAGATCAACTACGACAAGATCGGCACGGACAACCAGCCCGTCTTGAACATGCTGAACGCCGATAACGAGATCATCTATTCCGATCTCAACGCGATCATCTCCAACTTCGGCGAGGATTGCGAAAACGCGCCGCCCTCGGGCACCTGCGGCGAGGCGTTCCGCGAGTTCACGGTCATCTTCCACGACGAGACGAAGACCGTGCAGGCGTTCCCCGAACTCAACCAGACGCTCTTCCACGGCGTCAAAGACGGCTTCGCCGTCAACTACGGTTCGGGCGGCCTGGGCGCGGAAGTGCTGGCCGTCAAAAAGAAGGTCGGCCCGGCCGCCAACTGCCCCGACTGCGCTTTCGAGGAGTTCTTCCTCGAATCGTGGGCGAACGGCGACCCGGCGATGAACGTCAGGAAAGACGCGACCGGCAAAGCCGTCGAAGCTCTCTACCCGGACGATCCTTCAAACGTTCACCACTCCTACATGGGCGACCCCGTGCGTTTCCGCAATTTGCACGCGGGGCCGAAAGAAACGCATGTCTTCCACCTGCACGCGCATCAATGGCTGCACGAATCGCGCGAAGACGGCTCGACCTATCTCGACTCGCAGACCATCGGGCCGGGCGGGGCGTTCACCTACGAAATCAACTACGGCGGTTCGGGCAATCGTAACCTGACCGTCGGCGACTCGATCTTCCACTGCCACCTCTACCCGCACTTCGCGCAGGGCATGTGGGAACTCTGGCGCGCGCACGACGTGTTTGAAGCGGGCACGCCCGACCGCAATCTGCCCGACGCGGAGATCGCGGGCGGCACGCCCAACCCGGCAATCATCCCGCTGCCTAACAAGGCGATGCCGCCGATGCCGACGCCCGACTTCAAAGGCTATCCGTTTTACGTCGCGGCGCAGCCCGGCCACCGCGCGCCGCAGCCGCCGCTCGACATGGATTGGGACGGCGGACTGCCGCGTCACCGCGTCCTCGAAGCGACGCACGTCAGCGGCCCGGCCGCCATCTCCACCGCCGAATTGAACGACCCCGTAGCAGCGCGCGTGCTGTCGCTCAACAAAGACCCGAACCTCTTGGCCTTCGCGCACGAGTTGACTACGGCCAAGCTCGAAATCCTTCCGCAGACGGGCACGCCCGAAGAAGTCAAAGCGATGAACTTCCACCAGGGCTTGTTCCCCGGTGGCACGCCCGCGACCACCTCGGTCGGTTGGCCGGGCGCAGCCTACCCGTCCTACACGGCGTCGGGCACGGCCGCCAAGTTCTTCGTCAACGGCCGCCCGCCGAAACCGGGCGCACCGTTCGCCGATCCCTGTCCGACGAACTTCACCGACGGCGCGGGTACGACGCGCGCCGTGCCGAACCGCAACTATCGCGCGGCCTACATCCAGTTCGACATGACCGTCAACCGCGCGGGTTGGCATGACCGGCAGGCGCGCATCATGGTGCTCGAACAGGACGTGACGCCGACCTTGAACGGCACGCGTCCGCCCGAACCGCTCTTCTTCCGCGCCAACTCCGGCGATTGCATCACCTTCAAGGCGACCAATCTCGTGCCGGGCGCGCTGAACCTCGACGACTTCCAGATTTACACGCCGACCGACATCATCGGCCAGCACATCCACCTCGTGAAATTCGACGTGACCTCGTCCGATGGCGCGGCGAACGGCTGGAACTACGAGGACGGCGCGTTCGCGCCCGACATCGTGCGCGAGCGCATCAAGGCCAACAACTTGTACCAGCAGTCAATCGGCGGCACGCAGATTCTCACCGCCAAGACCCACCCGACGCTCGGCTCGGGGCCGAACAACGCATGGCTCGGCGCGCAGACCACCACGCAACGCTGGTGGGCTGACCCGCTCGTCAACCGCGCGGGCGAAGATCGCACGATCCGCACCGTCTTCACGCACGACCACTTCGGACCCAGTTCACACCAGCAGCACGGCCTCTACGGCGCGCTCGTGGTCGAACCGACCGACTCCGAGTGGCGCGCCTTCGACAACACGCTGCTCGGCACGCGCACCGACGGCGGCCCCACGTCCTACAAGGCCAATATCATTTACGATACGCCTTACACCTTCGACCAATCGCCCAGCTACCGCGAGTTCAACCTCGCGATGGCCGACTTCGCGATTGTCTACACGCCCGCGCCCGAAAATAAACCGATTAACCCGCCGGGACGCAAGGAAGTCGGACTGCCGTCCATCGTCGCGCCGCCCGTCATCCCGCAACCCGAGTCCATCTCGGTTGACGATCCGGGCACGAGCCTGATCAACTATCGCAACGAGCCGATCCCGTTGCGCGTCCGCAACCCGAGCACCAACGCGCAGTACCCGGCGACGGACCCGCGCGGCAACATGGCGAACGTCTTCCGCTCGAAAGACGAGCAGGGCAACACCATCCACGGCGATCCCTTCACCCCGCTCCTTGAAGCCTACGAAGGCGACAAGATTCAGGTGCGTCTCATCCAGGGCGCGCAGGAAGAGCAGCACGTCTTCAACCTGCACGGCGGCAAGTGGCTGCACGAGCCGAACGTCGCCAACTCTGGTTATTACAACGGTCAGGCTATCGGCATCTCCGAACACTTCGAGTTCGAGTTGCCACCGATCCCGGCCGTCGGTAACATCGGTGGCGGCAACAAGACCGTGGCCGACTTCATGTACAGCAGCGCGGCGACCGACAACCTGTGGGACGGCATGTGGGGCATC
>DATCWB010000003.1:0-6074 GCA_036566625.1 Pyrinomonadaceae bacterium
CCCAGTTGCCGTGCACGAACGCGTAGCGCGGCTCGCCCTCGCCGTCCCAGCGGGAGAGGCACCCGTGGCCTGCGAGCGTGTCCCTGAAGCCGGACAGCGCGGCGTGCCCGTCCCCTACATCGAAAACGGCGCGCTCACCACGCGCTACCCGCCGACGATGCGTCGCCTGCGTCTCTGGCGACAGGCCGCCATCACCGTCGGGGGGCGTCCCGATTGGGTCTTCATCAAACTGCACTGTCACGGCATGGACCCGAACGACGAATCGGCGATGACGGGGGAACTGATCAAAACGTTCCTCCGCGAATTGACCGAAGAGGCGCGCGCGTCGGGCGCGTTCAAACTGCACTTCACCACCGCGCGCGAGATGACCAACATCATCCTCGCCGCTTGCGACGGGCGCGAGGGAAGCCCCGGCGAATTCCGCGATTACCGGCTCAGGTTAATCACGCCCGCGCGCACGGCGTAAGCGGTTGTAAAGGAGCGAGAGGTCATAGCAAAACTGAAGGGGCAGGGGAAGATGGGAAACGCGCTCCAAGTAAAGAAACCTCATGGTTAAAGTGATGATAGAAGCCGAAACATTGCCGGGCGTGGCGGCCACCGCCGGCGAGACGACGAGCGCACGCACGACGACGGGCGCGACGGTGAAGACGCGTCTGGTTAGCAGCCTGCGCGAACTCGAAGCCGAGCGCGCGGCGACCGGCGCGCTCGCCGCGTGGGAAGCGTTGGCCGATTCGGACGAGGCGGCCAACTTTTTCCAAAGCCCCGCGTGGTGCATGGATTGGTATCGCTGCTACGCGGATCAGTTCAGCCCGCTCGTCGTCGTCGTGACGAGCGGCGAACGCCTCGTCGGCCTCGTCCCGCTCGCAATCGAAAACTCGTCGAAGCGTCTCGTCTTCGCGGGCGACAACATGGCCGATTACCGCGACGTGTTGGCGGCCGAAGGACATCGCGAGGACGTGGTGCGCGAACTGCTCGGCGTCTATCGCGCGGGCAATTTTCAGGAGGGCTTCCGGGTCGGGCCGACGCAGCCGGAATCCGGGACGACGCGCATCATCCTCGCACTCGCCGAATCATCCGCGACGGGAGTGCGCGGCATCCTGCGCGAGCACCCATGCTGGCGTTGGTGGCCGCGCGACGCGGAGGCGCTCAAGAGCGGCGTCAAGAAGAAGGACGTGCGCAAAGACCTGAACCACTTCGGCCGGCAGGGCGCGGTCTCGCTCCGGCATGTGACGACTCGTGAGGACTGGGACGAGATCAAGCAGGAGTTCTACGACTTTCACTCGCTCCGCCAGTTGCAGATCGCGCGCGGCGTCTCGTTCCACGATCCGCGCAAGCGCGCCCTCTTCGACTCTCTGTTCGCGCATCGCCCGCTGGCTGCGCGGGTCAGCGCGCTCTCGGTCGGCGGGCGCGTCATCGCCGAACATTTCTGGTACGTGTGGCGCGAAGTGCTCCACTGGGGGGCCTCTTCCATAGACATTCGCGAAGAGAACCGCTCGCCCGGACAGGTTTTGCTCGCACTGCTCTATCAGGATGCCGAGAACGCCGGCATTCGCGGCGTTGACCTCACGCTCGGCACGGGCGAAGTGAAACGACGCTTCGGCAACGAGTGCGTGAATCTGCCGTCCGTCGATCTCTATGCGCGCGAGCGAAACTATCGCGCGCGCACGCTGCGCGACACCGCCGCCCGCCGCGCCAAGCAACTCATGACGCGCACCGGCAAAGCGTACAACTGGCACCAGACCGCACGCCTCGCCTCTGACTTAAAAGACGCGGCGGGGCGCGCGCGCGAACTCGGTCTCGGCCGTGGTTTGAAACTGGCCGCGCGCGTCGGCGCGAAATGGGTCGGAGAGCGGACGCGCGGTTTGATCCTGCGCGTCACGCCGCCGGAAGTCGTCTGTGTCGAGCCGCGACTCGCGGCGGGTGAGACGTGTGAGTTTCGCCGCGACGAGATACGCGATCTGGCGAAATGGAAGGGCACCTCGCGCGAGACGGCGCGCGCGTTGGCCTTGATGTTGCAGAGCGCGCCCGAGCGTCTGCGCGGCGGGCGCACGCTCCACACCGTCCTCGTCAACGGTCAACTCGCCGGGTGGGGCTGGTCTTACTGGCCGACCGAGCCGGCGGTCGTGACGGAGACGGAGACCACCATTGAGTTCGAGCCGCAGTCCGTCTCGCTCTACGACTACTTCGTCTTGCCGGAGTATCGCGGCCGCGGACTTTATCAGGCGTTGCTCTCGCGGATTCTCACCGAGCGATTCGCGGAAGGAGCCGAGCGCGCTTACATCGGTGTGCTGGCGGCCAACCGGCCGTCGCTGAAGGCCATCGAGCGCGTCGGCTTTCGCGTCGTCGCGGTTGACGAACTGACGCGCCTCCTTAGCTGGAAACGTTCATCGCGCAGCGAAGTCGGCCATAGCTAAGGGGAAGGATGACGGGAACGCAATCGGGTTGAAGATGGAAACTGAAGAACCGACATCGCAGGAAGAGACTTCACTCAGCGCGCGCCACGCGAGCGGGTCGCTCACGTCGAACGCGTTCTGGCTGATGTGTGCGCGGACGCTGGCCTTCGGCTTCAGTTTCGCGCTGCCGCTCCTGCTCGTCAGAAGTTTGAGCCAGACCGACTTCGGCATCTACAAGCAGGTCTTCCTCGTGGTGATGACCGCCGTCAACATCCTTCCGCTCGGCTTTCACATGAGCGCGTTCTATTTCCTGCCGCGCGAGCACGAGCAGGCGCGGCGCTCTCTGGTGATCTTCAATATCCTGCTTTTTCACCTCGTCGTGGCGGGCGCGGGAAGCCTCCTGCTCGCGCTGCGCCCCGACCTGCTCGCCACCATCTTCAACACGTCCGAACTCGCCGCCTTTGCGCCGCACATCGCCGTCGTGCTCTGGCTCTGGGTCGGCTCGTGGTTCTTCGAATACGTGGCCGTCGCCAACGGCGAGGTGCGGATGGCGACCGTGCTCATCACGGGCTTGCAGTTGACGCGCACGCTCCTGCTCGTCGCCGCCGGGTTCTTCTTCGCGTCGGTCGAAGCGATCATCTACGCTTCGATCATTCAGGGCGCGTTGCAACTGGGCGCGCTCGTCTTCTACATCAACTCGCGCTTCCGCAGTTTCTGGCGTCACTTCAGTTGGCCGATGATGCGCAGCCAGGCGGCTTACGCGCTGCCCTTCGGCTTCGCCTCCCTGTTCTACTTCATGCAGTTGAACATAGATAATTATTTCGTCTCGCATAACTTCGGCGCGGCGGCCTTCGCCATCTATTCCATCGGCTGTTTTCAACTGCCGCTCTATCAAATTTTGAGCGACTCGACGGTCGCCGTCGTCATCCCCCGCGTCAGTTATTTGCAGAAAGAGGGCGCGCACCACGAAATCCTCGTGCTCATCGCGCGCATGGTGCGCAAACTCGCCGCCGTCTATTTCGCCGTCTACGTGTTTCTCACAATTATGGGGCGCGAATTTATCGTCGTGCTGTTCACCGAACAGTATCTGGCGAGTTGGCCGATCTTCGTCATCAACCTCGTCGTCATCCCGCTGACGATCATCCAGAACGCTTACGAACCGATCATCCGCGCCTATGCCGAGCACCGCTATTTCCTGCTCGCCGTGCGCACGACCATCTTCACGCTGCTTTGCGCCGCGCTCTGGTACGGCACGCCGCGCTACGGCATGGTCGGCGCGATCACCATCGGCATCACGGCGAACGCCGTCGAGCGTTTGATCATCGCCGTGCGCGCCGCGCGCATCGTCGGCGTCGGGCGGCGCGATTGGTTCTTGTTGAAAGACGTGGGACTTCTGGCCGTCGCGGCGCTCACGGCGGGGGCGGCCACCTTCGGGGTGCGCTCTCTCGTCGCGGACGTGAAACCTTTTTACGCTCTCGCCCTGTGCGGCATCGTCTTCGCACTCGTCTACCTGACGCTGGTGATGCTGCTCGGCATCGTCACCACGGATGAACGCGACGCGCTTCGTCGCAAGGCCGTTCAACTCAGAAGCCTCCTGCTCTGGAAACGGGCGACGGCTATCAGCCCGCCCGTCTAAACATTTATGTGTGGTATCGCCGGATTCATTGGAAACAGCACGCTGCCCGACCGGGCAGAGCGCACCGCCGTGCTCGAACGGATGTGTCGCGTCATCACGCATCGCGGCCCGGACGATCAGGGAACGCTCGTCGAGGGTGAAGCCGCGCTCGGCATGCGCCGCCTGTCCATCATCGACGTGGCGGGCGGGCATCAGCCGCTCTCCGGTTGCGACGACGCGCTGACGATCATCTTCAACGGCGAGATTTACAACCACGACGAGTTGCGAAGCGCGCTCGAAGCGCGCGGCCATCGCTTCCGCACACACTCCGACACGGAAGCCATCATTCACGCTTACGAAGAGTACGGCGCGGATTGCGCGCAACACCTGCGCGGCATGTTCGCCTTCGCCATCTGGGACGCGCGCGCGCGTAAGCTGTTCGTTGCGCGCGACCGCACGGGCAAGAAGCCGCTCTTTTACGCGTTGACCGCGAGCGGTTCGTTCATCTTCGGTTCCGAGTTGAAGTCGCTGCTCGAACACCCGGAAGTGCGCCGCGAGACGAACCTCGAAGCGCTCGACGCTTATCTCACTTTCGGCTACGTGCCCGACCCGCTCTGCATCCTGCGCGGAGTCAACAAACTCCCGCCCGGCCATCATCTCTCTTTCACTGGCGGGCGCGTCGCGCTGACGCAATACTGGGACTTCCCGCACGAACAGTTCGACCCTTCCACGCGCCGCAGCGACGACGATTACATCGAAGAGTTGCTCGCGCTGCTGGAAGAGGCGGTGCGCGTGCGCCTGATGTCGGAAGTGCCGCTCGGCGCGTTTTTGTCGGGCGGCGTGGATTCTTCGGCGGTCGTCGGCATGATGGCGCGGCACATGGGGCAGCCCGTCAAAACTTTCTCCATCGGCTTTCAAGAGGACAGCTTCAACGAACTCAAGTACGCGCGCGTGGCCGCGAAACATTTCGCGACCGACCACCACGAGTTCGTCGTCACGCCCGACATCTGCCGGGTAGTTGACGAACTGGCCTGGCACTTCGACGAACCGTTCGCCGACCCGTCGGCCGTGCCGACCTACATGGTCTCGAAACTCGCGCGCCAGCACGTCACCGTCGCGCTCTCCGGCGACGGCGGCGACGAACTGTTCGCCGGCTACACCCGCTACGCCGTAGATCGCGGGCGCAGCGGTTTCACGCGCATCCCGCGCCTCGTGCGTCACAACCTGATGCGCCCCTTAAGCGCGCACCTGCCGCACGGCGCGCGCGGGCGCAATTTCCTCCACAACGTCTCGCTCGACCCGCTCGAACGCTACATCGACAGCGTCTCGGTCTTCAACGTGCTCGGCAAGCGCGCTCTCTACACGCCCGCCTTCCGCGCCCAGCTGAAAGACGGCGGGCTGGCCGCCGCGCGCTTCCGCTTCTACGCCGGGCAGGTCAGGACGAACGAACCGCTCGACAAGTTGCTCTATCTCGACGGCAAGACTTACCTGCCGGGCGACATCCTGACCAAAGTAGACCGCATGAGCATGGCCGTCTCGCTGGAGACGCGCGCGCCGTTGCTCGACCATAAATTGATCGAGTTTGCCGCGCGCCTGCCCGCCGACCTCAAACTGCGCGGCCTTGAGACGAAACACATCTTCAAGCGCGCGGCGGCGACGTTCGTGCCCGCCGAAATTTTGCACCGCCCGAAGATGGGCTTCGGCGTGCCCATCAATCAATGGATCAACGATCAGTTGTCGGGGCGCATCCGCGAGACGCTGACCGAGTCGCGCACGCGCTCGCGCGGCTATGTCGAGACGGCTTACGTCAACCGCTTGCTCGCCGAGCACGGGCGCGGGCGGCGCGATCACTCGACGCAACTCTGGTCGCTTTTCATGCTCGAACAATGGCATCGCGTCTTCATGGACGACGCGACGCCACGACCGGCGCACGGCGTCGAGCGTCTGCTGCCGGTGGTCGCCTGAGAGCCGCCGGATTTGGTGAACGGTTGAGAGGGAGTTTTTAAGAGATGTGTGGCATTGCCGGACTCGCGGGATTCGATAACAGGCGCGGCGCGGAGGCGCGC
>DATCWB010000004.1:0-7044 GCA_036566625.1 Pyrinomonadaceae bacterium
GAAAGCGAGCCGTCAGCCGGTCGTCGCTCCGCCTTCCTCCCGCATCGTTTAGTTTTATGTTTTTCGCACCCACTTACACGGAATATCTGGACAGACTTCGCGAGCCGCGCAACCTGCTCGACATCGCGCTGGTCTTTCTGATCGTGTACACGGTGTTGAAGCTTTTGCGGGGGACGCGCGCCGTGCCGATGGCCGCCGGCATTGCGTTCTTCGCACTGCTCTACTGGATCGCTTACAAACGCGATCTCGCCACGCTCGAATTCGTGCTGCGCGGCGCGCTCATTTATCTCGGTATCGCCATCATCGTCCTCTTCCAGACGGAGATCAGGCAGGCTTTGATCTCGCTCGGCAACCAGATTCGGCTGCCGAGCCTTGCCCGCCATCGCGGGCAATTCGGCGAGGGCGTCTACGACGAGATCGTGCTGGCGGCCACCACGCTCGCCTCGACGAAGACGGGCGCGCTCGTCGTCATCGAACGCGGGGTCGGGTTAAAGAACGTGACCGACGGCGGCGTCAAGATGGATGCCGAACTCAGCTACGATCTGCTCGTCACGATCTTCAACCCGGCGACGCCGCTGCATGACGGCGCGGTCGTCATCCGCCGCCACCGGGTCGCCGCCGCCGCCTGCTTTCTGCCGCTCACACTGAACCCGCGCCTCTCGAAAGACCTCGGCACGCGCCACCGCGCCGCCATCGGCATCACGGAAGACACGGACGCCGTCGCCGTCGTGGTCTCGGAAGAGACCGGGCTGATCTCTTTCGTGCAGGCCGGGCAAATCCGGCGCGGACTCGACGCCACCAAGCTGCGCGCCGCCATCTTCGACGCCATCAAAACCCCCGCGCGCACGAACGAAGAGTCGGCACAACCGTCCGCCGAAACCGACAGCGAAAGGAACGAAGTCGTCTCGACCTGACTCTAGAGGTTAGAGATCAGTTAAAAAGCAAGAACTGATTCTTACTAGCCTCCAACCCCTGACCTCTGCTTTTATGACTTTTCGCGACATGGAAAGGGACGCCGTCCAGATGGGGCGGCGATGGCTGCACGACCTCCTGTTCGCCGACTGGGGGTTGAAATTGCTCGCGCTCGCCATCACGCTCGGCCTGTGGTTCGCCGTCACCGGGCAGCGCGTGCCGACGACGGCGCGACTGCACGACGTGCGGCTCTCTTTCGTGTTGCCGCCCGATATGGAGATCAGCAACGAGCCGCGCGATAAAGTTGATGTGTCCCTACGCGGCAGCAAGAGCGCGCTGGATGCGATCAGATCAGGCGACGTGTCCTTGAGCTACGACGCCAGCAGCTACAGGCCGGGCGAGCGCGTCGTGCGACTCTCGCCGAATAACATCACATTACAATTGGCCGGAGGCATCGGCACGGAGGGCATCGTCGTCGAGCGCATCGAGCCGGGCAGCATCCCGCTCAGGCTGGAGCGGCGAGTCGAGCGCGAGTTGGATGTTGCACCTGATACTGACGGCAAATTGCCGGAAGGTTACGAGTTGGTCGGGCTGGAAACTCTGCCCGCGCGCGTGCGCGTGCGCGGCCCTGAAAGCCACGTCAACGCGCTCGAACGCGCGCCGACCGAAACCATCCTGCTCGACGGCCGGACGGAGAGCTTTACCGCCACGCAGATCGCCATAGACATACAGGATCGCAAGATCGTCGCGCTCGATACGGTGGTTGACGTGCAGGTGAAAATCGCCGAGGCGCGGATGACGAAGCGTCTCGGCGGCGTCGCCGCGCGCACGGCCGACGGCTCTGATTCGCTGCTCACGATTGAGGTGCGGGGCGCACGCTCCTTCGTCGAACCCTTGCGCGCCTCAGACCTCTCGGTCGTCTTCGACACGGCGGCCGACGGCACGACGCGCCCGCGCCTCCTGCTGCCGCCGAATCTGGAAGGCCGCATCGAACTGATCTCGACTAATCCTTAAAGAGCCTTCGGCGATCAGCAGGAAAGAATTGCAGAACTGCTGATAGCTGACAGCTGACGGCTCATAAGCTACTCATGAAAAAACTTTTCGGCACTGACGGCATGCGCGGCGAGGCCGGGCGTTTCCCACTCGACGCGCAGACCGTCCGCACAACCGGCCGCTCACTGGCGCGCCATCTGGCAGAACGCGCGGCGGGCGGGCGCGCGCCACACATCCTGCTCGGGCGCGACACGCGTGAGTCCGGCGATTGGATCGAGAGCGCGTTCACAGAGGGCGCGCGCGAGGCGGGCGCGGTGTGCGATTCGGCCGGAGTCATCACGACGCCGGGCGTAGCCTTCCTGACACGCACGCTTCCGGCCGATGCGGGCGTCGTCATCAGCGCGTCGCACAATCCTTATCTCGACAACGGCATCAAAATTTTCGTGCCCACCGGGCGCAAACTCGACGACGCGACCGAGCGGCTCATCGAAGCCGACATCCGACAGGCGCGCGGCGGCGAAGGCGAGGGCGACGAATCGCACGCGCCGGAAAGTCTCGCTGAAATCTCGTCGCGAAGTGTGGAAACGGGTGGAGACGCGGGGCTGCGTGCTGCGTCTTTGCAGGCGCGCTATCTGGACTACTTGTGTGAAGAGGTAGCAAACGGCTTGCGACTCGACGGGCTGCGGATCGTCGTGGACTGTGCCAACGGCGCGGCGTCGCATCTCGCGCCCGCGCTCTTCGTGCGTCTGGGCGCGGAGGTGTCGGCCGTTGGTAACGCGCCCGACGGGCGCAACATCAATCGCGAATGCGGCTCGCTTTACGTCGAACGACTACGGGACAAAGTTGTGGCCGAGAACGCCGACCTCGCCGTCGCACTCGACGGCGACGCCGACCGTGCGCTCTTCTTAAACGCGCGCGGGCAGGTCGTTGACGGCGATGCGACGTTGTGGGTGATGGCGAAGAATTTTCAGGCGCGCGGGGAACTGGCCGGCGCGTCGGTAGTCGCCACCGTGATGAGCAACATCGGGCTGGAACTCGCGCTCAAGTCGCGCGGCATCGAAATGCTGCGCGCCGATGTGGGCGACAAGTACGTGCTCGAAGAGTTGCTGCGCACGGGGGCAACGCTCGGCGGCGAACAGTCCGGCCACATCATCTTCCCGCGCGTCAGTCTGGCGGGCGACGGGATGATGACAACTCTCTTCCTGCTGCGCGCGATGCGGGAGGCGGGCGCATCGCTTGAGCAACTGAGCGCGGGCTTCACTCGCTACCCGCAGGTGCTCGTCAACGTGCGCGTCGGCGAGAAGCGACCGTTTCAAGAGGTTGCGGAGATAGCCGCGGAAGCACGCCGGACCGAGACCGCCCTCGCCGGAGAGGGGCGTCTCCTGCTCCGCTATTCCGGCACGGAACCTTTAGCGAGAATCATGATCGAGGGGCCGCGGCAGGACGAAGTTGAGCGGCTGGCTAAAAATTTGGCGATGGTGATCGAGCGCACTCTCGGCAGCGGCAAACAATAACAGCCGGGAAAACTTTACGCACCGATTGATGTAATTGTTACCCGTTGCAGGCTTCTGCAAAGTTTGAATAAGCGTCGCCTTGCAGGGCGGGAAAGGCTGCAACCCCAGTAAAGACAGATGATAGGTGCAAAAAAGTTAAAAAAGCACTTGCACGGCACAGACATTGCGATGTATATTGTGGGGCAAGAGAGACGGTTGGTGGATCCTCCGTCTCAGTGGTTGCTGGGGTGAGGACAGTAGCCACGAATTAGAACCGGTGCAGCGTTCCCCAAGTTCGCTGCGCCGGTTCTGCTTTTATAGCGACCACCTCCCGCCCCATTCCCCGTACGCCGCTGCCGGGCGCGCGTGCTAGAATCCGATTCGTTCTGAAAAATCTCTTTTCGGCAATTCAACTTTTCCACGAAAGCGTGAAGCCGTTCGTGCCGCTGCCATGAAGACGGACGACTACCGGCGCGATTACGCCGCCTATCGGGCTGCGCTTGAGCGCACCGGATACGATTACCACACGGGCGTCGAGCCGGAACTGCGCCTCGCGCCGCTTCGAGATCGCTACGCCGACCTCTGGACGCGCTCCGCAATTGACGATCTCACGCGCGCGCTTGAGGAGACTTCAAAACAATTTCAGACCGAGCGCGTTGCCCTCGCCGCCCTGTTGCGCGCGGCGCAACTCGGCCACGTGGAAGCGCGCGCCACGGATGTGACGGACGAACTCGCACGCTGCTGCGCGTCCGTGCGCTTTGAGTGCAACGGCCGGACGTTTGCCGCGCGCGACGTGCGCGACGTTCTCGCCGCCGAGCAAGACGCGGCGCGCGGGCGCGAACTCGCGGCGCGCTGGTTCGACGCGCTTCTCGCCTGTGCCGACCTGCGCGCCGCGCGCTTCTACGTGCTTCACGAAGGGGCACGCACGCTCGGTTTCAACTCTTACTTCGATCTCCTGTCCGGCCTCGACGGGAAGTCGGGCGGCGAAAGTTTGAGCTCGGGTGCGGTTGCCTTCCTCGAACACACCGCGCGCGTCTACAACGCGAACTTATCAGTTTGGTCTGTGCGCCACCTGCCTGCCGATTTCGCCCGCGCGCCCGCCTACTCCGACGCCCTGCGCTTCGTGCAACTTCCGCATCTCGAAAGCTATTTCCACGAAGGCTATCTGCGCTCAACTTATGAGGCGACGATGAGAAGTCTCGGCATCCGTCCTGCGCAACAGTTGAATCTGCGCGTAGAAGCAACCTCGGACGAGTTACAGCACACGCCCGCACAGTGTTTTGCTCTAAATCCGCCGGGCGACGTGCGCCTCGTCTATGACGAGATGCGCGGCGTCATCTCCTATCAAACGTTTTTTGAGGCGGCGGGACGCGCACAACATTTCGCGTGGCTCTCGCGCGATCTCGCCGCGCGCTATCCCGAATTCGTCCACGCGCCCGACGAAACGACCCGCGCCGGTTTCGCCTTTCTTTTCGGCGATCTCCTCACAGATCGCGCCTGGATCGCCGAGCACAGACAGGTGCGACCTTCGGAGGCGAATGAGATCGCGCGCTCAGTCGCGCTCGTCGGGTTGCACCGCACGCGCAGCGCCTGCGTCCGGCTGCAACACGAGCGCGCGCTCGAAGAAGCGCCGGACGCGCGCTCCGAACAACTCGCCGCGTCGTATGCGACTGCTCTTGAAGAAGCGACGGGTTTCAGCGCGCATTCCGCGCTGCATCTTCACGATTTAGTTCCCGACGGCCTGCACGAGGCACAAATTCAGCGCGCGCCGCCTGCGCCTGCCGTCTATTTGCGCGCCCGTCTCTTCGCCACCGCGCTCGGTGAATATTTTCGGACGCGCTACGGTCATCGCTGGTGGTCAACCAGCAAAGCCGCCGACGAATTGATCGACATGTGGAACACGGGTTCGCGCTACACGGTTGAAGAGTTGGCCTCGCTCGTCGGCCTCGGTGCATTGAGCTTCGACTTATTGGCCGACCGGGTCAACTCAACTCTCATCCGCGAATGAAACAGATGCGACGAGTCGGCGTGCGCCTCGGGGCGCGTGAAAATTATGAGATCGAGATCGGCGCGAACGCGCTCGACGCGCTTGGCGACATCGCCCGCCGCACTCTGTCGCCGCACGCGCGCCGCATCGCCGTCGTCTCGAACGAGCGCGTCTTCAACCTCTACGGCGCGGCCGTCGTTCGCAACTTACGCGCCGCCGGGTTCAACGTCTCGCACTGGCTGATGGGCGACGGCGAGCGCCACAAGAATCTCAGGACGGCGGCGCGCGCACTCGCGTTTTTTTCCGAGAGCAAGCTTGAGCGGACGGACGCGGTCGTCGCGCTCGGCGGCGGGGTCGTGGGCGATCTGGCGGGCTTCGCGGCGGCCGTGTACCTGCGCGGCATCGCTTTCCTGCAAGCGCCGACGACGCTGCTCGCGCAAATTGATGCCTCTGTGGGCGGCAAAACGGCCGTTAACACGCGCGACGGGAAAAACCTGATCGGGGCGTTTCACCAGCCGCGCGCCGTCGTCATCTCGACGGAGACGCTGCTGACGCTCCCCGTGCGCGAACTGACCGCCGGGTGGTGCGAGGCGATCAAGCAGGGCGCGGTCGGGAGTCGCCGTCTGTTTGAACAGACACGCCGTTTTCTCGCCGCCGAGCGAATGAGTGAAACCGCGCGCGATGTGAAGCCCGGGCCGCGACGCGCGGACGAACTCACCGGCCTGATCGCCGCGCAGTGCTCTTTCAAAGCGAGGGTCGTGGCCGAAGACCAGCGGGAAGATATAGGGCGCACGGATGCGCGTTCGCGGCGCATCCTCAACTTCGGCCACACCACCGCACACGCGCTCGAAGCCGTCACGCGTTACGGGCGTTTTCGCCACGGCGAGGCGGTCGGCTATGGGATGATCGTCGCGGCTGAAATATCACAAAGGCTAGGCATGCTCGACGCTTCGGAGTTAGAATCTCTTAGAGCCTGCGTCCGGCTCGCAGGCCGCTTGCCCCGCGCGGACGATCTCGACGAGCGCGCCATCTTGCGCGCGATTGCTTCGGACAAAAAGAGCGTCGGCGGCCACGTCCGCTGGGTGCTGCTCGAACGCCTCGGGCGGGCGCGCATCGTCGGCGGCGAGGAGATTCCGCCACGCGTCGTGCGCGCCGCGCTCCGTGCCGCGCTGACCGGAAGTTTGGGAGACAAAAGTAGGGGGTAACTGAAATGAGCCAAGTGCCGGACAGCCATTCGGGCGCGCAGAGGACTACCGAGCGCGGCAGCGCGCGCACCAATTTCCTGCTCATGTTGGTGGTTATCGCGGTTGTCGCTTACGCCGGTTACCAGTATGTGCCCGTCGCCTATCAGGCTTCACAGTTAAAAGTCTTCATGCAGGACACGGTGAACAACGCGGTCATCACCAATAGAGACGCGCCCTGGACGGAGGATCAGTTGCGTCGCAATCTCACGACTTACGGCGCGCCATCCAATGCGCGCGTCACGGTCGCCAACCGCGAATCGCGCATCGAGGCGCGCGTCGAATACACCGTTCCGGTTCCGCTGCTGGTGACGACCTACCAATACAAGTTCGACCACACCACGCGCAGCAACAATCTTCTCTCCGGCGGTGGGTAGAGAGACAAACAGGGAGAAGTTAAAAGTAGAAGGGGTCAGCA
>DATCWB010000005.1:0-3460 GCA_036566625.1 Pyrinomonadaceae bacterium
GGAGTGTTCGCCAAGGCGCGGCCGGGCTTCGTCCATTTCAGCGAAGGCGATTTGCAGGAGCGCCGCGATGTCGCCTGCATCACGATCTTTCCGCCGCCGCGCGGTTGCTTTGAAGGGAAGGGACGGGCGCACTTCGCTTTCGACGTGGGCGGCGTGTTTGAATATTACCCGTCGCGGCGAACGCTCATACGCTTCGACGCGGGCGACACTATTATCCGTCTGGGCGAGCACAGGGTGCCCATCGTGATCAACTCCGATCCCGCCTCGGGCGCCCCGCGGCAGGCTGTCGTCGTCACCGCGCCGTCCGAAACGACCCATAACTTTCAGGGCAGCATCGGCTTCGGCTTCCGTTTTTAAACTGCGAACTTTCGCCCGACCCGCGCCGGACAAAAAAGAAGGCGACTATGCAATCGCGTAGTCGCCTTCAACTTATTTAACGTCTCCGTTATTGCTCTAGCCAGCCTTCGGCGCGACGGCGCGCACTTCGGGGGAGACGCCGTCGGCGTACTTGGTGAAGTTCTTGTTGAAACGTTCGGCGAGTTCGCGCGCCTTGCGGTCGTAGGCTTCGGGGTCTTTCCAGGTGTTGCGCGGCACGAGGACTTCGGCCGGGACATCGGGGCAGGAGACGGGCACGCCGACGCCGAAGATCGGATCGGGGCGGGTCTCCACTTCCGAGAGCGCGCCCGACAGGATGGCGCGAATCATGGCGCGCGTGTACTTGATCTTCATGCGCTGGCCTTCGCCGTAGGGGCCGCCCGACCAGCCCGTGTTGACGAGCCAGCAGTTGGCCTTGTGCCGGGTCAGCTTCTGTCCCAGGAGGTCTGCGTAAGTGCCGGGGTGCAAGACCATGAAGGGCGCGCCGAAGCAGGTGGAGAAAGTCGCTTCCGGTTCGGTGACGCCGCGCTCAGTGCCCGCGATCTTCGCCGTGTAGCCGGAGAGGAAGTGATACATGGCCTGCTCGGGCGTGAGGCGTGCGACGGGCGGCAGCACGCCGAAGGCGTCGGCCGTGAGCATGATGATGTTCTGCGGGTGGCCGGCGTGGCCTTCGGGCACGATGTTCGGGATGCTCGTCAGCGGGTAGGCGGCGCGCGTGTTCTCGGTCTTCGCAGAGTCGTCGAGGTCGAGCGCGCGCGTCTCCGCGTCGTAGACGACGTTTTCCAGCACCGTGCCGAACATGCGCGTGGTGCGATAGATGTCGGGCTCGGCTTCGGGCGAGAGCTTGATAACCTTGGCGTAGCAGCCGCCCTCGAAATTGAACACGCCGTCGTCCGACCAGCCGTGCTCGTCATCGCCGATGAGTTGGCGTTCGGGGTCGGCGGAGAGCGTGGTCTTGCCCGTGCCCGACAGTCCGAAGAAGATCGCCACATCGTTCGCGTCGCCGACGTTCGCCGAGCAGTGCATGCTCATCACGCCGCGCTGCGGGAGCAGGTAGTTGAGAATCGTGAAGACGGACTTCTTGGTCTCGCCCGCGTAACTTGTGCCGCCGATGAGGACGAGTCGCTGCGTGAAGTCCATCAGGATGAACGTCTGTGAGCGCGTGCCGTCGCGTTCGGGGTCGGCTTTGAAACTCGGGATGTTGACGATGGTGAATTCCGGCACATGGTTGCCAACTTCGCGGCCGCCCTCGATGAACATGGTGCGCGCAAAGAGAGAGTGCCACGCGAGTTCGGTGACGACGCGGATGGGAAGCTGGTAGCGCGGGTCAGCCCCGGCGAAAGTGTCCTGCACGAAGAGGTCTCGCCCCGCCGTGTGCGCCATCATGCGGTCGCGCAGGGCGTTGAAACGCTCGGTCGAGAATTCCTTGTTGACCTCGCCCCAGAAGACCTTATCGTCGCTGTTCCCGTCGCGCACGATGGCCTTGTCTTTGGCCGCGCGCCCGGTGTGCTCGCCGGTGTCCACGATGAGCGCGCCGTGATCGGAGAACAGCCCTTCGCCGCGCCTCGCGATCTCTTCATAGAGTTCCGGCGTCGAGAGGTTCCAGTAGATATTGCTGGCCTGCGTGATGCCGAGCGCATCAAGCCCAACTTCGCTGCGCCTGCGGCCACGATCCTGCGAGCCGGATTCTTTCGTCAGAACAGATGCTGCCATCTTTGATACTCTTTATCAATTAAACGATGAAGTGCGAGCGATGAACGATGAACCGGAAGCGAATTGTCTTTCCTTCATCGCTCAGCGTTCTTACCTCATCCTTCATTATTCATCATCCGTGTTGCGTCTGCGTTTTGCCAACTCGCGCAGAGCGACCGAGAGGTCGCGCGCTGAGCGTTCGATACGGTCGGCGTAGGCTTCGAGTTCGCCCGCGTCGTCGCTGTTGCGCGTGGCTACGCTGGCGAGCGCGGCGTCAATCTGCGTATTGAGCCGGTCGGCGGCCGCTTCGGTTTCCTGCTCGGCGTTAGATAATGGCGGGGGCGTACGTTCAGGTCTGGTGCTCACAAAAAAATGTCCTGCTTATCAATTGCGCGACCGCCTCGGGATTGCTGATAGTGAGACGCGGCCGACGGATTTGAATTTTGCGCGCGCGAATTTCTTCGTCGCGCGTTGTCAATCGGGAAGATTTATTTCGGTTAAGTTAATTTCATACAACATCATTGCGTTTGAATCAAGTCAGACGCGCCAGCCCTTTTTTACGGGCGCGGCCGTGCCGGAAGCTTAATGATTCACGCGCCGCGACTTGCGCCGCGTGCCTCGTTTGATACAAGCTGAAATCTTATGTCTCTGAAACCGGGCAGGGAAGCCTTTACGCCGCGCGAGCGGAAGATCATCGAGACGCACCGCACGCCCGAACAGGTGCAAGCGTACCTCTCCGCGCTGCGTTACAACCGCGAGCTTGGAGGCGGCACGCTGCGCTCGTTTCGCGGGTCGCTCCGGCACGGCGAGGTTCACTGTCTCGAAGCCGCGCTCGTCGCCGCCGCCATTCTGGAGCAGCACGATTACCCGCCGCTCCTGCTCAGCCTGGAATCGCAGGACAAACTTGATCACGTCGTCTTCCCGTTTCGCCGCAACAAACTGTGGGGCGCAATCGCCCGCTCGCGCGACACCGGCCTGCACGGCCGCCGCCCGGTCTTCCGCAATTTGCGGCAACTGGCGTGGAGCTATTTCGATCCATACGTTGATTACACCGCGCGCATCACCGGTTACGGCGTCGCCAACCTCTACGATCTGGGCAATTATGACTGGCGTTTTTCCGTGAGGAACGTCTGGAAGGTCGAACGCTACCTGCAAGAGTTGCCGCACCGCGAACTCAAATCTTCCGAACGCAGATACCAACAACTGCGCGCGCGCTTCGAAGCTTTTCGCCGGACGCACCCGACGGGCGCGCCGACGTATTTTGAGAACCGGGATGTGTGGATGAAGTGAAGGCGGGCAAAGGGAAGAAGAATTGATTCATTTGATCACCTCTTCATCGAATCAATGAACCGATGGATCAATGAATCAATTCTTCATTCATTCCTATTGAACC
>DATCWB010000006.1:0-3223 GCA_036566625.1 Pyrinomonadaceae bacterium
ACCGTGCCGATGTCGCGCCCGTCCAAGACGACGCCGCGACCGAGCGCGCCCATCTCGCGCTGGCGGCGCACGAGGTCGCGGCGCACCGCCGGGATCGCGGAGATGACGGAAGAGAGGCGCGTGATCTGCTCCGTGCGAATCTCCGCGGACACGTCGCGCCCTTCGAGCAGGACGCGCAAAGAATCCGGGTCGCCCGCCAGTTCGATGCGCGCGAGCGCGGCGACGCGCGCCACCTCGTCCGCGTCCGTTGCGCTCACGCCCGCACCGACGACGGCGAGCGCGGCCGCGCGGTACATCGCGCCCGTGTCCACGTAGAGCAAGCCGAGTTCGCGTGCGAGCCTGCGCCCGAGTGTGGACTTGCCCGCGCCCGAAGGGCCGTCAATGGCGATGATCATAGGTGTCATAAAGAAGTTTCAGGTTTCAGGTTTCAAGTTTCAAGTTCAGGAACTGAGCGGCCTCAGACCTGAAACCCGAAACTTGAAACCTGAAACTTACCGTTCGAGCAGAACATCGCGCAGGGCAGAGACTGCCGCGTCTATATCCGCCGCAGACACGTCGTAGTGCGTGACCATGCGGATGGATGAGCCGAAGCCGGAGGCGAGGACGCCGCGCGCGTGCAGGCGCGCGCAGATCGCATCGGCCGCCCGGCGCGTGCCCTTGATGTCGAAGATGACGATGTTGGTGACGACGCGTTCCGGGTCGATCTTCACGCCCGGCAGTTCGGCGACGCCCTCGGCAAGACGGCGCGCGTTCATGTGATCTTTGTGTAAGAGTTGTGGCGACTCTTCGAGCGCGATGAGTCCGGCGGCGGCGATGACGCCTGCTTGTCGCATCCCGCCGCCGAGTAGTTTGCGCCACGCGCGCGCCTCGTCTATGAACGCGCGGCTGCCGAGCAGCATCGAGCCGACGGGCGCGCCCAACCCCTTCGACAGGCAGAACATCACCGAATCGCAGGGCGCGGCGAGCGCGGCGACCGTCTCGCCGAGCG
Organism: Pyrinomonadaceae bacterium; assembly: GCA_036566625.1. Classification (GTDB taxonomy): domain Bacteria; phylum Acidobacteriota; class Blastocatellia; order Pyrinomonadales; family Pyrinomonadaceae; genus JAIVJZ01. The sequence goes on from DATCWB010000006.1 coordinate 989, forward strand.
CGACGGCGGCATTGAACAGGCGCGCGCCGTCGAGGTGGACGGGGATGCCGAGCGCGTGCGCGCCCTCACAAATCTCTCCGGTGCGTTCTCTGGTGAGGAGCGTGCCGCCCGCGAGGTTGTGCGAATTCTCAAGGGCGACGAGGCCGGTCGGCGCGACGTAGTAAGGGGCGTCGTTGGCGTGGATGGCCGCACGGATGTCTTCCCAACGAAGGATGCCGCTGCCGTCCGCGCTCCGGACGGGGCGCGCGAGCGTGCCGGCGACGGCCGCCATCGCGGCCATCTCGTAGTTGTAGATGTGGCCGCGCTCCTCTATGACGACTTCCGTGCCCGGCCGCGTGTGCAACTTGACGGCGATCTGGTTGCCCATCGAACCCGTCGGCACGAAGAGCGCGGCCTCTTTGTCGAACATTTCGGCCGCGCGTTCCTGCAAGCGATTGACCGTCGGGTCTTCGCCGTACACGTCGTCGCCCACTTCGGCCTCGCTCATCGCGCGCCGCATCGCGGGCGTCGGTTTCGTCACCGTATCGCTTCTCAGATCGATCATACTTTACTCGTCCCGCCCGGCCTCTGAACGCTCACCGTAAATCGCCCACGTCATTAGACCGAACAGGCATCCCACTCCGAAATAGATAATCGGATGCACAATCAGCATCCAGAGCCAACTGAAAGCGATGGCCGGATTGAGCGGCCACAGCGGGTAATAGCGTTCCGGGCGCGTCATCAACTCGATGCCCGCCATAATCAACGCCACCGCGCCGCCGAACTTCACGCCGCCTTCCCAGTAGATGACATCCTTTTCGGAGCGCGGCGACTTGTTCCGTTGTTCCTGTTCCGAGGTCGAACTCATACCTTGAGTCTCCTGGAGAGATCGAACAAGCCGCAAAAAAAACTCCGCGCCGCTCAGACGAAGGCGGCGAACACCTCGTTCGACAGCAACGCGCCGTCGCGCGTGAGACGCAGAAGGTCGCCGTCGAGTTCGATCAGACGGGCTTCGCGGAAGCGCGAGAGGTCGGCGGCGTATTCGCTCCGCACGTCCGTCCCGAACTCGGCGCGATGCGCTTCGAGGTCAACGCCGCGCAACAGGCGCAGGCCGAGGAAGAGCGCTTCCGCGCCCGCGTCGCGCACGCTCAGTTCACTGGTTTCGACGACGGCCGAGCCGCGCCCTTCGACGAGTTCGACGTAGCGCGCAGCGTCGCGTTCGTTAGACCAGCGCAGGCACGCGCCGTCGTAGGAATGCGCGGACGAGCCGAAGCCGTAGTAGGGCGCATTCGTCCAGTATTTCAAGTTGTGGCGCGCCTCGCGCCCCGGCAGGCAGAAGTTGGAAATCTCGTAATGCTCGTAACCGTCGGCGCGCGTGCGTTCGACGAGTAGTTGATACATCTCTGCGGCCACGTCCGGGTCGGGCTGCGGCCATCGGCCTTCGCGCAGTTGCACGGCAAGGGGCGTGGCTTCGTGGACTTCGAGCAGGTAGAGCGAGAGGTGCGCGGGGCGGAGCGCGAGCGCCTCGTCCATGTTTCGCGCCCACTGCGAGAGCGTCTGGCCGGGCAGCCCTGCGATGAGATCGAAACTCACGTTATCGAACCCGGCCTGTCGCAGGACGGAGAGCGTGCGCCGCGCGTCGGCGGCGGTGTGCGTGCGCCCGAGCCGGCGCAGTTGCTCGTCGTCAAACGTTTGCAGCCCGAAACTCGCGCGATTGACGCCGCACGCGCGAAATTCTTCGGCCAACTCCGGCGTCACCGTGCCGGGGTTCATCTCCAGAGTCACTTCCGCACCGTCGGCGACGCGGAAACGCTCGCCGACCGCGCCGAGGATGCGCTCGACCTGCGCGGGCGTGAGCAGCGAGGGCGTGCCGCCGCCGAAATAGATCGTGTCCGCGTCGCAGATCGCATCTACGCGCGGAGCGTCCGCTTGAATATCGCCGGGCGCCGCGTCGTGCGAGTGGGTGGCAGGCGGGAGTTTGAAAGTCGAAATCTCCCGCGTCAGGGCGGAGACATAGCGTTCCGCGAGTTGGCCTTCGTATGCGCCGGTGGCGAAGTCGCAATATGAACAACGCGAACGGCAGAAGGGTATATGAATGTAAATTCCGGCGCGCTTCATTGGAAGAGAAAATTATAGCACGCGCTCTCGCGCACGCGCTCTCGCGCCGGGGCAGCGAGTGGAATCGAGACACGAACGGATTTGCTCAAACCGGCGACCTCAGCCGTGTATTATTTTTTATAATACGTGTACGACTTT
>DATCWB010000007.1:0-2461 GCA_036566625.1 Pyrinomonadaceae bacterium
TCCTGTCGGAGCCGGTCGGCGAGCGCGCGGTAGCGTGCTTCGAGCCGCGCCGCACGCACCGCCGGCACCGTGTCTCCACTCGCCGCGACGCCGTCAAAGCGATCGATTTCGAGCGTGGCCGTGAGAAATGCTTCGGCCGGGAATCCTGCGGGCGTGTCTCCCCCGATGTCCCCTCCCAGGCCGAGCAGCGGCCACGGAAGCAGCGTCGTGAACGCAATCTGCACGACGATGACCACGGTCCACACGCCGCCGAACTGTAACCCGCCACCGCCGCTTGACGCGGCCTGGAGCCTACCACTAGCACCACCCGACGTCACTTTGAGCGCGGGAACGACGCCGGCGATCGCCGCCGCGAACAGCGTCAGCCCAACGGCATACAGAATCGTCGTCGTCGAAAGCGAGGTGTCGATCCAAAACGGCAACGGACCCATTTGCACTTCGATCTCCGTCCAAGCCCGCGCGAGCACGAAGCGCGCAACCAGGAGACCAACCACCGCGCCGACGGCGCAGAGCAGGAGCGCCTCGGCAAAGAGTTGCATGATGAGGCGCCCACGGCTGGCGCCGAGTGCGGCGCGAATCAGGAGCTCCCGCTCTCGACTGACGGCGCGGGCGAACAACAACATTCCGACGTTGCCGCACAAAAGCGCGGCCAACAGCACGAGGAACACGTTGATCGACGCCAGCACCAACGCCGCCATGTCAGGCAAATCACTGACGGCGTCGGGCAGAGAAAGGACTTGCAGGCGCACATGCTTGTGCGTCTCCGGAAACGTCGTCGCTGCTCGGGCGCTGATCACCGCCAGCTCTGCGCTCGCTTCCTCGTGCGTACGGCCCGGCGCCAAGCGGCCAAAGACATACCGCAGGCTCGGCGATGCCTCGGGAGTCCGCTCGAGATGCAACGGTCGCCAGACGCCGTTCCGCCGTGGAAATCCGTAGCCGCGTGGCATCACGCCGACGATCGTGACAGGCGTGCCGCTGATGCGAATGACGCGGCCGACGGCGTCTGCCGCGCCGTCCAGCTTGTTCTTCCAGAAGTCGTATCCGACCACCACGACCTCTTCTGCGCCGCCCCGTTCATCGGCTTCCAGCAGCGTGCGTCCCATCAACGCCGGAACGCGCGTCAGCGCAAAGGTCGACGCGGTCACGTTGGCGACGGTCTCCGGCTGACCGGGGCCGGCGCCGACGGCGATGCTGCGTTCTTCCACCTCGACGGCGCTAAGATCGGTAATCGTGCTGAGGCCGTCGCGCCACAGCTCGTAATCACGGCGCAATGCGTCGACCCGCACGCTTTCGGCGGCATTCCAGTTTTGTAACGCGACGATGGCGTCGCCGTCCGGAAGCGGAATCGTCGGCCAGAGCGCTTGTCGCGCGATCTCGAACCCGACAGTGCCGACGGCGACCGCGAACCCTACGGCAATCGTTGCGATCACGGTGAGCGCAGGATGCTTGACCAGCATGCGTCCGCCAAGCTTGAGGTCGAGCACCGAGAACCGCAGACTGTCGAAGGCGCGCGGGCCGCGTGCGCCACGGCGAAGGGCGCGAAGAAGGGAACGGCTCCGTGCGAGAAGCGAAAGCATAGTTGCCGGCTCCTAACCCAATTAAGTACTCAGACTAATTTAGTTTGAACTATCCTTGACCGAAACCATTGAATTTGAAGCACTGGACATCCCAAAGTGGTTCAATCTAATTTTGTGCGAGCACTTATAGCTAATTGCGATTGGATGTGACCTGATAGCCGCAGTGCCTGAACCAGCCGTGGCAGTCTGCTCCGGTGACGAGTTCGAGCGCCGCCCTCAACGCCCGCTCAAACTCCTCGCGCGTCCCGGCCTTAGCCGCTCGCATCAATGTCTTGATCTTTGACCACATCAGCTCTATCGGCGAGAAGTCCGGCGAGTACGGCGCCAGCCAGATGACTCGCGCTCTGCACTCCTCGGCCACCTCCTCAATGCGGCTCGCGTGGTGGGCGCTGAGGTTGTCGAGCACCAGTACGTCGCCTCGCCTGGTAGTGTTGCAAAAAAAATTTTGGCCGCAATTAGTAGCGGCCTAAGAGGTGGTGTAAGCACAACATCTGGTGTGCTCAGAAAATTTTTGCAACACTACCATTTCAGAGAAGGGTTCACATTGGAGCCGGACTTGAATCCATAGGGTCATCTAATTTGCGCAACTCTGAGACGCCCGCTTGGCTGAACTCCGCCTTCCACCTATAGAAGGTCTGCTCGCTGATGCCGGCGGCAGACCTCGCAGTTCTTGCAACAGAACCGCCTTTCAGACACCCTCTAGTTGAACTCCAAACTCATCGGATAAGGTGTTAATGATTTCTACCACGTTTTTAACTTCCAGCGCCTCTGCCGGATATAGCCCGCTGTATTTATATGTTCTATATGAATCCGAAGTCTTTACTTCGATGACGACGCACGTAGCCTCGGGATAGGGATTATTGACGCCTATATCGACGGCGTCA
>DATCWB010000008.1:0-26808 GCA_036566625.1 Pyrinomonadaceae bacterium
GTGGCCTCCGCGCCGCCGTCGTCTCGTTCCGGCGCGCGAGCGTCGTGCGCGCTCGGTCTTGCACGCTTCTTCGGGAAAGCATGCGCCCGGCCTGCGCTGCGTCCATGTCGGTGGCGGCGGGCAGTAACAACATAAATATACAGAATCAGGCTCGCCTGTTTTGGTATCGCGCGGTCTATTCTGTACACTCGGGGCATGCCGGAAACAGAGCAGTTCACCATCGGGGTTGAGGAAGAGTATCAGATCGTCCACCGTGAGACGCGCGAGTTGCGCCCGCGCGCTCTGCGCATCCTGCCCGATGCGCGCGAGGCGGTGGGCGAGAGCGTCACGCCGGAACTCTATCTCTCGCAGATCGAGATCGGCACGAACGTCTGCGCGACGCTGGCCGAAGCCCGCGACGAACTCACGCATCTCAGGCGCGAGATCATCTCGGCCGCCGAACGCGACGGCCACCTGATCGCGGCGGCGGGCACGCATCCCTTCTCGCACTGGGAAGACCAAACGCTCACGCCCAAGCGTCGCTATCGAGGCATCGCCGAGGAATACGAACAACTGGCGCGCGAGCAGTTGATCTTCGGCTGTCACGTCCACGTCGGCATCAACGACCGCGAGGCCGCCATCCACGTGATGAACCGCGCGCGCCTGTGCCTTGCGCCGCTGCTGGCGCTGGCCGCAAACTCGCCCTACTGGCTCGGTTGGGACACGGGCTACGCCAGTTTCCGCACCGAAATCTGGCGTCGCTGGCCGATGTCCGGCACGCCGCAGGTCTTCCGCTCGCGCGCCGAATACGACCGGCTCGTCGAAACCCTCGTCGCGATGGGCAGCGTCTCGGATGGGACGAAAATCTACTGGGATGTGCGCCCCTCGGCGCGCTACGAGACGCTCGAATACCGCGTCACGGACGTGTGCCTGACCATCGACGAGGCCGTTATGATCGCGGGGCTGGTGCGCGCGCTCACACGCACCGCCTACGATCATTACAAGCGCGGCGAACCGCTCACCGAGGTGCGCCCCGAAGTGCTGCGCGCCGCCAAGTGGCGCGCCGCCCGCTATGGCCTCGACGCCGAACTCATAGACGTGACGGAGGGGTGCGCCCGCCCCGCCGCCGAAGTGGTCGAGAAACTTCTCACGCACCTGCGCCCCGCGCTCGAAGCGGACGGCAACTGGGATGAAGTGGCCGCCATCACGCGCTATACGCTCGCACGCGGCAACGGCGCGGCGCGCCAGCGTCAGGTCTTCGCCCGCGCCAACAATTTCGACGCGGTCGTCGATCTCATCGTCAGCGAAACGGCCAAAGGCACGACTTGAAAGTCAGGCCGGGCGCGCCCGCCCGCGCGGCTTCCGACCGGGTCATCTGCCGTCCCGCCTGCGGTTGAGGCCACTGAGAACGGTGCGTTATAGTGTGTGGGAAAATCCGGAGGCTTAGGCTAATTGGTAAGTCAGCGGTCTTGATTCTGGTCGGCCATGTCGCTATATACTTTCTATGAGAGTTACTCAAAGAAAAGGTGACATAGCGACTGCTCAAGCCATCGCAACCTTTACCCGTTTAGGTTACGACGTGTCCGTTCCGATAACAGAATCTGCTAAATATGATTTAATTATCGACACGCCCGAGGGCGAAAGGTGGGTTTGAGAAATATCCACTCAAACGCGAGCGGGTACGTGGTAAAAAAGTGTGAACCGGAGGCTTACGACTGGCTGTATATCTTCTATGCCGGAGAAACCGGATGTGAGGAATATTTGATACCTGAATGTTTGGCGGGTCGAAACTCGGTAAGTCTTGCCCCGCGTTTCAGGCTTTCAATGGAAGGGTAGCCTAATTGGTAAGGCAGTAGTCTTGAAAACTACCGCACGAAAGTGCTTGCAGGTTCGAGTCCTGTCCCTTCCGCCATTTGAATTTAAAGTCCGGCAGCGCGTGGGGGTTCGAGTCCCTCAGCCTCCGTTCAGTTTTGAGTTTCACGTTCGAGCCGCCCCCGCTTGCCGCAAGAGAGCACGGGCGGCTTTTCTTTTGAAGGTTTGAACGAGGCGGCGCGCAAGGTAGCCGCCGTGTGACAAGCGGTGAGGGAGTGAATATGTTCGCGTTGATGTGCGAGGCGATAGCGGGGCGGGCTGCGCAGGCGGCGACGGCCGGGCAGACGCTCCTGTTCAACCTGTGGGTGTGGCAGGCGCAGGCTGCGCCGACGCCCGACCCGCAGGCGGTTGTTCAGACCACGACGACCACCACCGCGCCGCCCCCGCCGGAGGGCAGCGTCAACTGGATGATCCGTTTCTGGAACAACTACCTGAACCAGAAACTCGAGATCGGCGACACGCTCAAAATCTCCGTCGCGTCGCTCATCGGCGGCGTGCTCGTTCTGTTCATCGCGTGGTTGTTGTCGCGCACGCTCCGCCGGTTCCTCGAACGGCGTCTGGCCGCGCGCACGCACCTCGATCCGGGCTTACAGTTCACGCTGATCCGCCTCACGCACTACGTGATTTTGACGGTCGGCATCATTTTCGCCGCCTCCCTCGGCCTGAATCTACAGTTCACCTCGCTTGCCGTACTCTTCACCGCGCTCTCGGTCGGCATCGGTTTCGGCTTGCAGTTCATCGCGGGCGACATCGCCTCCGGCTTCATCCTGCTCTTCGAGCGGCCGGCGCGCATCGGCGATTTTGTCACCATCACGGGGCCGGACAGCCGCATCACCGAAGGGCGCGTGCAGAGCATCAACCTGCGCACGACCGCCGTGCTGACCAACGACCGCATCACCGTCATCGTCCCCAACTCGAAACTCGTCAACGACAACCTCGTCAACTGGTCTTACGCCGACCGCCGCTCGCGCATCAGCGTGCCCGTCGGGGTCTCCTACAGTTCCGACGTTGATCTCGTCACGGACACGCTCCTGCGCGCCGCCGAAGGCATCGCGCACGTGCTGCCCGACCCGAAGCCGTCCGTGCAGTTCCTGGGTTTCGGCGAATCGTCGCTCGACTTCCGCCTGCTCGTCTGGACAGACCGGCCGCGTCGCCACCCGCAGATCAAAAGCGACATCAACTATCGCATCTGGCGTCTCTTCCGCGAGGCCAACATCGAAATCCCGTTCCCGCAGCGTGACCTCAATCTGCGCGGGGCGGAGTTGCGCCTCGCCGCGCCCGGCGACGGGCATCTCACCCTCACGACGGGCGCGGGCGAAGTGGACGAGGAGCGCGAAGAGAATTTGACGCCCAGATGAGGGGTGGGTCAACGCCCGGGCATCTCTCACCACGGGCACGGAAAGCACGATTCGAGAAATGGCAATCAGATTAAAGCAATTCCTTATCTTTCAGGTCGTGGTGTGCGGCGTTTTAACTTACGGTGCGTTCGCACCCCCGTGCGCGGCGCGGCCAGCCGACCGGCCGGCGATAAAGGTGAGCCTTGTTACCGACGAAGCGGAGGCCGTGCTCGCCATATTGGCGAAGCGCAAGGCCGGGCAAGGCGTCTCGGAGGAAGACTGGCGGCGCGTCTTCTTGAGCGAAGGCTACACGCGCCTGAAGCGGCGCGAGCAGGCGATGCGCCGCCCCTTCGAGGAAGATGACTTCAAATCGTTCGTCCTGTCCGACCAACTCGCGGCGAGGGCGCAGGCTCTCGCCGCGACGCTCGAACAATGGCGGCACGCAGACACGGCGAGGGCGGCTGCCCTTGCCCTCGCCTACCTGCCGCCGGGCGCGCACATCCGCGCGAAGATTTATCCGGTCATCAAGCCGCGCGACAATAGCTTCGTCTTCGACCTCGACACCGATCCGGCCGTCTTCCTCTACCTCGACCCCGTTATGAACCGGGCGCAATTCGAGAACACGCTCGCGCACGAACTTCACCACATCGGGTATGGAACCGTCTGCCCGACCGCCGGGACTCGGGTCGAGCTTTCGCGGCTGCCGAAACATCAACAGACGGCTCTCACCTACGCCCGCGCGTTCGGCGAGGGCTTCGCGATGCTCGCCGCAGCGGGCGGCCCCGGCACACACCCACACGCCGCCAGCGATCCGAAGGAGCGTGCGCGCTGGGACAAAGACATGCTCAATTTCGACTCAGACCTGAGGCGCGTCGAAAAGTTTTTTCTCGACGTGCTGGCCGGGCGTCTCAGCGACGAGCAGATCAGCGAGGCCGTCGCCCCGTTCTACGGGGAACAGGGGGCTTGGTACACGGTCGGGTGGAAGATGGGCGTCACGATTGAGCAGGCTCTGGGACGCCGCGCGCTCGTCGCGGCCATGTGCGATCCGCGCGAACTGTTCGCCACCTACAACCGCGCCGCGGCGCGACGCGGCCGGAAGTCGGGTCGGCCGCCAGCGCAATGGTCGCCCACTTTAATCGAAGCGATTCGTGCCATCCAGGGGCGGCGGGGCGACGACGCTCGCCGGTAAGATGAGGGCTGCGCGCGCCTCGCCCCAGCCCATTCGCTTTTCCCTTCTTTTCACTTCTGCTAGTCTGTAGCCGTTCGTCTGAATGAGCGGTCACTCAGCAAAGCGTCCAATTTAGCGAAACGGAGTTAGAGTTCCCCCGAATGCGTTCCGCACGTTCCGTGAATCCGCCCTCGTCTCAGCGCGCCAGCGTCCCCGACAAGCGCGAGGCCATCCTGCGCGCCGCGACGAAAGTCTTTGCCGAGAGCGGCTACTTCAACTCGAAGGTGGCCGACGTGGCGCGCGTCGCGGGCGTCGCCGACGGCACGGTCTATCTCTACTTCAAAAGCAAAGAGGAAATTCTGCGCTCCATCTTCGAGCGCGGCGTGGGTGATGCCATCGCCGCCGCGCGCGCTGAAGTGGCCGCGCTCGACGACCCGCGTGAGAAGTTGCGCCGCATCGCGCGCCTGCATCTGGAGCGGCTCGGCGCGGATCGCGATCTGGCCGTCGTCTTTCAAGTCGAGCTGCGCGGCTCGACCAAGTTCATGGAAGAGTTTTCCGCCGCCGGTCTCGCGGAATATTTGCGCCTCATCCGCGAAACGCTCGAAGAGGGGCAGCGCGCCGGTCTCTTCCGCGCGGAATTGAACGCGAAGGTGGTCGCCAAAATTCTCTTCGGCGCGCTCGACGAGATGGCGACCAACTGGATTCTCTCCCCGCGCGCCTACAAACTCGCACCGCTGGCCGATCAGGTGCTCGACATTTTTCTCAACGGAGTGAGCAGCAGCAAATGACCCCCGATTCGACGCCGCACAATGCGGACATGACGAAGGAGACGACCGCAACGGGCGCGGGCGCGACCGCCTCGTCTCAGGAAGTAAACACCTCGACCAAAGCAGAGCACGCTTCGTCTGCCCCGCCGGACGAACCGGAGTTCATCCCCCCGCCGCCCCCGCCGCGCGTGCCGCTCTCGCCCGACGAGCCGACGACGCTGGCCGAAGTTTTCACGCGCGCCGTCGGTCGCCATCCGAAACCGGACGCGCTCAACTACAAACGCGACGGCGCGTGGCGCGCCATCTCTTCCGCAGACTTGATCGAGCGCGCGCACCTCATCGCCTACGGACTCCACGCGCTCGGACTCCGCCGCGGGGAGCGCGCCGCCATCCTCTCCGAGAGTTCGCCCGAGTGGACTCTGACCGACGCGGGCTGCCAGTTCGCGGGCGTCATAGACGTGCCCATCTACCCGACGCAATCCCCGCCGCAGGTGCGCTACATCCTCGACGATTCGGCCGCGCGCGTCCTCTTCGTACGCAATCGCGCCGCCTTCGAGCGCATCTTCGAGGCCATCGACGGCGCGCCCGCGCTCGAACACCTCGTCTTCTTCGAGTCGGAGGGCGCAACAGACGTGGGCGCGACGACGCTCGCAGACCTCATCGAACGCGGGCGCGCGCTGCAAAGAGAGCGACCGGAGTTGATAAGTGAACTGGCGCGCGAGACCCGCGCCGAAGACCTCGCGACGATCATCTACACCTCCGGCACGACGGGCGAACCGAAGGGCGTCATGCTGACGCACGCGAACCTCGTCACGAATTTGATCGACAGTTCCGGCCATCTCGCCTTCAGCGAGCAGGACATCGCGCTCTCGGTGCTTCCGCTCTCGCACGTCCTGGAACGCCTCGGCATGTACATGTACATCCACCACGGCATGAGCGTCTATTACGCGGAGTCAATCGAAAAGATCGGCGACAACATGCGCGAGGTGCGCCCGACGGTGATGCTCTGCGTGCCGCGTCTGTTCGAGAAAATTTACGCGCGGATTCAGGAGAAGGCCGCCGCCGGTGGCAAACTCAAAGCCGGGATACTGGCGTGGGCGGTCGGCGTCGGCAAGCTCTGGGCGCAGTTGACGGTCGAGCACAAGCCCGTGCCGCCGCTCGTCGGGTTGAAGCACAACCTCGCCTCGCGCCTCATCTTCTCGAAGTGGCGCGAGGGCGTGGGCGGGCGGATGCGCCTGTTCGTGTCGGGCGGCGCGGCGCTGCCGGAAGAGATCGGCTACATCTTCCTCGGCGCGGGTCTGCCCATCGTGCAGGGCTACGGCTTGACGGAGACTTCGCCCGTCATCGCGGCGGGCACGCTGGAAGACAACCGCATCGGCACCGTGGGGCGTCCGATCAAAAACGTCGAGGTGCGCATCGCCCCCGACGGCGAGATCGAGACGCGCGGCCCGAACATCATGCGCGGCTACTACAAGAAGCCCGCCGAGACGCGCGCCGTCTTCACCGAAGACGGCTGGTTCAAGACGGGCGACATCGGCCTGCTCGACGCCGACGGCTTCCTGAAGATCACGGATCGCAAGAAGGAGTTGTTCAAAACTTCCGGCGGCAAGTACATCGCGCCGTCCGCCATCGAGGCGCGCATCAAGGGGTCGCGCTTCGTCAATCAGGTCGTGCTCATAGGTCACGGGCGCAAGTATCCGGCCGCGCTCATCGTCCCCGACTGGGAACAACTGCATGCCTACACGCAGCACAAAGGCATCCGTGATGCCGGAACCAGCCCCGCCGAACTGTGCCGGAACGCGCGCATACTCGATCTCATGCAGCGACAGGTGGACGGCCTCTGCGCCGACCTCTCCAAGTATGAACGCGTCAAGCGCATCGCCCTCATCGAACGCGAACTCTCCATCGAGGGCGGCGAACTCACACCCACACTCAAGGTCAAACGCCGGGTCGTGGATGAAAAATATCGCGACGTGATTAACCGCCTCTACGCGGAAGATTAAAATCTGAAACCTGCGCGCGGCGGGCGTCGTTAGATAACTTTCCGGTTGGGGTGGCGGCAGGCCGATTTACCGTAGAACGTGAGAGCGAGCGCGAGAGCGGGCGCAGGGGAAAACCCGATGAGAAAAGATCGATGAATGACGAATGAACGCGGCCGACTCGCCTGAGCGCCGCTTTTATTCATCATTCATCGTTTTCGCCTTCATCCTTTCCCTTGCGCCCGCTCTGCGTCTGCGCGAAGGCGTCTGCGGCGATGCTTGCCTTTAGTCGCGGTTAATTTCGAGCGAATAACAAACGGTCATGAGTATCAAAAAGACATTAAACCTGTTGCGCGAAGCCGTGCTCGGCTCGCGGCAGGATTTCACAGAGGGCAGCATCGGGCGTGCCATCGTGCTCTTGTCCGTGCCGATGATTCTGGAGATGGTGATGGAGTCGCTGTTCGGCATCGTCAACGTCTTCTACGTGGCGCGTCTCGGCGCGGAAGCCATCGCCACGGTCGGCCTCACGGAGTCCATGCTGACCATCGTCTTCGGCATCGCCATCGGTCTGAGCATGGCGACGACGGCGACCGTGGCGCGGCGCACGGGCGAACACGACCCGGAGGGCGCGGCCGTGGCGGCCGTGCAGTCGATCATCATCGGCTTCATCACCTCGTTGCCGCTCGCCGTCGCCGGTCTGGCGTTCGCGCCCACGCTTCTCAGGCTCATGGGCGCGGAGGCGGGCGTCATCCAGACGGGTTCTACTTACGCCGCGATCATCCTCGGCGGCAACGTCTGCATCCTGCTGCTGTTCCTCATCAACGCGATCTTTCGCGGGGCCGGCGATGCGGCGACCGCGATGCGTTCGCTCTGGCTCGCCAACATCGTCAACATCATCCTCGACCCGTGCTTCATCTTCGGTCTCGGCCCCTTCCCCGAACTCGGCGTGACGGGTTCGGCCATCGCCACGACCATCGGGCGCGCGACGGGCGTCGTCTTCCAACTCTGGGTCTTACTGAGCGGGCGCAGCCGCATCGAGGTCAGGCGCGAACACTTGCGGCTCGACGTGCCGGTGATGCTCAAACTACTGCGCATCTCCGTGGGCGGGATGTTTCAGTTTCTGGTGGCGACGGCGAGTTGGCTGGGGCTGACGCGCGTCATCGCCATCTTCGGAAGCCACGCGTTGGCGGGCTACACGCTCTCGCTGAGGATTCTGATCTTCGCGATGCTGCCCTCGTGGGGCATGTCGAACGCGGCGGCCACGCTCGTGGGGCAAAATCTCGGCGCGGGGAAACCCGAGCGCGCGGAGCGTTCCGTGCTGCTCGCAGGTCTCAGCAACGTGATCTTTCTCGCCGTGGTCGCGCTCGTCTTCATCGTCTTCACAGAGCGCATCATCGGCATCTTCACGACGGACGCGAGCGTCATCGCTTACGGCGTCTCATCCCTGCGCATCGTCAGCTATGGCTTCGTCTTCTATGGCTACGGCATGGTGATGGTGCAGGCGTTCAACGGCGCGGGCGACACTTTTACGCCGACCGTCATCAACCTCTTCTGCTACTGGCTCTTTCAAATTCCGCTTGCCTACGCGCTCGCCATCCATTTCAAACTCGCCGCGACCGGGGTGTTCTTAGCGATCCCCATCGCCGAGACGCTGCTGACCGTCCTCGCAATCATCTATTTCCGGCGCGGGAAGTGGAAAGCGATGAAAGTGTAGAAAAGGATTGATTCATCGGTTCATTGATTCATTGATTCATTGATTCATTGAGTCAATGAACCGATGAACCGATGAATCAATCTCTTCATTTCATCGTTTCCTCCGCCCACTCTCTGATCGTGCGGCTCAATTCGTCGAGCTGATTGTCGAAAAAGTGTCCGGCGGCCGGGATGATGACGACGCGTGACTGCGCCTCGGCCGGGAGTTGGGCGGCGAGCGTTCGGAGACGGGCTACGTCGCCATACTCGTCGCGCTCGCCGTGGACGAAGAGAATGGGCTTGCGGCACTCGCGCAGGAACGAGAAATCGTAGCCGCGCTCGGGCATGCTGACGGGCGTGCCGATACCGACGAGGGCACGGACGCGCGCATCTCTGATGCCCGCTTCCAGCCCGACGCGCGCGCCGAAGGAGAAGCCGGCGAGGAGGAGCGGCGCGTCAGGGTAATGCCCGGCGAGATAATCGAGCGCGACGCGTGCGTCTTCCTGTTCGCCACGCGCGTGGTCGTGCGTGCCGCTGCTCTGGCCGACGCCACGGAAGTTGATGCGCAGGCTGACGAGTCCCGCTTCGTTTAAGGCGCGGGCGGCGCGGAAGACCACCTTGTTGTGCATCGTGCCGCCGTGCAGCGGGTGCGGGTGCAGGACGAGCGCGACGCCGCGGCGCGCGACGCCCTCACGCGGCTCTTTCAAGATCGCTTCCAACGTGCCGTGCGGGGCGGGGATGAACAGGTTGCCGGACGGATACAAAGTTGATTCACCTCTACGAATTTTCTGAGAGCGAATTTTCTGAAAGCAAATTTTCTGAAAGGAAGAGACTAGCAGAGGCGATACCCGTGCGAAAAGCCGAGGGGGTTCGCGCGCCGCTTCAGGCTTGCGTCAGGCTTTTGCGGGGCGCGCCGGCGTGCGCCTCCACTGCCTCAACGCGTTCTACACGCATGCCGCGCCGCAAAATTTCGCGCGCCGCGCCTGCGGTTCCCGCCCCGCGCCGCCGCGTGGCCTGTCTTGACTTGATATGTCGAAGAGTTTAGCTTTTGAAGTGTGCAAGGCGTCTTCCGGTCTGTCGCAGTTCTTGTGATGTCTTCTTCAAATTCAACCTTGAAATAATCCTCGCAAAGTCTTTTGCATGAAGCGCGCTGCCGTCATAAACGTTCAGAGGTGTAAAGTATGATCCGCGTCCTCCGCTATTCATCCCTGCTCAACTACGGCGTCGGCCTCGTCGTCGCCTGCGCGGCGTTGCTGCTCTGGCCGGGTCTCGCCCGCAACCTCTTCGCCGTGGGCAACGGCGCGGACATGTTTATGACGCACGAGCACTGCTATCTCGGCATCGGCTCGCTCGTCCTGATGCACTTCCTCTCCGACCTCGCCATCGGCCTCTCTTACGTCGCCATCTCGCTCATGCTCACCTATCTCGTCTACCGAGCGCGTCGCGACATCCCCTTCCACTGGGTCTTCCTCGCCTTCGGCCTTTTCATCGTCGCTTGCGGCAGCACGCACTTCATGGAAGTCTGGACGACTTTCAACGCGCCCGTCTACTGGTTGGCGGGCTATCTCAAACTGATCACGGCAGTCGCCTCTGTCGCCACCGCGCTCGTCCTGCCGCCGCTCATCCCGCGCACGCTGGCGCTCGTTCAGGCGGCCAAACTCTCCGAGACGCGACGCGACGAACTCGAACAGGCAAACCGCGAACTCGAAACTCTCTACCTCAAGATCAAAGAACTCGTCGAGCCACAGTCCGAACACGACTCACAGCGCCCCGACCTGACCCGGCTGGCGGGCGAAGTCGGCCTGCGCCAGCGCGAGATGCAGGTCACGCTCGCCGCGCTGCGTGAAACCAACCAGACGCTCGAAGCCATCATTCACGCCTCGCCGCTCGGCATCGTCGCGCTCGACCCCGAAGGCATCGTCAAGATGTGGAATCAATCGGCCGAACGCATTTACGGCTGGAGCGCAGCGGAGGTGTTGGGGCGCATGCTGCCCACCGTGCCGCCGGATAAACTCGAAGAGGTGCGGCGCAACCACCGGCAGGCCGTCGCGGGCGCGGCCTTCAAAGCCTTCGAGACCGTGCGGCTCAGGAAGGACGGCACGCAGATCAACGTCAGCATCTCGACCGCCCCTCTGCGCGACGCCGAAGGACGGATGAGCGGCGTCGTCGCGCTCGTCGAAGACATCTCGGAGCGCGTGCGCGCCGAAGGCGAGAAGGCGCGTCTCGCGGGGGAAGTCGAAGCTCAGCGATCCCGGCTCGACTCGATCATCACGAGCGTGCCGGGGGTGGTGTGGGAGGCGTGGGGCCTGCCGGACGAATCGAGCCAGCGCATCGACTTCGTCAGCGATTACGTGGAGACGATGCTCGGCTACACAGTCGAGGAATGGCTCGCCACGCCTAACTTCTGGCTCTCCATCGTCCACGAAGACGACCGCGAGATGGCGGCGCGCACCGCCTCCGACACCTTCGCGAGCGGCAAAGTCGGCACGAATCAATTCCGCTGGATGGCGAAGGACGGCCGCGCCGTGTGGGTGGAAGCGCACTCGGTCGCCATCGCGGATGAGGCCGGGCGACCCGTCGGCATGCGCGGCGTGACGATGGACATCACGGCGCGCAAGGAGGCGGGCGAGGAGTTGCGCCGCTGGGAGCATATTTTCCAGCACGCCGGTTGGGGCGTCGTGCTGGTTGACCGCGACGGCACATTGCGCGTCGTCAACCCGGCTTTCGCGCGCATGCACGGATTCGCCGTCGAAGAGATGATCGGCACACCGCTGGTCGACACCTTCGCCCCCGAAGCCAGGCCGGAACTCGCCGAGCACGCGCGCATCGTTCACGAAAAAGGCCATTATGTTTACGAGTCAATCCACATCCGCAAGGACGGCACGCGCTTCCCCGCCCTCGCCGACGTGACGGTGTTCAAAGACGAACGCGGCGAAGTGCTCTACCGCGCGGCCAACGTGCAGGACATCACGGAGCGCAGGCGCGCCCAGGAGTTCGAACGCTTCCTCGGCGACGCGACGGCGACGCTCTCCTCATCGCTCGACTACGAGTTGACGCTGGAAAGGCTGGCGCGCCTCGCCGTGCCCTACGTGTCCGACTTCTGTCTCGTCCACATGCTCGAAGACGACGGCTCGATCCGGCGCATGATCGTGGCGCATCAAGAGCCCGCGCGTGAGGCCGCGTGGCGCGACATGCAGCGTCGCTTCCCGCTCGACCTGAACACGCCGCACACCATCGCGAAAGTCCTGCGCACGGGCGAACCCGAACTGTTTCCCGAAATCTCCGACGAACTGTGGCAGGCCGTCATCCGCGACCCCGAAGAGATCAGGATGCTCCGGGAGTTCGACATCAAGGCGGCGATGATCATGCCGCTCGCGGCGCGGGGACGCACCATCGGCGCGCTCACCTTCATCAGCGCGGAGAGCGCGCGCCGCTACGGCGAAGACGATTTCACGCTCGCCCGCGAACTCGCGCGCCGCGCCGCGCTCGCCATCGACAACGCGCGTCTCTACCGCCGCGCGCAGGAGGCCAACCTCGCCAAAGACGAATTCCTCGCCACGCTCTCGCATGAACTGCGCACGCCCCTGACGCCCATCATCGGCTGGGTTCACATGATGTCGAGCGGTCAGCTCGCCGCCGGCGACATCTCGCACGGCCTCGCCGTCATCGCCAAAAACTCGCAATCGCTCTCGCATCTCATCAACGACCTGCTCGACATGTCTGCGATCCTGAGCGGCAAGATGCGCATCGACACGCTGCCCGTCTCGCTCGACTCGGTGGTGGCAGAGGCCATCGAAACGGTGCGCCCGCACGCCGCGAAGCAGAACATACGGATCGAATTCGCGCCCCCGGCCGCCGACGCGGTCGTCTCCGGCGACCGCACGCGGCTCGTACAGGTCTTCTGGAATCTCCTGACGAACGCGGTCAAGTTTTCGCCGGGCGAGAGCCGCGTGCGGGTCGCCTGCGAGATCGCGGAAGGACAGGCGCGCGTTCATGTGGAAGACGAGGGCGCCGGGATCACGACGGAGTTTCTCCCCTTCGTCTTCGACCGTTTCCGGCAGCAGGACATGTCCTCGACGAAGATGCACGGCGGGCTGGGGATCGGCCTCGCGCTCGTCAAGAGTTTCGTCGAGGCGCATGGCGGGACGGTCGTCGCCGCGAGCGCGGGCGAAGGGCGCGGCAGCCGTTTCACGGTGAGTCTGCCGCTCGTGCGACAGGCGCAGCCGGTTGCCGCCCCGAACGCCGGGGATACGACGACGGAGGCGACGTGCGAGGTCGAGGGCGCGTGCCACGTCCTGATCGTGGAAGACGCGCCCGACACGCTCGAAATGCTGCGCGTCACTTTCGAGGTGCGCGGCTTTCGCGCGAGCGTGTGCGCCACGCCCGAAGAGGCTCTCAGCATTGCAGCCGACGAGCACTTTGATATAATAATTTCCGATATTGGTCTTCCCAACATTGACGGTTATGAATTATTGAAACTGCTGCGAAGCCGTGCGCTTCACCTGCGCGATGTTCCCGCGCTTGCGTTGACCGGCTACGCCGCGCAGAAAGATGTTGACGCCGCCCTCTCCGCGGGGTTCAACGCACACCTCGCCAAGCCGTTCGATCCGGCCACGCTGGTCGCTACGGTAGACGCGCTGCTCAACCGGCAGAAGTCTGAATTGCCGGAGGCGGATGTGTGAGAGAGAAATTTTGAGATCGTATGCAAGCGGATGGTCTGTTTCGCCTCGCGTATGACGACAAACTTTCCAGTTGCCAAGGCCGCACAAGCGGAAAGGGAGAGATAAGAATGCTGGCTGCCCCTGAAACTGTCGCAGGCGCGTATGCCGTGCCGTGCGCAACGGTCGCAGTGTCCGCCGCGAGCCGCCTCGCCGTCGGCGGAGACGTGGAAGCCTCAAGCTTCCCCTCGCCCCTCGGCGACGCGCCGCTTGAGCACAAGCATAAGCCGCGCGCGCTCGTCATCGACGATGCGCCGGATGTGACGGAGATGCTTGCCATCCTCCTCCAGTATGCGGGCTACGAGGTGGTGATGGTTTACTCCGGCGCGCAGGCGCTCGAAGCGGTTCGCGCCGAGCAGTTCGACGTGCTCGTCTCGGACATCGGGATGCCCGGCATGAACGGCTACGAACTGGCCGAGGCCGTGCGCGCTCTGCCCGAATATCAGGCCACGCCGATGATCGCCGTCACCGGCTTCACGATGTACGAGGATCGCGAGCGCGCTCTCCGCTGCGGCTTCAACGCCTTTTTGACGAAGCCCATCAACCCGCGCGACCTCTTGAACCTCGTCGAGCGTCTACGGAGCTGACGCCCGGCGAAAGATCGTCCTCGCCGCAGACAGGATCGCTCATGCCCAACGAAGAGTCGGAAGCGGCCGTCCTCATCGTCAACGACTCGCCCGACGCGCTCGCGCTCACCAGCGTCGTGCTGCAACAGGCCGGCTACCGCGTCCTGACGGCGGCCGACGGCCTCGAAGGTCTCGAACTCGCGCGCCGCGAACTACCCGCGCTCATCATCAGCGATGTCTCGATGCCGCATCTCGACGGCATCGAACTGTGTCGCCGCGTGCGCGAAGACGCGCGCCTGAACCTGACGCCCATTCTCTTAATCAGCGCGCGCCGCAAAGACACCGAGAGCGCCCTCGAAGGTCTCAAGGCCGGAGCGGATGACTACCTCGAAGCTCCCTTCGACCCGCCGCGCCTCATCGCGCAGGTCGCCCGCCTGTTAGAGCGCGCCCGCGTCGAAGCCCATTACCGCGACATCGTCGAGCAGGCCAACGACATCATCTACACGCACGATCTCGAAGGGCGGCTGACGAGCCTCAACGCCGCCGGTCTTCTCTTCAGCCGCCGCCGGCAGTCGGAGGAATTAACGGGGCAGCACGTCGCCTCGGTGTTCAAATTGGACGTGGGCGAGGCCGGGGTCAAAGAGTCGATCAAGCAACTGCGCGGCGAGGGCGTGCGGCGCGAGGAGGCGCAAGGAATGAACGCGAACGGCGAGCGTCGCTGGCTGGAGTTCAACATGTCGCTCGTCTGCACGCGCGACGGCGTGCCCTTCGGCGTGCGCGGCGTGGCGCGCGACATCACGCGCCGCAAAGAGGTGGAGGAACGGCTCAGACGCAGCGAGGAACGCTATCGCGAGTTGGTTGATAACGCCAACGACATCGTCTACACGACCGACATGGAAGGCCGCTACACGTCGCTCAATCGCGCGGGCGAGCGCATCAGCGGCTACACGCGCGACGAGGTGATGGGAGTTAGTTGGAAGGAGGTGGTCGCGCCGGAATACGTGTCGCTGGTGAGCGAGATGCTTTTGCGCAAGCTGGCCGGGCAGAGATCGGTCACGTTCTACGAGGTGGAGATGATCGCCAAGAACGGGCGGCGCATCCCGCTCGAAGTCAACAGCCAGATCATTTACGAAGAGGGGCAGCCCGTCGGCGTGCAGGGCATCGCGCGCGACATCACGGAGCGCAGGCGCGCCGAGTCGCTCTTGCGCGCGCGCTTCGAGCGCGAGGCCGAGAGCGAGAAGATGCGCAGCCTCGGCCAACTCTCGGCGGGCGTTGCGCACAACTTCAACAACGCGCTCGCCGCCGTGCTCGGCCGCACCCAACTGCTCCTGCGCTCCGTGACGGACGAGCGTCACCGGCGCAGCCTCGAAGTGATCGAGACGGCCACGCAGGATGCCGCCGAGATCGTCCGCCGCATCCAGACCTTCGCCCGCCGCGCGCCGCCCGCGCAGTTCAACAAAGTGTCGCTCGCCGCGCTCGTCACCGACGCCGTGCAACTCACGCGCACGAGTTGGGAGGACGACGCCCACGTCCACAACCTCAGTTATGAAGTTACCTTCACGAACGAGGCCGGGGCGGACGACCACGTCGAGGCCAACGCGACCGAGGTGCGCGAGGTCTTCGTCAACCTGATCTTCAACGCGCTCGACGCGATGCCGGCGGGCGGGCGCATCGAACTGCGCGAGACGAAGCGCGGCGCGTGGCTCGTGGTCGAAGTGCGCGACACGGGCGAGGGCATCCCGCCCGAGTTTCAAGAGCGCATCTTCGAGCCCTTCTTCACGACCAAAGGTTCGCAAGGCTCCGGCCTCGGCCTCGCCGTCTCCTACGGCATCATCAAACGCCACGGCGGCACGATTGAAGTAGGAGGCGCGCCGGGCGGCGGCACGATCTTCACACTCAAATTCCCGCATCGCCAGGCCATCCCCGAAACTTCGACGGGATAGCTTTTTTTCGCTTCCCGCCGCCATAGACCTCATCCCTTCTTTCCTCCCCGCCGCGCTTCCGTGTTATGTTGTCGTTTCAACGGACAATCCGCAGTTTATCCGCGCGCCGGACGAGAGGAATATTTAGTTTCCTTCGAAAGGAGTATTTAGTTTCTTTATGGAGAACGCCGGAACCCATGAAGCCGCGGCGGCAGACGGCGTCGCCACCGACGTAGCGCGCGACGGCGGCGCAGAGGCGCAGGAGAAGAAGGCGGGGTGGCGAAACTTTTTCGCGTCGGCCACCGCTCTTCGCGCGGCCTATCTCGCGGCGGGCGCGCTCGCCATCGGCCTCGTCTTCTGGTGGCTGCAATTCTCCACCGACGCCATCTGCTGCGGCGACTTCGACGGCTACTATCACATCGGCTGGAGTCAGCAACTCTGGCAGAGTTTTCGCGCCGGGCACATCCTTCCGCAGTTCACCTGGCTGCCGTTGACGACCCTGAACGCGCGCGACTACGTTGACCATCATTTCCTCTTCCACGTCCTGCAAATTCCCTTCACCTTCTTCCCCGATGTGCGGACAGGCGCGAAGATTTCGGCGTGGCTCTTCGCCAGCCTCGCCGTCTTCTCCTGCTACTGGCTCATCATCCGTTACCGCATCAAGTACCCGCTCGTGTGGCTCGTCGCGCTCTTGGGCTGCTCCGCGCCGTTTCTGTTTCGCATGAACATGACGAAGGCGATGAGCGTCTCGCTGGTCTTGCTCGTCGTGGGGATTCACCTCCTGTTTCAGAGAAAATACCTGTGGCTGTTGCCGCTCGCCTTCATCTTCACACTGACCTACGACATGTTCGTGCTGCTCGGACTGGTCGCCGCCATCTGGACGGCCGTCATCGCATGGAGCGAGCGACGTTTCGAGTGGCGTCCGCTCGCGTGGTTCGCGGTCGGCTTCGCCGCCGGCACGGTCATCAACCCCTACTTCCCGCACAACGTCCGCCTGTTCTACGAGCACGTCGTGATGAAGGTGACGGCAAAGGAATTTCCGACCGCCGTCGGGCAGGAGTGGTATCCCTATGATAGCTGGGACTTCGCGCGCAACTGCGCCGTCGCCTTCGCCGCGATGTTCGCGGGCTACGTCGCTTTCAACTGGCAGGATCGCAAGCGCGCCGCCCACGCGCTTTTCTTCCTCGTCTTCTCGACCATCCTCCTCGTCGCCAACGCGCGCTGGCGGCGCTTCGCCGAATACTGGCCGCCCTTCGCCGTCCTCTTCGCGGCCTTCTCGCTCCAACTCGTATTCGCGCGCGCACGCACCGCCTACGGCGCTTTGCCCGCCGACGTGATGGACGAACTAGAGCCTTATCTCGACCACGGGCAGCCGCCCGCCGCCGCCGCCCCGGAAGGTGCGTGGCCTGAGAGGTTGAAAACTTTCGCGGCCGCCATCGTCGCCGTGCTGTTGATGATCCCGATGATCGCCATGATCGCCTCCGAGAGGCGAGAGATCAGCGAGACCGCGCCGCACGGAAAGTACGCGAAGGGCATCGAGTGGATGCGCACGCACATCCCTACGGGGCAGGTCAT
The DNA here is from genome assembly GCA_036566625.1 of Pyrinomonadaceae bacterium. GTDB lineage: Bacteria > Acidobacteriota > Blastocatellia > Pyrinomonadales > Pyrinomonadaceae > JAIVJZ01. Next base: position 17,576 of record DATCWB010000008.1, read on the forward strand.
CTTCAACACCGACTGGGACGATTTTCCCAGACTCTTTTACTACGACCCGACGCACGCTTACGTCTCCGGCCTCGACCCGACATATCTCTACGACCGAGACCAGGGCTTGTCACGCCTCTACGAAGACATCACGCTCGGCCGCCACAAAGACCCCGGCCCCGTCATACGCGAACGCTTCGGCGCGCGCTACGTCTTCACCGACAACGAAGACGTGCATAACGATTTCTACGACGCCGCGATGGATAGCGGCTGGTTCGACGAGGTTTACACGGACGAAGACTGCACCGTGTTCTATATACGCGACCAGAAAGGCACGCCCCCGCCCGTCGAACCCGACGACGAAGACACGACCAATCCGGACGATGCGGCCGATGAAGAAGACACGGGCGACGCCGCCGACGAGACTTGATACGGAAGACCGCGCCCCGGATGAAACTACCTGCGAGCGACGGCAAAGTGGTTGAGTTGGAATTTTATGCGAGACGAGTTGAAAGTTAAGAGGCTTGAATTTGTGGGCGTCAGGATTTCAAAATGCGCGGGTGTCCTTGTGCTCCTATCGCTGGCCGTCGTGCCGGGCGGCTGCAATCGTTCCGGCTCGCCGCAGGAAGGCGCGGCGCGGAACAAGCCCCCGGCCTTTGAGCGAGACCTGGCCTCCGTGCAGCGCAACAACTTCCAGAAAGTTTACGTCATCTCGCGCCCCGACGGCGGCGCGCTCGACGCCGACGACAAAGCCTACCTCAAAACGAACATGCCCATCGAGACCACCATGCGCATCCTCACCGACGAAGACCGCCGCCTGATCGTCGGCACGAACTTCGATCTCAAACCCGAACACTTCGACGCTTTGAACAAACGATTCCGCGTCGAAGACTACACGGGGAGATGAGTTCAGGGGACGAGCACGAGCTTGCCGAACTGCGCGCGATCCTCCATCAGTTCGTGCGCGCGGCGGGCTTCGGCGAGCGGCAGCGTCCGGTCAACCACGGCGCGAATCTGTCCGCGCTCGACGAACTTCATCGCATCGAGCAGTTCGGCCTTTGAACCCATAAACGAGCCGAGCAGGCTCAGGTGGCGGTAAAAGACTTGCCGCAGGTCTGTGCGCGCATCGTAGCCGCTCGTCGCGCCGCAGGTGACGAGACGGCCGTCGCGCGCGAGGGAACTGATCGAACCCGGCCACGTCTCCGCGCCCGTGTGCTCGAAGACGACCTCGACGCCCTTCCTGCCCGTCAAACGCCGCACCTCTTTCGGCCAATCGGCGCGCGTGTAGTTGATCACGTCATCCGCGCCGAGGGCGCGCGCCTTCTCAAGTTTCTCGTCGGAGCCGGCGGTGGCGATCACGCGCGCGCCCCGCAGTTTCGCGATCTGGATGCCGACCGAGCCGACGCCGCTTCCGGCCGCGTGAATCAACACGTCCTCGCCCGGCTGCACCCCGGCGCGCGTCACGAGCATGTGCCACGCCGTCACGGTCACGAGCGGCAAGGCGGCCGCCTCCTCCCAACTCAAACTCGCGGGCTTCCGGATCACGTTCACGGCGGGCGCGGCGACCAACTGCGCGTAGCCGCCGTCGCGCCGGTAGCCGAGCATATCGTAACTCGCGCACAGGTTGTCGTGCCCGCGCAGGCAATGCTCGCAATGTCCGCACGACACGCCCGGCTGCAACAGCACCTCGTCTCCCGGCTTGACCCAGTCAACCACTTCGCCCGCCTCGCGCACGACGCCCGCGATGTCGTTCCCCAGAATGTGCGGCAGCGGAATCTCGATCCCCGGCATCCCTTTGCGCGCCCACACGTCCAGATGATTCAACGCGCACGCGCGCACCTCGACCAGCACCTCGTTGGCGCGGATGCGCGGCTCGTCCACCTCCGCGTATTCCAGCACTTCCGCGCCGCCGTGTCGCCTGAAGATCGTCGCTTTCATCCGAGTTGTCCTTAAGTAGAGTTGTCCGTCGCCAACGGTCAAAGCACAAAGACACGAAGCCTTGACGACTCCGTGCCCCTGTAGCTTCCGTCTTCAAACTCGTCCCGAACTCAACCGGCGACGACCGCCCCGGCTTCCGTAGTCTCCGCCTGAGCCGTGCCTTCCACCTGCTGCCGCGCGTGATACGACGAGCGCGTGAGCGGGCTTGATTCGACATGATGGAATCCGAGCGTCATGCCTATGTCGCGCCAGCGAGCGAACTCTTCGGGCGTGACGTAGCGTTCCACCGGCAGGCGACGCGCGTGCGGTTGCAGGTATTGGCCGATGGTCAGGATGTCGCACGAAACGGCGCGCAAATCTCGCATCAACTCGACCACTTCATCGAACGTTTCGCCAAGGCCCACCATGATGCCGCTCTTGGTGAGCATCCCGCGCCGCTCCTCGTCGCGGCGGCGCGCGGCGCGCTCCAGGAGCGTGAGCGTCTGCTGGTATTTCGCGTCGGGACGCACGCGGCGGTAGAGGCGTGCGATGGTCTCCGTGTTGTGGTTGAGCACGTCGGGGCGCGCGTCGAGCACGGTTCGGAGCGCGGCCTCGTCGCCGTTGAAATCGGGGATGAGAACTTCGATCTTGCACTCGGGGTTGGCGGCGCGCACCGCGCGGATGGTCTCGGCCCAATGGCCTGCGCCGCCGTCGGGCAGGTCGTCGCGGTTGACGGAGGTGATGACGGCGTAGGCGAGATCGAGATGGCGCACGGCTTCGGCGACGTGGCGCGGCTCATCAAGGTCTAACGCGCCGGGTTGTCCCTTGCCGACGGCGCAAAAGCCGCAATGGCGCGTGCAGATGTCGCCGCCGAGCATGAAGGTAGCCGTGCGGTCAGACCAGCACTCGAAGATGTTCGGGCAGCGCGCCTCCTGGCAGACCGTGTGCAGGTTCAAGCCCTCGATCAGGTTAAAGACGTGATTCTGATTCGTCGGGTCGCCGATGCGAATCTTCAACCAGTCGGGCTTGCGTCCCGTCGGGCGTCCCACAGGCGGCGGATTATTGCTGATGACTTTTAACTCGCGGTTCAATTAAATTCGCTCCACAAAGATTTTCGACTTGCGGCTATTTTAACATCTGCCGGAGTCGCCTGTCGCTTCCGCGTCACCGCTATATCCCGCAACTGTCGAAGATGATGCCGAAGACGAGCAGGCTGACTACGGTCAGGGTGAGTTCGATCAACCAGAAGCGGGCGACGTTGCGCACCGGCGCGTCTTTCTCGATCTTCCAAGGCTCTTTAAGCGGATTATTTTTGTCCAAGACTATGACCGCCCTGTGTGCCCAAAACTCCGCGCCCGCGGCGATACCGCGCCGCGCGCTCTTAATGCACGAGCCGCGCCAGCGCGTCGGCGTCCACGTTGCCGCCGGAGATGACGACCCCGATGCGTCGAACGTCTGCCGGAAGTTTATTAAAAAGCGCGGCGGCGACGCCGAGCGCGCCCGTCGGTTCGACGAGTATCTTCAGACGAAACAGCAGAAACTTTAAAGCCTCGGCAAGTTCCGCGTCCGAGACCGTCAACACGTCCTCCGCGTTTCTCTGCACGAAGGGAAAAGTGAGCGCGCCCGGCGACTGCACGCGCGCGCCGTCGGCAATGGTGGGAGGGGGCGGGATATGGACGCGCTCGCCCGTCAGAAACGACTGCCGCGTGTCGTCGCCCGTCTCCGGCTCGACGGCGAAGCAGCGTATCCGTGAGTTGACGCCTTTCGCCGCCGTGCTCGCCCCCGCGAACAGGCCGCCGCCGCCGCAGGGCACCACTATCGCTTCGAGGTCCGCGACTTCTTCGAGCAGTTCGAGCGCGCACGTTCCCTGCCCGGCCATGACGTGATAATCATCATAGGGCGGGACGAGCACGAGGCCCGTGCGTTCGGCCACATCGCGCGCCACCTGTTCGCGGTCGTCGCGTTGGCGGTCGTAGAAAATGACTTCCGCGCCATACTCGCGCGTCGCCGCCACCTTCGCGCGCGGCGCGTCTTCCGGCATCACGATCACGGCGCGCGTATGCGCATCTCGCGCCGCGAGCGCGACGGCCTGCGCGTGGTTGCCCGACGAAAAGGCCGCGACGCCGCGCGCGCGCTCCCCTGCGTCGAGCGCGAGAATCTTGTTCGTCGCCCCGCGCATCTTGAAAGAACCGGCGCGTTGAAAATTTTCGCACTTGAACCAGACCTCGCGCCCCACCGCCGCGTTAAAGGCGCGCGAAGACATGACCGGCGTGCGATGAACGTGCGGCGCGACAGCAGCGCGCGCCTCGCGTATGAATTCAGGCGTTAACATATTCGTCTTCAAGCGTCATCTCGAAAACTTCCGCAAAGCGCGCGATGATGCGGTCTTCCACTTCCCGCAGGGGCAACTCGCGGCCGAGCAGTTCGTGCATCGAGGTGACGGGTTCGCCTTCGCAGGCGATGATGAGATCGAAGAAACTGAGGTCGGTGTTGACGTTTAAGGCGAAGCCGTGAGTCGTGACCCAGCGCGAGATGTGGACGCCGATGGCGGCGACCTTGCCGCGCGCCGTGTGGACGCCCGTCAAACCTTTAATCCTGAACCCCTCGACGTGAAAATCTGCGAGCGCGCGAATCAAAGCTTCTTCGAGTTCGCGCACGTAACGGTGAACGTCCTCGCGTTCGGGACTCAAATTGATGATGGGATAGCCGACGAGTTGCCCCAGCCCGTGGTAAGTCGCCTTGCCGCCCCGGTTCGTCTCGAAGAGGGCGACGCCGCGCGCCTCCAGAGTTTCCGGCGTGACGAGGACGGCCGCAGAGTCGGCGCGGCGGCCGAGCGTCAGGACGTGCGGGTGTTCGACGAGCAGGAGCGTGTCCGCGCCCCCGCCCGATTTGCGCGCTGCCTCGATCTCTTTCTGGATACGGTGAGCCGCGCCATACTCCATCCGCCCGAGGCGGCGAACCTGTAACGTTCTTTTCGGCATCGCAAAGAATGTGCGTCGTGATATTTCGCGCTTCGTTATCTCGTTTTCATTGTACCAGCGCGCCCGCGCGGACGCCGAATCACGCGCCCGAATTCGCGCCCGCCGCTTGACGCCGCCAACGCGCGCGGCATAGTTTGTCGTAAACACGCTTTTGCGAAGGAGGAACGATTTTGAGACTTGCCCAAGCCCTGAGCCTTGCCTGCCTGTTGTTGCTGCTGACGGCCGCCGATTCTCCGGCGCAGCGCCAGCGTCGGACGACTCCGGCGAGGCGACCCGCCGCCAGAACGCCCGCCCGGACGCCGACGACGGCCAGCACCACCACAGTCAACGAGGCGCGCATACGCCTCTCCGACGAGTTGAAGACGCTGACGCGCTTTCTCTATCTCTACGGCCGCACGTCTGTCACCATGGAGTCGAACGAGAAGCAGGCGGGCGAGGGCGGGCAGGTGTCGCCCGAGGCGCAGGCCATCATCAACCGCAGCCGCACGACCGTGCTCGGGAGTCTGGGAAACATCCGCGACCGGCTCGACAAACTCGAACTCTACTTCCGCACCACGCCCGGACTCGAACAACCCTACAGGCGTCTGAGCGGCGTTGCCGCCGCCGCCGCCTCGGCCGAACAGCGCGCCAACGCCGGCCAACTCGACGCCGCCGGACGCTCCCTCATAGAAGTCGCCAACCAACTCGCAGACGTACTTTTGGAAATGTAGGAACAGTGACAGGTGACGGGTGACAAGTTAAAGCAGATTGGCTTTCTAACTTGTCACCTGTCACTCGTCACTTCTTCACGTAGTAGCCGCTGCGTGCGCGGACGCGTGCGTCGGCGCGTGCGGGCGCGCGGACGTTGATGCTGAGGAATTTGCCGTTCGGGGCGTCGCTGGTCGAATAGTATTGGAGCAGGTACTGTGCGCGGAGTTCGGCGGCAATGCGGCGAAAGATTTCGTCGAGTTCTTCGAGTCGTTCGGGCGCGAAGGACGTGCCGCCGGTCGAGGCGGCGAGTTGCTGCAAGCCTTCCTGCGCGCGCTTGCCGCGTGCGTTGAACTGTAGCCCGCCGCCGCTCGGGTTGATGGAATAAAACACCGCGTCGGCGCGTTGCACTTCGCGCTGCACTTCGACGAGAGCCTTACGGTGCGTGGCCTGCTGGCGCGCGTTTGCGCCCGCGGGCAACTTCTGGCCCCGATTCAGAGCGCGCGCGTCTTCCACTTCGCCCGCCTTCACACGTTCGCTGAAATTGTCGTCGCCGTCTGAGATGACGACGATGACGCGGCGATGCCGACCGGGAGCGTTCTGCGCGAGGTAGCGCGCCGCGGCGATGGTCGAATCGTAGAAGGCGGTCGGCGTGGATTTGGTCGGCGCGGGAATTTGCAGCAGCTTGGCCGAGGCGATCTCGGCCGAGGTGAGTTGCTGTTCGAGTCGCGGCTTGCCTTCGATGGCGAAGACGGCGGCGCGATCAACCGGCTTCAAGACCTGTTTGAGAAAGCGCGCGGCGGCCTCCTGCTCGAAAGCGAAACGCCCGCCGATGCTGCTCGACACGTCGAAGAGGATGGCGATGTCGAGCGGCACCTGCTCGGCGTCGCCGACGTGCGCGATCTCCTGCGCGCGCCCCTCTTCTTCGAGGCGGAAATCCGCCGCCTTCAACCCCTGCACAGGCTCGCCCCGCTCGTTCGTCACCGACACGGGCACGACGACCAGATTAGAAGTGACGCGCACGATCTCGTCGTCTTCGACGATAGCCTCGTCGCCTGCTTTAACTGCGCCGCCTTCGTTGGCCGGTCTGGGCGTCTGCGCGGGAACGGGCGTCGTTTGCGGCGTCGGCTGTTGCGCCGGGAGTTGCGGGACGCGAGTCGGTTGCTGCCCGCTCACGGTCGTCACGAAGAACGGGACGGCGAGCGTCCATCCGAGCATGAACGCCGAAAGCAACGCGAGCGCGCGTGGTTTGTCGTAAACTTTTCTCATCGAACCACCCTTCAACCGCAAGACCGGGGAATGGATAAAAGGCAAAGGGTAAAGGAGGAAGAAGAAGCCCGTTCCGGTATTCCCTTACGCCTTTACCCCTTCCCCCTTTCCCTGCTGCCCGGGTTTGCGTTATCCCGAGATTACTCCTGCGGCGTGGCCTGGTCGGGCTTCGCCGTGCTCATGTTCGGCGCGGACTGCATGAGGCCGCGGTTGACGAGCACGCTGACTTCCACGCGACGATTCTGCTGGCGACCCTCGCGCGTCGCGTTGTCGGCGACGGCCTGCGTCTCGCCATAGCCGAACGGCGTCACGATGCGGCGCAGCGGGATGTTGTGCGTGTAGGCCAGATATTGCACGACCGCGTCGGCGCGACGCTGGCTGAGCATGCGGTTCTTCGCCTCGGCACCGTCCGCGCTGGCGAAGCCGCGCACTTCCAGCACGTAGCCGCGCGCTTTCAGTGCCTGCTGCGCGATCTGGTCGAGCGTTGTCTTGGCTTCGGGCGAGAGCACGGCGCTGCCGACGCGGAAGTTGACGTTGACGGTCTGCTGCGCCACGTAATCGTCGAGCGCGCTGATGCGTTCGTTGGTCATGTTGACGCCGGAGACGGCGGCGTCCGCCGTTTCCTGTGCCGCCTTCGCGCCGCCGCCCGCCGCGTTCGCGACTGCTGCCAACTCATCCAACTGGCCGGAGAGACGCGCCGAATTCTGTTCGACCTGACCGACGCGATTCTCGACCGGGTCAACGCGCGCCTGGATCGACTGTGCCACTCTCAAGTCCGTGCTCCCGAAGCGGACTTTCTCGGCGACGAGGAAACCGGAGGCGTCGCCGCGTCCTTCGACTTCGAGGTTGAGGCCGCGCAGGATGTTCGACGCGCCGTAGGTCGAGCCGCCGCCGAAGAAGCCGCCCTTCGACTTGACGCTCGTGCGGTCGCTCAGGCGCACCGTGGTGTTGACGCCGTTGATGTCCTGGACGACGAAAGTGTTGGCGTCAATGTCGCGGCTGGTGACCACGCCTTTGACGGTCATCTTCTGGCCGCTGGCGACCGTGCGCGAGTTTGCGCCGGCGCTGCTGCTCGTCTGGGTCGTCTGAGTGGTCTGGGTCGTCTGTGCGAAGGCGGCGGAGGCCAACGCCAGAACGATGGTGAGGGCGACGCTTGACACCCGGAATCTATTCGACTTGTTCACGCTCATTGTTTTTCTCTCTCCTGCTTATCTGAGTTATAAAATTTAAGCTCGCTGTTGCTGCTTCTCATCAAGAGCACGATTCGCGCATCGAGGGACGCTTTGCAGGGAAAGCCCGACAAAGAAAAGGCGTCGCAGCCACAAGCTGCGGCGCACCGGACGCTTGATGTCGGGCGCGCCCACGAACCGTTTTAGACCAAACCCACGCGAGGTTTTGATTTTGGTTTCCTGAATCGCCTGCGATTCTCGTCAAACGCGTTTGGGGAGTCAAGGGCGTAGATGAGAAAAAGGCTCGTTTGCGTTGCGCCGTACGAATTTAGAATTTGATCGCCATGCCATTGCAACAAAGCGAGCGCGAAAGGGGAAAGAGTAAGGAGTAAAGGGAAAAGGGAAGAAGCCGAGCGTCGCGCGCCCGATTCTTCCCTTTTCCTCTTACCCCTTACTCTTTCCCCCGGCGTTTTAAACCGTGAACTGCCCGGCTTCGAGCAACTCTTTGACGTAGGCGAGGAAGCGTTCGGCGTCCGCGCCGTCGATGATGCGGTGGTCGAAGGAGAGCGCGAAGTAGGCCATGTGGCGGATGGCGATGAAGTCGTCGCCTTCGGGCGTGGTCAGTACCTTCGCGCGCTTTTCAATCGTGCCGATGCCGAGGATGGCGACCTGCGGCTGGTTGATGATGGGCGTGCCGAAGAGTCCGCCGAAGACGCCGGGGTTCGTGATGGTGAACGTGCCGCCCGCCACTTCGTCGGGCTTGAGTTGCTTGTTGCGCGCGCGGTCGGCGAGGTCGTTGGCGGCGCGTGCGAGGCCGGAGATGGAGAGGTCGTCGGCGCGCTTGATGACGGGGACGATCAAGCCCCAGTCGAGCGCGACGGCCATGCCGAGATTGATGTCCTGCTTGTAGACGATCTGGTCGCCACTCACTTGAGAGTTGAAGACGGGGAACTTGCGCAGCGCACTCGTGATGGCCTGAAAGATGAAGGGCATGTAGGTCAGCTTCGTGCCCGTGCGCTGGAGGAACTCGGCCTTGTGGCGGTCGCGCAGTTTGGCGATGCGCGTCATGTCGATCTCATACACGGTGGCGACGTGCGCCGAAGTGTTCTGCGACATGATCATGTGCTCGGCGATCTTCTTGCGCATGAGCGTCATCGGCTCGACGCGGTCGCCGGCGGCGGGCTGCACGTGCGGCGCTTGCGCGGGCGGCGTCTGCACGGAAGGCTGAGGT
>DATCWB010000009.1:0-8836 GCA_036566625.1 Pyrinomonadaceae bacterium
CTCGGCGTCCCCATGGGCCGCCATGACACATGGAAGTGGGGAGGATAAGAGTTACCTGAAAGTCCTACGGTTTAACCCGCGAGTCGCCCTCGCAGGGCTTTGTAAATGGCCCCGGCGATCTTAGCCGCCGTCGCCCCTTTCACCCCATCCCCCTGCGTCAACACGACGACGGTCAGGCGGGGGGAGTCGGCCGGGGCGTAAGACGCGAAGAGTCCGATGTTGCCTTCTCTGCCCGCCAAAGTCCCGGTCTTACCTGCGATCTTCAGCGTCGGGTCTCCGATGCCGCTGGCCGTGCCGCGCTCGACCGCCGCGATCATTCCGGGGATGATCTGATTCCGCACCCCCTCCGGGATTCCGATCTCGCGCCGCGGCGGCGGGGCTTCGCCGGCGGCGTCTCGCGGCGCCCTCGGGACTCTGGGTACGACGAGCTTTCCGCCGTTCCCCAACGCCGAGACCAGCACCGCCAACTGTACGGGTGTGACCTCTACACCTTCGCCGACCCCGAGGTGAGCGACGCTCGCCACCGTCTCGGCGGAAGGCAAACGGCCAGCCGCCTCCCCTTCGTGGTTGATGCCGGTCGGCTCCCCGAGCCCGAGGCGGCGCGCGTAGTCCAAGATTAGTCCGGCCCCCACACGCCCGTTGACCGACTTAAAGTACGCGTTGTCGGAGAGGGCCAGGGCGCCGGTCAGGTCGAGGCGCTCACCCCTGCCTTGCACGCGCATCTTCTCCAAGGGGTCGAACAGCCCCTCGCCGACCCCCGCGAGGCCCGTCACGAGTTTCATGGTTGATGCCGGGACCCAGCCGCGCCTGAGCGCCCACTCCTGATTAACGACCGCGTAGACGCGCCCCGTGCGCGGGTCCATCACCACGACCGCGCCGTCTCGCCCGCCCAGCGCTTCGACCGCGACGCGCCGGACCTCGGGGTCTTCCCCCTCCGTGTTGTCACCGGCCGCCGTAAGGGTCGAACCGGTATCCCGGGACCCTGCGGCATCGCCCGCACTCTTCTCGGCTTCGGCGTCCGCCGCCAGCGACCGCGGCGGGGACTTTACAGCATGTTTATTAGGGATTACCGCGCGGGCGCAGACTACGGCCGTGAGCGTGCCGACGAACAGGAAGAGTCCGACGAGGAGGGGCGAGAGGTGGCGCGGGCTCGGCGGCCCTTCCACGAGCCGCGAAACCCGGGACCTCAGGCTCCCGCCGTCGGCCCCCAACGCGAGGCGCGGGGCGGCGGTGCGCAGCCGCTCGATCCTCGTCAGAGCGCGGGCGTAAGTCATCGCGTCGCCCGTCACCCGGACCGCCATGTCGTCGCACACGTGCTCGCGCTCGGCCCTGATCCGCCGCGACACCCACCAGACCGCCGGGTGATAGAAGAGAAGGGTTTCGACGCCGATCTGGAGCACGTTCACCAGGTAGTCGTTCCTCCTGACGTGGGCCAACTCGTGCGCCAGCACGGCCTCCAACTGTTGCGGCGTGAGCCCGGTAAACGCGGACGCCGGGAGAAGGATGGCGGGCCGCAGCCAGCCGACGGCTGTAGGCACGCTCACCAGCGACGACTCAAGCACCTTCACGGGGCTGCTCACGGAGAGCTTCCGCGCGATCTCAGACGCCCTTTCCAGCCAGAGCCCGGACAGCGGCCGCGCGCCGCGCAGCTTCATCCTCCGCGCGAGCACAAGCCCCCCGAGCGTGCGCGCGGAGAGCAGCATGACGCCCGCGAGCCAGACCAGCGTCAGCCAGGGAAGGAGGCGGGCCGCCCCCTCCGTGGGAGATTCATTCCACGCGGGTTGGGGGGAACCGGCTGACGCCGTCACAGACTTTTCGTATAAGCGCCCGCCCGGCTCGGGCTCAACCACGAACTCGCCCGGCGCGCCCGCGACCTCCGACGCATCTACCATCTGCGCGCCGGATGTGGAGCTCAGGAACTTCCACACGGTCGCCGACGGGAGCAGAAGCATCAACGCCATTGCGCAGCACGAGGCCACGTACCGGACGTTCGAACTGCTGCCGCGCAGAAGCGCGAGCGCACCCGCCAGTAGGAATGCGACCGCCGCGCACTGCCAGATGGAGTGGAGCAAGCCCTGGGCGAGGCCGTACAGGATCTGGAAGACCTCTACGTCAAACACTCCGCTCACCCCTCTTCTCCCTCCAACCTGTCCAGGAGCCTCTCGACCTCTGCCAACTCCTCCTCCGACGCGGCCTTCGCGGACAGCGCCTGCATGACCAACTGTCTCGCCGAACCCTCAAAAGCCTTCTCCAGCAGGTCACTGACAAGCTGGCGCTGGGTCTGGTCCTGCGACTGGGTGGTCCAGTAGACCTGGGGCCGCACTGAGTCGTCTCGCCCCACCAGCCCCTTCTCCGTCATTATTTGCAGCATCTTAAGGATGGTCGTATAGCCGGCCGCATCGTCCCGCCCGCTGTTATAGTCCTGGAGTATCTCGCGCACACTCCCGCGCCCCCTCTTCCAGAGCACCCTCAGAATGGATAGCTCAAGATCGGTAGGCCGTGCCACGTTCTTCTCTTTTCTTTTTCGCATAGAGAACCTCATATCCGCTGAACGAGACGGATTATTGACGAAATCTTTCGTCATGTCAACGAAAACTTTCGTCAACCCTGAAAACGAAGCGGTGATGCTATGAAGCATGCATCTCCCCTCAGGCGTTGGCCGGAAGGTGAAGCCCCGGCCGTCGCCGGACGGCGACTGAGAGGGTAGGCCTATGCCAAGTGGCAGTGTCGCAAAAATTATTTCGGGACTGGACTAGGCGCTCGTGTCGTCGTACGCGAGCGACGAGGACAGTTCGCGGTAGGCGTTGGCTTGGGTGAGCAGGTCTTTGGCCTTCTGTTCGACGGCCTGAACGGCATCAGCGCCGGCGGCTCAACGCAGCGGGGGCTCGTCCTGGCTTGCAAGCTGGATGAGCGCGTGGGCGAGTTTTGCGGGGTTACCGCCTTGCAAACCGTTCATGCCCAAGGACGGAGGCTACCGGCTTTGATCATGACTATCAGGTGCTCCAGCTTTTCGTACTCGTCAAGCTCGGCCTTCTCTGCCTGCGTCGTCTCACCTCTCGCTTCTCGTTCAAGGAGCGTTTGCAGCCTGCCGATCATCTCCTGAGTCGGACCGAAGCTTGCTACCTCTTCTGGCGTTGGTCGGGCGGCAAGGAAATCTAGGACATAGCGGTAGACGTGCGTCGGTAGCGTAGGCTCTCTAAGAATACGAGCTAGCAATTCGGGCAAGCGGTCGCCCGCCTGCGCGACTAAGTCTGATAGTTCATCCGGGACTTCGATGGTGACCGTAGCCATAACAAAATCTCCTCGGGCGTATTTTATCCCCGCTTACGCCCCGTTTGCACAAAATCCTCTGTCTTACCCTATGCCGCCTCTGGGGGGCATGTCTCTTCTAACTGCCGCTTGACGAGTGTGCGCTGCGTCTGCACAGTTCGCATCAATGTCTTGAACTCATCGCCATCAGGCGTTAGGTTGCCGAATCGAATTGCTGATGACACGCCAGCCGTTGGGATTAACGCGCTCAGTCAAATGGTCTAGAAGGTTTTCCGATTCATTCACAGCAGACATTCATGACCTCTTTCGTGCTAGGTTAGTTACTTATCAGTTCCTTTCCTGAGTCGCTCGTGTTTACACCGGGCTACGCCGCCTTCCACTCCCTGCGGATAGTAAAACCCGGTACCGTTACAGTCTGGGCATTGACTGGTGTCGAGATTCGGAAACGTAGATCCGGCGGCCTCTGGATGCAGGAAACTTTCAATCAAGAGGTCCGCCTCGCCGGTACGATGAATAGTGGTGGCATAGCCTCCGGGATTGTTAATTCCCTGCCCGGTCGATTGCAGGTGCTTGGCATACCTTCTGCATTCTTCCAGAGTGAATTTAGAACCCACACGCACTCTTGTCGGAGGTGCGGCCTGTGTTTGTGTGTTTTCTTTTTGTGTATTTACTTTATTGGGTGCCACAGCGGACAGCCTGTCCATTGTGGCTGGGCTGTCCGCTGTGGTTGGGCTGTCCAGTTTGGATATCCTGTAGACGATTCCCTGTTCTCTTTGGCTTCCAAATTTTCTATCAAGAATTTCGGCGAGCTTTTTCGCAACTAACTTTTTAACGACACGTCGAAGAGTAGTTTCAGGAACATTGCTTCGCTCACTCAACCGCGGATTACTAATAAAACACGTGTCTTTTCCCCAACCCCAAGATAGGCGGTAGAGTTGTAAATAAACTGCCTGCTCATCTGGAGAAAGCAGTGAGCAAGCATGATCCGTATATCTATGAGGTAGATCTAAACGGCCAGCTTTTTCGGGCAGTGAGTGTTTGAAGTCTGCTTCTGGGCTGTCCTCTATGGACGGCCTGTCCTCTGCGGCAGGGCTGTCCACGATGGACGGGCTGTCCATTGGACGGGCCAGCGGTAGGGTTTTGGACAGCCTGTCCTCTGTGGTTGGACTGTCCGCGGTGGATGGCCTGTCCAATGTGGAGGGGCTATCTTGGACAGCCTCAGATTGCTGTTGCTTTCCTTCACCAGGTTGCTGGTTAATGATTTTAGTGAGGAATCTACTCATGCGGCAATTTCAACTGCTGCATCTTCTGCAGCCGGGTCAATATAATCAATAGTGACCTTGTCGGCTTCGTTAAGATGCATATAATCGAATGCTTTGTCACATATCTTGAGAACGTGGCGAGGTATGCCCTTCGTTATTTCATAAATTCGATCTAAAGCCTCGGTAGTAAAAGGACTCACAATTTCCGCAACTTTGCATCGATGTTCGATCATCTGTCGCATTTCAAGATCAGTTAGGGGGTTTAATAGGGCATAGCTATGAATCCTTGATTTGATTGCTTTATTTCGCTCGGCATCAAGGCGTTTTTTGAGTTCTAACTGCCCGGCCAGCACTACTTGGATGAGCTTTGCATTATTTGTCTCGAAATTCAGCAGCCCCCGTATGCCCTCAAGAATAGAATTTGTAAGTAGCTGTGCCTCGTCTATGAAAAGAACCACATTACGACCCTCAGAGTATTGAACCGCCAAGAATTCCTGGAGCAGATCCGTCTGTTCAATAAGACTTCGCCGCGGCTCAATTCCAAAATCCGCACTGATACTTTTCATCATGGCGAAGAGCGAAGGGAACTGAGGTGTCGGAATAAACGTCGCCATAACATCATCACGAGCATCGAATTCACTATAGAGAAAGCGCATGATCGTACTCTTTCCCATTCCAGCATCAGCCAACAAAGCAACAAGCCCCTGCCTACGATTGATCGTTCCGCGCGCTTGATAAAGCACAGCTTTGAGGTTTGGGGTGATGAACAACGAGTTGGGATTTGGAGATATGCTGAAAGGGTCAGTGATCTTCATCCGAAGGCTTATAACACAGCACTTTAGCTGAAACAATGTTTATTTTAGGCAACTTTCTTAAATATCTGTCTATTTCAGGAGTGCTTCCTGAATTCACGACTATAAATCCCTACTGTCATAAACTCGATCATATTTACTCGGGTCATAGAGTTTCGTCCCAAGCTATCTTTGAAATTCATGCTGAGAGACCCGTTTCACATTAAGTTTCACGCTCATTAATTTCGCATTGGTGATAATTAAAATACGTTTTTTGCCTCGGCACAGGGCATTTCACGTAATATCTGTTTTGTGAATAACGGGAAGTCGCGGTTATGCTATAATTCCCCGGAATTTGCGGATTTTGCCCTTTAGGAGGCCTGAAGTGAGCGTCAGCGAGGTATTGGAAGCCGTGCGAGCGATGTCGCCCGAAGAGCGCGAGCGAGTGCGCGCCCTCCTCAACGCCTTACCCGATGCCACTTCGTCCGCAGCAGACGACGCGGCACAGGCCAGACTGCACGAGGCCGGATTGTTAGATGAGACCCACCCGCGGAATGTAAGCGCACGCGCGCGCCGCTCGCCGGTCGAGATCAAAGGCAAGCCGCTGTCCGAGACCATCATCGAGGAGCGGGGTTAGCACCCCACGGGATGGTCGCTTACTTCTTCGACAGCAGCGCGCTCGCCAAGCGCTACGTAACCGAGACCGGCACACAGTGGGTTCAGTCTCTGACCGACCCGGCGGCGGGGAACCCGGTCTACGTGGCGCGCATCACGCTCGTCGAACTCGTCGCCGCGATCTCCAGGCGCAGGAAGAACGGCGACTTAATGCCTGCGGATGCGGACGCCGCTCTCGCTGACGTGCGCGCAGACTTCGTCTCCGATTATCAGGTGATAGAAGTCACATCTGCACTTGTCGCTCAGGCTGAGGCGCTGGCGGAACGGCATACACTGCGCGGCTACGACGCCGTGCAACTGGCAGCCGCGCTGGAAGTGAATGCTGCTTACCTTGCTGCGGGGCAACCACCTGTCACGCTCGTCTCGGCCGACCTGGAACTGAACAACGCAGGGATCGCGGGAGGGTTGAACGTTGAAGACCCGAACACGCACTAACACGCTCGTGAACCGGCGTCGGGAGGAAACGTAGATGGGCGACACACTGGCCGCAATCGAAGTCGTCAACACTCTGTCCGGTTCCGCACTGTCTCCATCAACCTCCCGCTTCGACCCCAAACTGGCCCAACCCTTCATCTACAAGTCGGTCTCGGAAGAGACGCGCTCGGCATACACCCGCGCGATCCGTGAGTTCTTCGCCTTCGTCGGACACGTCCACCCGTCTCAGGTGTCGCCGTCCGACGTCATCGCCTACCGTGACCATCTGCGAACCAGCAAGCGGCGCAAACCGAACACCGTCGCGACGAGACTCGCCATCGTCCGCTCGTTCTTCGAATACCTCAGAGCCGGCGGCGTCATCACACTCAACCCGGCCTCGACGAAGTTAGTCACGCCGCCGGAGCTACCGACCAACCTGCAGGGTAGGGCACTGACGGCCAAGGAGGTCAGGTACCTGCTCTCCGGCCCTGACCGGAGCAAGGTGGAGGGCGCACGCGACTATGCCATCCTGTTGGTCATGCTCCGGCTCTCTTTGCGCTTGGCGGAGGTGAGCCAGTTACGCGTCTCGTCGGTTAAGTGGAGCCACGGGCGGTGGACGCTGCGTTGCAAGATCAAGGGTGGCAAAGAAGAGGTGTGGCCGCTGCCGAAGGATGTCAAGGAGGCGATAGACGAATATCTCAAACTCGACCGCGAAAGAAGGGGCACGCTGCGCAGCGGAGGCGATGAGGCGTATCTCTTTCAGCCGATAGTCAACTACCGGACGTTGGAGTTCGACCGTCCGTTATCGACGCGGATGGTGCAGAAGATCGTGGCACGGTGGGCGGAGTTTACCGGCATCGGGCATGTCACGCCTCACGACCTGCGCCGCACGGTAGTGACGAAGCTGTTGAATGATGGGCACACGTATCGCGAAGTGCAGATGGTCACAAAGCATAAAGACCCGAAGACGGTGATGCGCTACGACCATGCGCGGGAGAATCTGGAGAGCAGTCCGGTCAATACCCTGAGTTGGGATAGTGACTAATTTACTGACGATGTCTATTCAGGAGATGGGCTAAACTAAGGAAAAAGCGACTTAAGCAACATCCTTGCATGCTATTATTTTCCGCTTATGCTCATCCTGCGAAAGTCACGCACCTGTTGCTGTCGTTCGGCATAGGAAGGATGGTCGTTAAGCATTAATTGAATAATGTACGGCGACTTATAACCGAACCGACTCGCCGCTGAAAGTTGATTGAATACCTCTAATGCCGCCTGCCGCGATGCCTCATCTGTGATCGTTAACCTAGCTGCGAACAAATCGGCATAGCTTTCCGCATCCCATGACAGCCTGTTATTGAGAGCCGGTAATATCAGCATGTAGATATAAAGTAGCAGAAGACATGCCAGCATACCGGTCGTCAGGGCACAGGGTGTTTTCCATGACCTCGGCAAGGCGAATTGCAGTCCTGCCCAGATAATGCAGGTCATCAGTAAGCAGATAGCCGTGTGAGCCAGAAGAATGATCTGATTTTGGGCCGGTTTATAGGTAAAATCATTTGCGTGGCCGAGCTCATGGGCGGCCGCGAATGCTACTGCTTCGGGGCGCATCTCACGCAGTAGGCGTTCTGTAAAAAAGATCTTGGCCGCCGCTGCCTTCCCTGAAGTGTAAGCGTTTAGAACGTTTCCTTTTTCGCCGCGAACAATGAAGAGTTGACGCTCGCTAATTCCGTATTGAGCGACGAGTGCAATCACTTTGGCCTTAATCTCGAATGAAACCTCAGGAGCATCTACGAAAGATGCCACGACATTATTAGCATACTTATCATTTTTCGGAATTTGGAAGTTTGAGTGGATATAGCATGCTGTCAATCCGCCACAGAAAATCGCCACCAGAGCCCTTTTCCAATATGTGTTAACCCATCTGGTGACACTGAGAAACGCAGTCAATAAGATCATGACCACTACGAGCAGGCCATTTATGCCTATCCGCTCGGGGAGATATAGTTTGCTCCAGATCAGATAAGCGTCGGTGGGAATCTCGTAAGCAATAAAGTAACGGATAACGTCGAAGATAACCGAAACGGAAACAAGACTTAACACTATCGCTCCCGTAGTAACTATCGTATCTCTGATGACCGCTGTATCCTGCATAGTCCTAACGAGGATTCTCCGGTGGCGCCGCTCCTTCAGCTGTTCGAACCGTTTAACGCGCTTACGTTCTCTCGCCTTGCTCTGCTTGAGGCACGCCATCAGCCTGTCGCGCCACCGGGCTTTCCAACCAGTGACCAAACTTCTGCGGGAAGGTTTATTTTTGAATCCGGACAGCAACCTATGGCGAAGGCTATTGCGCCAGCGTTGCTCCTGTCCAATGAAAAGGTTATTGAGGTAACGCTTCTCGTTCTCTTTGGTGAGCCACGTCCT
>DATCWB010000010.1:0-9632 GCA_036566625.1 Pyrinomonadaceae bacterium
GACCGCGCTCGCCACGAAGCGGTGCGGGACATCGTTGTTCGAACGGCCTTCGCCGTCAAGCTCCTCGCCGAACGGGTCGAGCCTGCCCTGCGTGAAGGTAAAGGTCTGCGAGTTCTGCCCGTTATCCTCCGCACGCGAGAACGTGTAGTGGGTCTGGAACTGGAGACCCTTCGTCAGGCGGCGATTGAATTGCAGCACGAGCGCATCGTACTTAGACCTGATGTCGCTGCGAATCTGCGTGATCGCGCCGAAGCGTGTGTCGGGTCTGCCGTTGCCTGTCGCCAATCGGCGGAAGAACGGGACGGTCAGCGTCTGCCCGTCGAGCGCGCCTCCGTTGAACGTGTAAGTCGCCTCAATCGGCGTGGGCAGATTCTCGTCCACGAAGGTCGGGAGATTGCGCCCGCGGCTGAACAGGTAGGAGATGGAGACGGCGGTGTTGCGCCCGATCTCGCGCTCCAGAATGATGTCCGCCTGATGGATGAGCGGACTCTTCATGTTCGGCGAGAAGGCGACGATGTTCGGCGTTACGATGCTGGTCGGGGCCGCCGCGACGACGTTCGGGAAGATAGGGCCTGCCGCGTCCGTCGCGTTGAAGGTGAAGGTGCGCTGCGACTCGGCGACGCCCGTGTTGGTGATGGCGTTGCTGATCGTCGAGTTGATGATGCGCCCGTAGTAGATGCCGTAGCCGCCGCGGATCGACGTTTTGCCGTCGCCCGTCAGATCGTAGGCGAGGCCGAAGCGCGGCCCGAAGTTGTTCTTGTCGGACGGCAACTGGTTCGTCTGCTGGGGGCCGAAGGTCTGTCCGGCGAGGTTCGGGAGCGCGTTCGGAATCTGCGGCTCGGGCAACTGCTGGTACTCGTAGCGCAGGCCGAGGTTGACGGTCAGGCGCGGCGTCGCGCGGAAGTCGTCCTGCACGAAGAAGCTGTAGTCATTGGTGCTGAACTCGAAGGCCGTCGGGCCGAACCCCTGAGTGAATCCGCCGGTGGTGTTGTAGCACTTGCCCGCGATTCTCCCTGACGTGGCGCACAGGACGCCCGCCGCGCGCAGCGCGCCGTTCTGCCGCACGTTGAGGTAGTCGACGATGAAGTCGTTGAAGTTGGTGTAGCTGTAGCTGCCGCCTTCGTTGAGGAGGTTATCGAGCAGGTCGTTGACGTGGTTGAAGTCGAAGCCGAACCTGAGCGTGTGCTGGCCGCGTGACATGGTCATCGTGTCGGCGAACTGCCAGCGCTTTTCGTCGGGGTTGGCGTTGCGCTCAAGGAACGTCGGCTTGCCGAAGCTGAGGCTGTTATTGGGCGTGAGCGAGACGTTCGGCAGGCGGGACAGACCTGTGGGGAGGATGGCCGCTTCGCCGGCCGACGGCTCCTGCGAGAAGGCGAACAAATTGTCGCGGCCCCACTGGAAGCGCAGTTCGTTGAGGATGGTCGGCGAGATGGTCGAGGTCAGGCGCGCGTTGAAGATGTCGGCTTCGACGAAGTCGTCGCCGAAGCTGGCGACGCCGCTGAAAGTCGTCGGCTGCGTCTGGATGCCGGCGGGCGACTGCGAGCGCATGCGGTTGTAAGACGCGGTGAAATTGTTGCTGCTGTTAATCACCCAGTCAATCTTCGGGAAGATGATGCGCTGGTCTTGCGAACGCGGAACCTCGCCGAGGAGGCTGGAGATAAAGTCTGTAGCCTGATTGATGTTCGCGTCCGTCAGGAAGGTGGCATTAGCCGCGGAGCGCTCCCTGAGACATCTGCGGTTAACGCCGATTGCCGTGTTACACGCCGCGTTCGCTGCGGTGTCGCTCAGGAAGGCCTGATTCTGCAAGGTTGCCGCGCCGGGGAAGTTGCGCTTCTGCTGGTCGTAGGTGAAGAAGAAGAATAGCTTGTCGCGAACGATGGGGCCGCCGACGGAGCCGCCGAACTGGTGGCGGATGTCGGTCGGCTTGAAGCGCTCGGTCTGCGACGTGCCGAGGATCGGGCGGCTGACGAAGGGGTTGGTCGCGCCGAAACGGTTATTGCGGTAGTACTCGAAGAGGTCGCCGTGAAAGTCGTTCGTGCCGCTCTTGGTGACGGTGTTGATGACCGCACCGGCGGCGCGCCCGTACTCCGCCGAGTAGTTGGACGTGTTGACCTGAAACTCGCGGATCGCGGACTGGCTGACGACATAGCTGATGCGCGTGCGGCCGCGCTCTTCGCCGTAGAAGGCGTTGTTGTTGTCGCCGCCGTCGAGCGTGCTGTTGTTCAGGAGGCCGGAGACGCCGCGGAAACTGTTGAGACCGAAACCGCCCTCGGCCGTGACGCCCGGCGTCAACAACACGAAGTTCGACGCGCGCCGACCGTTGATCGGAAGCTCGTTGATCGAGGTCTGGTTGATGTTGTTGGCGAAGTCCTGCTGGGTAGTATTGATGACCGGAGCTTCGGCCGTCACTTCGACCTGTTCCGTCGTGCCGGTGATGGCGAGCGGGATTTCGAGCGAGGTCACGCGCCCGACTTCGACCACGACGTTCTGCTGCGAGAAGGGGGCGAAACCCGACCCGGCGACGCTGACCGTGTAGTTGCCGGGCTGCAACTGCACGACGCGGAAGCGGCCTTCGTCGTCCGAAGTTGCCGTGCTCTCGCGGTTGGTTCCCTCGTTACGCACGGTAACAGTCGCATTCGGCACGACCGCGCCGTTAGGGTCTTTGATCAGGCCGCCGATGGCGCCGTCCGTCGTGGACTGAGCTGCTGCCGGATTGACCCCGAAGGCCAGACAGAGCATCAGAATCACCAGCGCGCAGACTGGTCGGCGGAAGAATGTTGTTGACATAGTTCGTCCTTTTCTAATTTCGATTGTTGGGCTGAGTTCAGACGCAGGGCAGACCTTAAGGGGGCGACTTCCGCGTCCGAAGATGTTAGCGATAAACCTTGTGTAGGTAGTAAAAGACTGCGTTGCTTGAAAAGCAAGTTTATATCATAAGACGGGTCGTTTGCGCGAGTCTTACAACGAAATAAACGGGATGTTAAATACTACAAATTCGCACGTCGCGGCAAGTCTAAACTGCGCCATTCTACTGCTCCCCCGGCGGCGGCGAAATTATTACGCGGGCGGCCTTTGAATTGTTCATCGAGGCGTGAAAATAGTGCGTCACTCTAAACCAAAACCCCCCGCACGGCACGCGACGCCGTAGCGAGGCGGACTTTCCCAATCGCTCCTTCCGGCTCTTAAACATCTCTCGACGCCGCTACTTTATTCGCACCGGCTACTTCGTTCGCACTTACCATAAAACACACGTATTTGCGCGTATTACTCCACGATCATCGCGTGTCGGGCGCAAAAGGTGCGAAGCAAGTATCCCGCTCGCCCGTGCCGACGCGAGTTCCAGGAGAGTTTATTGTGCGCTGAAATCGCGGCATTTGGCGTCGTTTCCGGTGTGTGCCGCGGACTGTGGCGCGTGGCACGACGATTGAGATAGGACGTGCAGGTCAGCGGAGAGTCTGGACATGCTCGCCGACCCGCCACAACTGAGAATTGATATTTGCGCCAGAGGGGGGAAAACTGTTGGCGCAAACGTCGGACGCCCCGGCAGGCTTTTTGAGGAGAGAGCCTAACCGGGGCGTTCGCATGGAATGAGCAGTCCGTCGTCCGTAGTCAGTAGCCTTGCGGCAATCACGCGAGTTGCTAAAGACAGACTTGAACAACTGACCACGGACGACGCACATTTCTTTATCCTTGCCGCTCGACAATGATCGCTATGCCCTGGCCGCCGCCGATGCAGGCGGTGGAGAGTGCATAGCGACCACCGCGGCGGCCGAGTTCGAGCAGCGACGTGAGCACGAGGCGCGTGCCCGACGCGCCGAGCGGGTGGCCGAGCGCGATGGCGCCGCCGTTGACGTTCGTGCGCGCGCGGTCGAGGCCGAGTTCTTTCTCGACGGCCAAGTATTGACCGGCGAACGCTTCGTTGACTTCGACCAGATCGATGTCCGACAGTTTCAGCC
This sequence comes from Pyrinomonadaceae bacterium, assembly GCA_036566625.1. Taxonomy (GTDB): domain Bacteria; phylum Acidobacteriota; class Blastocatellia; order Pyrinomonadales; family Pyrinomonadaceae; genus JAIVJZ01. The sequence continues at coordinate 3,957 of DATCWB010000010.1, forward strand.
CAGCCTTCTCCAGAGCCTTGCGCACGGCGGGTACGGGGCCGATGCCCATCACGTCAGGCTCGACGCCCGCGTAAGCCCACGCCACGATGCGGCCGAGCGGCTCGACCCCGCGCGACTTCACAAACTCTTCGCCCGCGATGACGAGAGCCGCCGCGCCGTCAACAATGCCGGACGCGTTACCGGCCGTGACGAAGCCGTCTTTGCTGAAGGCCGTCGGCAGTTTCGCCAGCACTTCGAGCGTCGTGTCGGGGCGCAGGTGGTCGTCCGTGTCAACCACTTTGACGCCCTTGCGCGTCTTCACTTCGACGGCCGTGATCTCTTCCCTGAACAGCCCCGCATCCTGCGCGCGCTTCGCCTCGGTTTGCGAGCGCAACGCGTAAGCGTCCTGCTCCTCGCGCGAGATTTCGTAGCGGCGCGCGAGGTTTTCGGCCGTGCCCGCCATCGTCGTATTGCAGTAGGTGTCTAAGAGCGCGACCATCAGGGTGTCTTCGAGTTTGCCCTGTCCAAGCCCGAAGCCGGAGCGCGCGCCGTAGATGGCGTGCGGAGCCATGGACATTGATTCCATGCCGCCGACGAGCGCGGTTTTGGCCTCGCCGAGCAGGATCATGTGCGCGCCGGAGACGATTGACTGGATGCCGCTGCCGCACAGGCGATTGACGGTGAGTGCGGGACGGTCTGCCGGCACGCCCGCTTTCAACGCGACGTGACGCGCGCCGTAGATGGCGTCGCCCGAAGTCTGCAAGGCGTTGCCGATGATGGTGTGATCAATCTCTTCGGCCGCAACGCCGGTCGCGTCGAGCGCGGCGCGCGCAGCCGCCGCGCCGAGGTCAATCGCTTTGACATCCTTCAACGCGCCTACGTACTCGGTCATCGGCGTGCGCTTGCCGCCTAAAATGAAAACGTCTTGTGCCATTATTTTTCTACTTCCTCTTGCTGGTTGAAAATTGACCTGTGTACAAAACAGATGAAAGTAACAGACGCGCAAACTTCGCGTCAAACGCGCCCGACTCATGCTCTGTCGCCGTAAGATTTAGATGAAAACGAGCGACCTCAAGCTGCCCGCTCTCTTCTGCCGGGCGGCGTTTGCGGGCGCGCGAAATCCGCCGCGCCGGAGCGCAGCGCGCAGCGTTGCGAAATATGTCGAGCCTGTGGCAATACTGTCCCCTTGCCGTTGTCCCCGACGTGAGATTCCTCAACCCGAACCTCTAAAGTTTTCCCGTAAGGCGTAAACCCTCGTAAAGAATTGTGAAATGGAAGTCCCCTCTATTCTTAGCGTCCGCGCGCCGATTTATCTTCGTTGCGGCGCTCGGCCTGTTGCTCGTCGGCCTCACGCCGCAGCCGCTCTACGCGCAAGCCTTCGACCGCATCGAGCGCGCCCAAACGATGCTCAACGCGATCAAAGGCGAACTCAAGAAAAATTATGACGACCCCACCTTCCGCGGCATGGACGTGGACGCCCGGTTCAAAGTGGCCGAAGAGAAGATCAAGCAGGCCACCACACTCGGGCAGGCTTTCGGCGCCATCGCGCAGGCGTTGCTCGACCTCAACGACTCGCACACTTTTTCCCGACCGACTTCGCGCCCCGTCAGTGTGGAGTACGGGTGGCAGATGCAGGCCATCGGCAACGAGTGCTACGTGAGCGCGGTCAAACCGGGCAGCGACGCCAACGACTACATCCGCGAGTCGGAAGACAGCGACCGTTTGCAACGACATCGCTTCCACAAGTTCGGCGGCGTGGTCGCGTGGAAGCTGGATAGCTTCAGCTTTGTGCCGGAACAGGCCGAGGTGATCATGAACGGTCAAATCGCCGGGAGCAACGCGCTGATCCTCGATCTGCGCGGCAATCTGGGCGGATACGTGGTCACGCTCAATTAGTAAAGCGGTGTTCCGCGCGATAGCGGTGGAGGAGTTCTTCGAGGAAGCCTTCGTAGGTAAAAGTCTCGCGGTCGAAGTCGGGTTTGAGCGTGTAGAGAATCGGCGTCGCCACGCGCCACGCCATCCATTGACGCGTGGTGTCCGCGAGTTCCCAACGCCGCCGGAGAAACGTCTCGACCACCTCGATCTCGCGCTCGCTGAGGGCGTGCATGTCGCCCTTGAAGAGGACTGGCTTGAACGAACGGCGCAAGGCCATGTCGCTCGTCGGCGCGCCAAACACTTCGGCGAACGTCGGAGCCTGCGCCTCGCGCTCGCGCACCACGACCGTGCCCGCTACGAAATCGCCCACGCGCTGGTCGCGCCCGCTCATAAACACGCAGACCAGACCGACGGAGTAAAAGGGAAACGGCATCATGTCGAAAAGGCGCAGAAGGTTTCGCGCCGCCGCTTCCCAGACGGTGACGGGTCGGCCGTCCTCGCGGATGACGCGCAGGCGTAACATGCGTTTGCCGGGCGTCTGCCCGTTCCACATCCATTCGAAGATGGCGAAGTAGCCCGCCCACAGGACAAACACCAAAATGATCACGGCCGCCTGCAACCAGTTCGGCATCTGCGACACGCTCTCGCCCACTTGCGCCCAATAACCCGTCCAGAAAAACACCAGCGCGACGAACAGCATCGCAAACAACTGCAACCCGTGGTCAACCGCGCAGGCCAGAAACCGATTCCCGATTGAGGCCAGCGCGAAGTGCAGCGGCACGCGCTCGGGCGTCTCGATGACAAGCGTTTCTTCGTTGGCGGCGGTTGTTGACATCTTTAAAACAGTGATGGGTGACGAGTGACGAGTGACGAGAGGAAAACAAAGATGCCCGAATATGTCATCTCAGCTTTCATACTCCGCGCACGCGCAAAAACCGACGCTTGCCGACCTTGATAGTAGCTGTCATCCCGGACTTTATTGGCTCTATGTGATTAACCACAGTTATAGGATGTCCATCTATAGACACTCCGCCTTGTTCAATCAGCCGCTTCGCCTCAGCGTTCGACGCAGCCAGTCCGGTCTCGACAAGTAATGCTCGTAGCCCCCAGTTAGTCGCAGCTACAGTGCGTTCTTCGATCTCGTCGGGAATCTCCTTGCGCTTGAAGATGCGGTTGAACTCTTCTTCCGCCGCGCTGGCGTCCGACGCGGAATGAAAGTCTGTGATGACGCGTTTGGCGAGTTCTACTTTGAGGTCGCGCGGGTTGCGCTCGCCCGCTTCCGTGGCGGCGCGCAAGGAGGCGATCTCGTCCGTGTGGAGGTCGGTCAGCAGTTCGTAGTAACGCCACATGAGTGCGTCGGAGATGGACATGATCTTGCCGAACATCTCCTGCGCCGGTTCGTTGATGCCGATGTAATTGCCGTAAGACTTCGACATCTTCTGGACGCCGTCCGTGCCTTCAAGGAGCGGCATGGTGATGACGACCTGCGGCTCTTGCCGGTATTCGCGCTGGAGGTTGCGGCCGACGAGCATGTTGAACTTCTGATCCGTGCCGCCGAGTTCCACATCGGCCTTGAGCGTGACGGAGTCGAAGCCCTGCACGAGCGGGTAGAGAAGTTCGTGCAGCGCGATGGGGCGTTCGTCGGCGAGCCGCTTCTGGAAATCGTCGCGCTCCAAAATCTGCTTGACCGTGGTGCGCGCGGCGAGACGCACGAAGCCGTCCGAGCCGAGCGTGTCCATCCAGCGCGAGTTGAAATCAATGACCGTCTTCGCGGGGTCGAGCAGTTTGAAGATTTGCGTTTTGTAAGTTTCGGCGTTGGCGGCGATCTCCTCGCGCGTGAGTTGCGGGCGCGTGGTGTTCTTGCCCGAAGGGTCGCCGATGAGGCCGGTGAAGTCGCCGATGAGAAAAATGGCCGTGTGGCCGAGTTCCTGAAAAGCGCGCAGCTTGCGGATGACGACCGTATGGCCGATGTGTATGTCGGGAGCGGTGGGGTCTGCGCCGTACTTGACGCGCAGGGGCGTGCCGGTGCGCGCGCTCCACTCCAGCTTGGCGCGCAGGTCTTCTTCGCGGATGATCTCGGCCGCGCCTTTGCGCAGGTAGGCGAGTTGTTCGTCAATCGTCATTTCTTAATCGTAAATCGTGCGGCGTGAATCGTAAATAGACGGAGACCACTTTGGGCGACGCACGATGTGCGGGCTTTGAGTCTGCCGGTAGTTTGGGCTACTTTCCCTGACATGACCAACTCACAGGCGGCCGGTGAATTGAAGGGAACAGATGGCGAGAATCCGCTGGGCGGCGTGCGCCTCGTGTTCGTCGGGGTGGGCGTGATGGCCGAGTCCATGATCGCGGGGCTGTTGAACCGGCAACTGGTCGCGCCCGCGCAAGTCTCCGGCAGCCATCCGCGCCCCGCGCGTCGCGCCGAACTCGAAGCGAGTTACGGCATCCGCGTCGTCGAAAGCAACCGCGCGGCGGTGTTGCGCGAGGCGGCGGGCGACGGCGACGCGGGTTCGATAGTCTCAGGCTCAATCATCATCCTCGCCGTCAAGCCGCAGAAGTTGGACGGCGTCTTGCGCGAGTTGAAAGGCGCGCCGAGTCCCGGCGACCTCGTGCTGTCCATCGTGGCAGGCGCATCGCTCGGGACGATAGCGGGCGAGTTGTCACACCCGGCGGTCGTGCGCGCGATGCCGAACACGCCCGCGCAGGTGGGCGAGGGGATGACCGTGTGGACGGCGACGGCCGAAGTGGACGACCTGCGGCGGCGACAGGTGAGCGCGATGCTCGGCGCGCTCGGCCGCGAGATGCGCGTCGAGGAGGAGAGGCAGATCGACATGGCGACGGCCTTGAGCGCGACCGGCCCGACGTACATCTTCCTCGTCATGGAATCGCTCGTGGACGCGGGCGTTCACATGGGCTTCTCGCGCGAGGTGGCGCGCGAACTCGTCTTGCAGACGATGCTCGGCTCGGTGCGCTTCGCGATGGAATCGCACAAGCACCCGGCGGAACTCCGCAACATGGTCACGTCGCCCGGCGGCACTTCGGCCGAAGCGATCTATCAGATGGAAAAGGGCGGCCTGCGCACCGTGCTTTCGAAAGCCGTCTACGCCGCCTTCCAGCGCGCCGTCGCGCTCGGTCGAAAGAGGTGAGCGGCCGAAGCGGCAGGCCGCGCGGGCGTTATGAAACTACTCAACGCCTTCTCTTAACTCAACGCCTTCTCTGCAACACACTCCGACCAGCAATCTCATAATCGCCGCTGACGACGAGCGCGACCGCTTCCGCGTAGGCTTGATGTTCTTCAAGGAGGATGCGCGCGGAGAGCGTCTCCGGCGTGTCGTCGTCGTGGACAGGGACGACGCGTTGCTTGACGATGGGGCCGCCGTCCAGTGTCTCGTCAACGAAATGGACGGTGCAGCCGCTCACCTTGACGCCGTGTTCGATGGCCTGGCGTTGCGCGTCGAGGCCGGGGAAGGCGGGCAGCAGGCTCGGGTGGATGTTCAATATGCGCCCGCGAAAAACTTCGATAAAGGCGGGCGAGAGCAGCCGCATGAAACCGGCGAGACAGACGAGTTCGATTCCGCGCGCTTCGAGGGCACGGATGATCTCGCGCTCGTGTTCGGCGCGCGTGCGTCCCGCGCGTTCGACGGCGAGCGTCTCGATGCCGCGTTCGGCGGCGCGCTCTAAGCCCTGCGCGTCGGCGTGATCGCTCAGGACGAGCGCGATGCTCGCCCCGGGCACGCGCCCGCGCTCGATTGATTCCGCGAGCGCAACCATGTTCGACCCGCGACCGGAAATGAGGACGGCAAGTTTCAAAACCAGGGTTTCAAG
>DATCWB010000011.1:0-6315 GCA_036566625.1 Pyrinomonadaceae bacterium
GACGCCCTGCCCCTCGCCCTCGCCTGCCGCCACGCCCGCTCCGCGCCCCTCCGACCGCGTTCTCTTCACGAGCCTGCGCGACGGCAACTATGAAATCTACGTGATGAACGGCGACGGCTCCGGTCAGACAAACCTCACCAACAACCCGGCGGTGGATGCCTCGCCCGTCTGGTCGCCCGACGGCACGCGCATCGCCTTCACGAGCAACCGCCCCGGCCCCACAAACACGACCGGTCGTTCCAACATCTATGTGATGAATGCCGACGGCAGCGGCATCAGGCAGGTGACGAACAACGGGCGCGAGGGTTCCATCGGCGGCATCGTCTACGACCCGGCCTGGTCGCCGGACGGGACGAAGCTGGTTTACGTCAGCAGCTTCATGGGCGAGTTGTCGAGCCTCGTCGTGGTCAACCTCGAAGGCGAAGCGGCGGCGACCTTCATCAGCACGGTCGAGGCCGCCGACCCCGCGTGGTCGCCCGACGGCACGCGCATCGCCTACGTCGGCCGCGAGGGCTACTTCAACCCCGAAGACGCGGCCGGGGCGCAGCACCACCTCTACGTCGTGAACGCAGATGGCAGCGGCAAGACGCGGATCGCCAGCATCGTCTCGCCCTTCACCTCTTTCCCATACCCGCCGCAGGCGAGCGGCCCCGCGTGGTCGCCCGACGGCAAACGCCTAGCCTTCGTCGGCAACCTCGGCAACGACGAAATCTACTCGGTCAGCGCGACCGGCGGGCTGGCCGAACCGCTGACCGACCACCCCGCGCAAGACCTGATGCCCGTGTGGCTTCCCGACGGCTCAGGCATCGCCTTCACCAGCTACCGCGACGCGCAGCAGCGCGACATCTACCTGATGAGCGTTGACGGCGGAGCACCCGCACGCCTGACCACGCACCCCGCGGACGACTATGACCCCGACTGGCGCTCCGCGCAACCCCCCCCCTACTACCCGGCTCCCGAGAGCACGATCCAGTTCAGCCAGAGTTCCTTCCGGGTTCGGGAGTCCGGCCCCTATGGCGACACCGTCACCGTGACACGCCTCGGCGATCTCTCGCGCGAGGCGACCGTCGATTTCGCCACCAGGGAGATGTGCCCGCCACACGTCGCCTGCGACGGCGCGGCCTGGGAACGCTCCGACTATGTGCGCGCCGAGGGCACACTGCGCTTCGCCCCCGGCGAGGCCACCCAGACCATCAACATAACCATCATCGACGATGCGAACATCGAGATCGACGAGTTCTTCCACGTCACTTTGAGCAACCCGGTCGGCGCCGCGCTCGGCGCGCAGAGCGACTCCGGCGTCGTTATCACCGACAACGAGGACAGGGGGCAACCGGCGCAGAACCCGATAGACACCCCGCAGTTCCTCGTGAGGATGCACTACCTGGACTTCCTCGGCCGCGAGCCGGAGCCGGAGGGCTTGCAAGCCTGGGTCGGCGTCCTCAACCGCTGCCCGAACGTCTTCAACACAGACAACGCCAGCCCTTCGGCCGAGTGCGACCGCATCCACGTCTCGTCGGCCTTCTTCCGTTCGCAGGAGTTCGAGTTCAAGGGCTACTATGTCTTCCTCTTTTACAGGGTGAGCCTCGGACGCAGCCCGACGTACAACGAGTTCCGGCGCGATCTGCGGGCTGTCTCGGGACAGACGGCCGAGGAAGTGATTGCTAACAAGGCCGCGTTCGCCTCGGCGTGGGTGCAGCGCGCGGAGTTTCAGGCGCTCTACGGCGACCGCGTCTCGGCGGAGGGCTTCGTTGACCGTCTGCTCCAAGCCGCCGGTCTGACGCTCGGCGGGGAGGTGACGAGGGACACGCTCGTCGAAGACCTGCGCTCCGGCAGGAAGACACAGGCCGAAGTCGTGCGCGCGGTGGCCGAGCACCCGGCGGCGCGTGCGAAGGAGTTCAACGGGGCTTTCGTGACGATGCAGTACTTCGGCTATCTCAAACGCGACCCGGAGGAGGAAGGCTACAACGCCTGGCTCAGGTATCTGAACGCTAACCCCTCCGACTTCCGCACGATGATCCACGGGTTCCTGAATTCCGTGGAGTACCGCTCGCGGTTCGGGCGGCCGTAGGGTAAAGCGACTGTTAAGGGTGGCGGTGATGTAATTCTGTGCTGCCGCCCTGGAGAATAAAAGAGGGGCTAATATTAGTCCCTCTTTATTTATGCTGACGGTAAATAATCTTCGCCACGCGAACCTGATGTTCCGGGCGCGGCGTCTATCCTCTCCCGGCGGCCTTCTTCACTGCGCCTCGAACTCCCGCGCATCCGTCGCTACGCAGGCGGCCTGCCTGCCCTCGGCTCTGTCGCCACCTCATCCCAGATCAGCACGTTCTTCGTCTCGCGCAACATCAGCGAGCCGATGATAAAAGTGATGGAGGCGACGATCATCGGGTAATACAGTCCGGCATAGATGTTGCCCGTGCTGGCGATGACCGACAGGCCGATCAGCGGCAACAATCCGCCGAAGACCCCGTTGCCGATGTGATAGGGCAGCGACAACGCCGTGTACCTGATCCTGGCCGGGAACGCCTCAACCAGGTATGCGGCAATCGGGCCGTAAACCATCGTCACCCACAGAACTTGTATGAAGACGAGCAAGATCAGCCCCAACGCCGCCCGGTTGCCGATGAGATTTCTGAAGTTTGTGTACGTCAGCACCTTCGGCGCGTTCTGTAAATTGCCGCCGGCGTCCCTCGTCCGGGGCGTCAGGCTGATCGCGCCGGTGACGGGATGGTGCTGCGATACGGCCGTCACGACGTTTGACCCGGCCACCGCCTGCATCCCTTTATAGATGGGAATGTAGGTGACGACGGCCAGCAGGCAACCCGCCATGATGATCCACTTACGACCCACCCTGTCCGAGAGCGCGCCGAAGACGACGAAGAAGGGCATCCCCAAAAGCAACGCGATGGCGACGATATAGTTGGCCGAAGTGGCGTCCACGTTGAGAATCGATTGCAGGTAAAAAAGCGCGTAAAACTGCCCCGTGTACCAGACCACGCCCTGCCCCGCAGTCGCGCCGAACAGAGAGATCAGCACGATTTTCAAATTGCTCCATTTAGTGAAAGCTTCTTTGAGCGGTTTCGCCGAAGTCATGCCCGCACTTTTAACGTGCTGGAAAATGGGCGACTCCTTCATCCTCAGTCGAATGTAGAGCGAGACGCCGACGAGAAAGATCGAGATGATGAACGGGATGCGCCAGCCCGCGAACGCGCCGGCGCGCCCGGCGAACGCGTCCGCGCTCATCATGTTCTGCACGATGAGGATGACGGCCAGCGAAACGAAGAGACCGAGCGTGGCCGTGATCTGGATGAAACTCGTGTAGAAACCGCGCCTGTGATCCGGCACGTGCTCGGCGACATAAACGGCCGCGCCGCCGTACTCGCCGCCGAGCGCCAGCCCTTGCAGGACGCGTATGAACAGCAGGATGACGGGCGCGGCGATGCCGATCTGTGAGTAGGTCGGCAGAAAGCCGATGACCGCGGTTGCGCCGCCCATGATGAGCAGCGTGACGAGAAAGGCATACTTCCGCCCCACGATGTCGCCAATGCGTCCGAAGAAGAGCGCGCCGAAGGGACGAACGACGAAGCCGACGGCGAACGTGGCGAGATATGCGATGTAGGCGAAGGTATCATTGCCCGGCGGATAAAAGAGCGGGGAGATGACCGCGGCGAGGCTACCGAAAATATAGAAGTCGTACCACTCGATCATCGTGCCCACGGCGGAGGCGGCGATGACCTGCCGGATTTTATAGTCGCCCGAAGTCCTCTCGTAGCCGCTGGTGCGGCTCGTATCCTCTGTTAATAAACTGTCAGGCATCGAGTCCGGCATCCGCTTACACCATGCTTTCCGCTTTCGGGACATCCGCATCCGCGAGGCATCGAATCAACTGGCTGTAATCGGCGAAATCTTTCAACACATGCGTCGCCCCCGCGCGGCGCAGCTTCTCCTCTCCGTCTCCGCTGCCGATACCGAGGAAGGGGAGACGGAGATTGCGCGCCGTGCGAACATCCCACACGCCGTCGCCGATGCTGACGACACGGGCGAAATGCTCCTGCCGGTATCGCGCCTGTGCTTTCGACAGTGCCGATTGCAAAATTTCCTCTCTCGAAAAACCGTCGTCGGCAAACGCGGCTGAATAATCATCAACCTCAATACCCGCGACTTTCAGCTTTAACGCGGCAGACGCGCGCCAGCCGCCGGAAGCAATTGCGACTCTCCATTCCGGCTCCTGATTCAGACGCCGCAACATAACAGCCGCGCCATCAATTTCGGCAAAGAGCGTGGGGTCTGCGGCGCGGCGCTCATTCAACAATTGCACGAAACGAATCTGAAACTTTAACAACTCGGCTTCCTCGGGTGCGCGTGTAAACTTCTCCTGAAAAATATGGCGCGTGATGGCGGAATCCGTTGTATGCGGGTATGCAGCCCAGTCCGTGCTCACCCCGGTAATGGCGTGCGCATCCGCCAAAGCCTGCACGAAGCAGACTTCATCTACCCGGTCTGTTTGAGTCAGCGTACCGTCAATGTCGAAGATTGCTAAGTTCATGTCTGACGAATCTGGAACTTCAGGGTTAAGGGTTGCCGTCATACCAGCCCTTTATTCTCCAAAGGAGGCAAGTCTAACGCCCGCGCTGCCCAGGGCAGGGCTGTCTCCAGTTGCCGTCGCTGAACCGTGCGGACTCTCGGGGCATCACTTATTTCCGGTAAGCCGGCGCGGGCAGCGAAGAAACCGCTGACCCATGCCGCCACCTCCGGCGCATCAGGTAAAATCTTTTCAGGTTCAGGCCCGCCCTCATAAGCCAGACTGGGCAGCCAGAAGCCCAAGTCAAGTCTGGGATTAGACAAACAGGCTACATTCCAATCAACGAAGACTGCCCGGTTTGCCGTGATGCAGATGTTGTCGCTGCGCAGGTCTAAATGCGACAGGCTATCGCCCTCGGTGGGACATCTCTCTTCATACTGCATCAGGATGGGGAGGGCGGCCTCAAGCCACTTGGCGTCCGCCATCCCGAGCGCGAGGAACGGCGCGGGGTCGGCAGCAACCGCACGCCAGTTCGCGTCACGCAACCCGTGAACCTGCGCAAAAGTTTCCAACGATGCCGGCGTGTGATGCAGCGCGTTGATCTGCGCCAGCGTCAACTCGACGTGCCGTTCGCCCCAGGGCGGCGGCCAATGTTGCAGCGAGAGGTCTTCTATCAAGAGGATGGGTTCGGACTCTTGATCTTCCGACGCCACAAGGCGCGGGATGAAGTCGCCGCTTAAAGAATTGTAGATGCGTATCTCACGACTAAGACTTTTGCTCGTCCCCGGCGTCGTTCCGATTTTGGCGAAGAAGCTGGCATCGGTCGTTTTGCACAGCAGACGTAGAGCGGCAGTATAACCGCCCTCGACGCGGCGATATGATTCGACTCTCGCGCCGATCAGTCTTTCTATGCGAGAAGCCAGTTCCCGGCGCGGCGTGTCTTGATTCATCTTAACTGGTAGACACCAACTTCTCGATCTCGCGTCGCAGGGCTTCGACATCTCCCGGCGGAATGTTAATCACGCCTTCGATGCTCTCCAACCCGCAGGCGGTAGAGGCGATCACGGGGATGCCGCATGCAACTCCCTCAAGCAATCTTCGCGGCTGGTGCTCGACATAGGCGGGCAGCACCACGGCGCTCGCCCCTTCGAGCCAATCCTCACCGTGATGCCTGTGCTCGACTGATAACCCTCGCCAGAAATCTTCCCCCTCCAATTGTGCGCCGACCAACGTTAACTGTACGTCCAAGCCCTGAATCGCAGCGCGCAACTCGTAAGCTCCCTTTCTACCCACTGTCGAGGTGGGAAAGACGATCTTGCGCGGGCGCGCATCCGTTGGTCTCAGTGACGATGGCGGCGGCATTATCCAATCAACGCTCACCGCCCGGCCTCCGTAAAGCCCGGCGACCTGGGAATGAGGGGTGATGATCCTGCGTGCCCGCCGTAACGCTTCGGTTTCCATCTTCACCAGACTCTCGTCGGCACGAAAGTCGGCCAGGGTTCTGCTCTCCGGGTGCTTTGAAGAGGCGATGTCCAATCTCTCATGCAACTCTGACAGCGGCAGCGCGGTCATCAACACGTCGAACGTCCGCCCGCCGAGATGCCCTCCACGCCATAGATACGGTAATAGGTTCTGTGTGACGATGACGTGAGTGACATCGTAGGGCAGCAGGGCGGCATAGCTGTCAGCTAATTTTTCGTGAAATGCGAGCAATGCCTTTTGTCTCGTCGCGCCCTGCGACGCAAGTTTTCTCAAACGAAATGATCTGTGAAGGGCGACTTTCCAACTCT
>DATCWB010000012.1:0-2445 GCA_036566625.1 Pyrinomonadaceae bacterium
TCTCCCACTGCACACAGTACGCCAGCGCACACAACTCAATTCATTCTTGCGCGCGTTGCCGTACCGAGAAATAAGTTTCGGTGTGTCATTGTGTAGCGTTATGACATGGAGGGCTTTGACACAGTGAACAATCGAGACGGCATTCGGGGCACGATCTTTCTGGTGGCAGAGGACGGAGATCTGCGCCCCAACCTCAGACGCAATCTCCAAAATTACGGCTACCGCGTGTTGCTTGCGGTGGATGAGGAAGATGCGCTCGATAGAGTTGGCGGCGGCTTCCCGGCCGATCTCGTGCTGATCGATCTGGTTAACAAGCCGGCGGACGAAGTCTTGCAAATCGCACGCAGGATACGCGAACACGCTAAATATGACAGCCACACGCCGCTCGTCGTGATGGCGGAAAAGTACGGTGCGGACCTGGAAGGCACGGACGTGAACGTGGGCGGAAATGATTGGATCACTTATCTCGAAGACCGCGACCAGTTGAAGAATCTGCTCGCACGCCTGCTCGACAAACCATTAAACGAGGAAGCCGCCTAGCCTTAGACTCACAGGCTTTAACTCAAACAGTTGTTGGGAGACCAGAGAACGCGCCGACGGTATCGGCGCGTTCTCTTTATTGGCGTGCACGGCTACGCGGCATTCGCGTGCCCGGAACCGTCTGCGAGGAGTTTCTATGTCACAAGTGGTCGTGAGCGCGCGCGCGTTAGTCTTCGAGGAATCGCCCGCGAAAGAGCGGCTGCCCGGCCAGCGACGTGTGATAGGCGTAGAGCAGTACCACGCCGAGCACGAACAGTTGCAGGAGAAAGCTCGTCGCGTACCACGCGGAGAATTCCGTGGTCACGGGGTAAAAGGCCAGGATGTGTGTGAAGAAATGCGTCGAGATCAGGGCGAGCAGCCCGAAGCGCGTGAGGACGATGAGCAGGATGCTCGGCCAAATTGCTCCGAGCAGCACGCTGAACAGCGTCGCATCGCTGAAGTTCAAGTTCACGGCGGTGAAGAAGAGCAGCCAGCTTGCCGCCACCCCGAGCCAACGCCGCCGGAGCAGCATGGTGAAGAAAAGCAGGACGGAGATGATGATGAAGGGGAACATCATTGATGACGCCGTTTGATTCATCAGCAAAGGGATGAAGCCGCTCAGACCGAGCAGCCCGTATTCGTAGAGAAGATTTGAATTCTGGACGATCCAGGGCAGTTGCCCGCCGGGCAGACGCGGCAGGAGCACCTGTGCGCTGTTGGCGAGGGAGATGCTGATGCCGAACGCCGCCCCGATCAGCACGTCGCGCCCGACGAGCGGATCGCGAAAGCCGCCGGCCAGCAGACGGCTCCAGGAGATGATCCATTCCGGCCAACGCCGCCTGAGAAACGGTTCGAGCGCGAGATACATCAAGCCCATGAAGAAAGCCCAGTAGACCGCCGCCTGTAACGCGGTGACGAGTTGACCCATCACTTCTCCGACGGTGGGCACATGGTGCGCGTTGAAAACCCAGTGGATCATTCTCACGGCGAAGCTGAAGAGCGCGAGGCGAAACGCGCCCCGGCGGTCGCCGCGCCCCAGACGCAAATTTCTCCACGCCAGCAGCGCGCCCAGCAGCAGCGCACCGAAATAGAAGGTGAGCAGGAGGCCGACAAACGTTTTCTGCCCCGCGCTCGCCTCAAAAGGCGTCTGCCGGTTCGGCCTCTGCCACGAACCGATCAACTCGAAATAGACGGGCTGGCCGCGATAAGCGGCGGCCTCTATCTTGAGCGGGAGTTCCGGCCGGCCGGGGTACGTTCCCTCCCATGCCGCTCGCGCGTCGGCGTGACGCGGCGGCGTCCAGCGCGACTGCGCCTGTCGGAAGTTTGCGATGTCGAGTCCCGCCTCTTGAAAAAGAGGCGACCAGTCGGGCGTGGCCTGCGAATTCGCGCCTGCATTCGCAGTCGCATTCGCGTTCGCGTCGCCTGTCTCCTCCACCTGCGGTGGCGCGGCCTCGAAGTAAGTCAAACGCCCGGACGTGTCGAGCTTAACGAGCAACATGCCGGAGAGTTCGTTCGGCGGGTCGTGCGGAGCGATCTGCCAGTAGTCGTAAGCCTCAAGATAGTGTGGACTCTGACGATACCAGAAGGTGATGGCGGCCGGTTGCCCCGTCTTCAGTTTCTCCAAACGATCCGGCGAGGCGTCGTGCTTCTTCAGGTAGTCCAGATATTCGTATTCCGCGAAGAACCCGTGCGCCGAATCGAGCGGCGGGGCGGTGTAACCCGCACGCCTCGTGATCTCGCGCGCGCGTTCTTTCAGGTCGTCCGGCGATTTTTTGAGCGGCACGAAGCGGTGGAGCGAAGTGCGGCCGGAGAAGAAGACGATGAGGGCGACGCCGACGAACACCGCCGCGATCAACGCGAGCGCGACCGGCGGGCGCAGGCTGCCCTGTTTGGGCGCGGCGGCCACCATCTCGGGCGAAGGCGTCT
>DATCWB010000013.1:0-12547 GCA_036566625.1 Pyrinomonadaceae bacterium
GTCCCAGGCCCCAGGTCTCAAACCACTTGGGGCCTGGGACTTGAGACTTGAGATTTGGAACTTTATGCGCGAGTTCTGCATCATCGCCGACGACGTTGTGCTGGGGCGCGACGTGCGGATTTACAACTTCGTCAACCTCTACGGCTGCGAGATCGGCGACGAGACGCGCATCGGCACGTTCGTGGAAATCCAGAAGGGCGCGAGCGTGGGCGCGCGCTGCAAAATTTCCAGCCACACGTTCATCTGCGAGGGCGTCCGCGTCGAAGACGAAGTGTTCGTCGGCCACGGCGTGCAGTTCATCAACGACCGTTACCCGCGCGCCACGCGCCCCGACGGCACGCCGCAGACCGAGGCCGACTGGACGCTCCAAAGCACAATCGTCCGCCGCGGCGCATCAATCGGCACGGGCGCGGTCGTCCTCGGCGGCATCGAGATCGGCGCGCGCGCAACCGTGGGCGCGGGCGCGGTCGTCACGCGCGACGTGCCCCCCGGCGCGACGGTCGTGGGCAACCCGGCGCGAATCTTAAAAGTGACGAGTGACAAGTAACTAATGACAAGTTAAAACTGCTTGTCTTTAAATCTCGTCACTCGTCACTCGTCGCTTGTCACTGTCTTATGATTCCTTTCGTTGATCTGCAAGCGCAGTATCGCGCCATCAAGCGTGAAGTTGACGAGGCCATCGGGCGTGTCGTGGAGAGCGCGGCCTTCATTCTCGGCCGCGAGGTGGAGGCGTTCGAGGCGGCGTTCGCCGAATACCTGGGCGCGCGGTTTTGCGTCGGCGTGTCGAGCGGCACGGCGGCCATCCAACTCGCCGTCACCGCCTGCGGCGTGGGCGCGGGGCAAGAGGTAATCGTCCCGGCCAATACGTTCTTCGCTACCGCCGAAGCCGTCTCGACCGCGGGCGCAACCCCCGTCTTCGTAGACGCTGACCCCGTCTCTTACACGATTGACCCGGCGAAGATCGAGGCCGCGATTACGGAGCGCACGCGCGCCATCATCCCCGTACACCTCTACGGGCAGGCGGCCGACCTCGACCCGATTTTCGAGATCGCCGCGCGCCACGGCCTGTCGGTCATCGAAGACGCGGCGCAGGCGCATGGCAGTCTCTACAAAGGCCGCCGCGTCGGCGCGCTCGGCCACGCGAACTGTTTCAGTTTCTATCCCGGCAAGAACCTCGGCGCGTATGGCGAGGGCGGCGCGGTCGTGACCGACGACCCGGAAGTGGCGCGCCGCGTGCGCCTCTTGCGCGATCACGGCTCGGAGCGAAAGTACCGGCACGACATCGTCGGCTACAACTTCCGCCTCGAAGGCATTCAGGGCGCGGTCTTGAACGTCAAACTCAAATATCTCGACGGCTGGAACGATCTGCGCCGCGCGCACGCCGCCGGTTACCACGAACTGCTGTCGGCCGCGGGCGGCAACGACGGAGCGGGCGCGCTCACGCTCCCACGCGAGTTGCCTTATGCGCGCCACATCTATCATCTCTACGTCGTCCAGGCCGAGGCGCGCGACGCGTTGCAACAGCACCTGTCGGCGGCGGGCGTCCAGACCGGCATCCATTATCCCGTGCCCGTCCACCTGCAACCCGCTTACGCCTCGCTCGGCCACCGCGCGGGCGACTTCCCCGAAGCCGAACGCCAGGCCGCGCGCGTCCTCTCGCTCCCGATGTTCCCGGAGTTGACGCTTGAACAGATCGAGCGCGTCGCCGGGGCCGTGCGCTCCTTCGCCGGTAGTCAGTTGTCGGCCGCGCGTGTTTAACTACTGCGCATGAATCAACTCTCTCTCGGTCGGTCTCGGTCAACGGGGTCAACCCGAACAACTGACGACGGGCTACTGGCTGCTGGCTACTCTCTATGATCACCATCGGCGTCATCGGCTGTGGCTACTGGGGGCCGAACCTCATCCGCAACTTCGCGGAGAACGAGCGCGCGCAACTGCGCTGGATTTGCGACACGGACGAGCGGCGTCTGAACGCCATCGGCCGCCGCTACCCGGCCACGCGCACCGCCACAGACTACGCCCGACTGCTCGCCGACCCCGAACTCGCGGCGGTCGTCATCGCCACGCCCGTCTCCACGCATTACCGTTTCGCCAAAGACGCGCTCCTTGCCGGCAAACACGTCCTCATCGAAAAACCTTTCACGACGAACAGCGGGGAGGCGCGTGAGTTGGTCGAGTTGGCCGAAGGGCGCGGGCTAACCTTAATGGTGGATCACACGTTCGTCTACACGGGCGCGGTGCGCCGCATCAAAGAGATCGTCGAGAGCGGCGAACTCGGCGAATTGCTCTACTTCGATTCGGTGCGCATCAACCTCGGCCTCTTCCAGCGCGACATCAACGTGGTCTGGGATTTAGCCCCGCACGACCTCTCCATCATGGACTACCTGGTGGCGCGCTCTCCCGTAGCCCTGACGGCGACGGGCAGTTGCCACATCGAAGCCGGGATCGAAAACATCGCCTACGTGATGCTGCGCTTCGCCGACTCTTTCATCGCACACTTTCATTTCAACTGGCTCTCGCCCGTCAAAATCCGCCGCACGCTCATCGCCGGAAGCCGGAAGATGATCGTCTACGACGACATCGAACCGACCGAGAAGGTGCGCGTCTACGATAAGGGCGTGACGACGAACCGGATCGAGTCCGACAGCGACAAGGAGGCGGCTTACCAGACGCTCGTCAGCTATCGCACCGGCGACGTGTGGGTTCCCAAACTCGACTCGACCGAAGCCCTGACGCACGTCTCCGCCGAGTTCCTCGACGCCATCGCGCGTCGCCGCGCGCCGCTCACGGACGGCGCGGCCGGCCTGCGCGTCGTGCGCCTCCTGGAAGCCGCGCAGGAATCGATCAATCAGGGCGGCAAACTGATCGAGTTATAGATTGCGATGACGACACCTTCACCCGGCATGCAGGTTCCCCTGCTCGATTTGAAACAGCAGCACGCGCACCTGCGCGAAGAGTTGCGCGCCGCGACGGATCGCATTCTCGACTCGCAGCAGTTCGTGCTCGGCGAAGAGGTGCGCCTGCTCGAAACGGAACTCGCGCGCTATTCGGAGACGCGCCACGCCGTCGGTTGCGCTTCCGGCTCGGACGCGCTCCTGCTCGCGCTCATGGCGCTCGACATCAGGGCGGGCGACGAAGTGATCACGACGCCCTTCAGTTTCTTCGCCACCGGCGGCGCGATTGCGCGCACCGGCGCAACGCCCGTCTTCGTTGACATCGAACCGCGCGCCTACAACCTCGACCCCGCGCTCGTCGAATCGGCCATTACGAAACGCACGCGCGCCATCATGCCCGTCCACCTCTACGGCCAGTGCGCCGAGATGGACGCGCTCTCGGAAGTTGCCGCGCGCCACGCGTTGCCCGTCATCGAAGACGCGGCGCAGGCCATCGGCGCAGAGGACGCGGGGCGGCGCGCCGGGTCGCTCGGCCGGATCGGATGTTTCAGTTTCTACCCGACGAAGAACCTCGGCGCGGCGGGCGACGCCGGGCTGCTCACGACCGATGACGACGCGCTCGCCGAACGCCTGCGCCGCTTGCGCGTCCACGGCGGCGCGACCGAATACCTGCACACCGAGGTTGGCATCAACAGCCGCCTCGACGCCTTGCAGGCCGCCATCCTGCGCGTCAAACTCCCGCACCTCGACAGTTGGTCGCAGGCGCGGCGCGAACGCGCCGAGACTTATTCGCTGCTCCTGACGAACGCGCATCTCGAATTCGACTTGCGCGTGCCGTTCATACGCGATAACGTCCGCCACATCTTTCACCAGTACGTCGTGCGCGTTCCCAAACACCGCGACGCGCTCGTCGAGCATTTGCGGACGCACGGCGTCGGCGTCAAAATTTACTACCCCGTGCCGCTGCACCGGCAGGAGTGCTTCCGCCATCTCGGCTACGAAGAGGGCGCGCTGCCCGAAGCGGAACGCGCCGCGCGCGAAACGCTGGCCTTGCCCATCTACCCCGAACTGCGGCTCGAACAACAACAATACGTGGTTGACGTGCTCGGCCGCTTTCGACCCTGACGGGCGGTGGGATGAATTTAGCGGCGAGATGAATTATTTTATGGGCGAGGGGCATGCGCGCCCGCTTGAGGTTCACAACACACGGGTCGCGTCCAGACCGCCCCGTACAATTTTATTCGGAGAATAATCATTGAGTAAGAAGGCGTTAATCACGGGGATCACGGGGCAGGACGGCAGTTATCTGGCGGAGCATTTGCTCTCTCAGGGCTATGAGGTACACGGCCTGGTGCGCCGGGTCGCGCTCGAAGACCCCTCGCGCCGCTTTGCGCGTATTTCGCACCTGCTCGACCGCATCACCCTGCATCCGGCTTCACTGGAGAGCTATCCCTCTCTGTTTCACGTCGTCAGTCGCGTGGAGTTCACGGAGTGCTACCACCTGGCGGCGCAATCCTTCGTGGCGGAGAGTTTCTCGGACGGCTTCTCGACGATGAACATCAACATCAACGGGACGCATTACCTGTTGGCCGCGCTCAGGGAGTTGCGCCCCGGGTGCCGTTTCTACTTTGCCGGGTCGTCCGAGATGTTCGGGAAGGTGGTCGAGACGCCGCAGCGCGAGACGACGCCCTTTCATCCCCGAAGTCCTTACGGCATCTCGAAGGTGGCGGGCTTCGAGTTGACGCGCAACTACCGCGAGGCCTACGACATGTTCTGCGCGAGCGGCCTGTTGTTCAACCACGAAGGGCCGCGACGGGGATATGAATTCGTGACCAGAAAGATCACTTCGACGGCGGCGCGCATCAAGTTGGGGATGGCCCATGAGTTGCGGCTCGGCAATCTGGATGCGCGGCGCGATTGGGGGCATTCGAAGGATTACGTGCGGGCGATGTACTTGATGCTGCAACAGGAAAAAGCGGACGACTTCGTGGTGGCGACGGGCGAGACGCACACGGTCAGGGAGTTTTGCCGCCGGGCGTTCGAAGAAGTCGGGTTGGACTACGAACAGTACGTGCGGGTGGACGAGCGATTCCTGCGCCCGGCGGAAGTAGACCTCCTCGTGGGCGACGCGACGAAGGCGCGCGCGACGCTGGGTTGGGAGCCGGAGTATACGTTCGGCGAGATGATCCGTGAAATGGTGGCGGCCGATCTGGAGATGGCGGTCAGAGAAGGCACTCAGCAGGCCGACGCCGCCGCGCGCCCCGCGTGAGACCGGCGGAAGCCGGAAATCGAGCCGCCGCGCGTTCCCTGTCCGCACTTTTCCCGCGTGATATACTCGCCCGTGCCGGTTTCTTTTAAGACCCCCGGCGGCCAGCCGGAATCGCAGCATCGCGAGTCATAGTTGAAGTCACAGATGAGTTCTCAAGATCACATATCCGACGCGCGCACGGGCACGGTGAAGGGGCCGGGCGAGCGGCCGCACGAGTTTCTCTACATCACGGCGGACAACCGGCGCGCGCGCATCGGCGAGTTCGTCTATTACCTCGCGCGCGACGGCGCGGACGTGCGGCAGATTCTGGGGAACATCACCGCGCGCAAACTCGTGCGTAATTTGCCCGACGCGTTTTTGTCCGACCCGGAGACGCCGCCCGCCGTCATCTCCGCGCTCATCGGGCTGGACGCCGAAGGGTGCGAGTTGTACGAGATCACGGTCGAGACCATCGGATACTTTCACCCGCGCATGGGCGATTTCGTCAACCCGCGCATCCCGCCCAACGCGGGCGACGCGGTCTTCCTCGCTTCTTCGGAGACGCTCGCCGGGGTGCTCAGTTCGCGGCGCGTGAACGAGACGGGGTCGGCGCACCTCGGGAGTCTCCTCACGCGCAGCGCGGGCGAAGTGCCCGTCGTGCTCTCGGTCAAGGATGTCGTCTCGACGCACCTCGCCATCCTCGCCTCCACGGGCGCGGGTAAGAGTTATACGGCGGGCGTGCTCGTCGAAGAATTGATGATGCCGCACAACCGCGCGGCCGTGCTGATCGTCGATCCGCACGGCGAGTACGACACGTTGCGTTCGATTGAAAGCGACCCGCGTTTCCGCGCGGCCCCCGACGGCTACCAGCCCGAAGTAAAAATCTTCACGCACGACCGCGTGCGCGTACGCTTCTCGTCGCTCACCGAGGCCGACATCAAGTATCTGTTGCCCGAAGGTGCGAGCGACAAGATGCTGCACTATCTCTCGCAGGCTTACCGGAAGCTGACGGCGGGCGAGCGCGGCGCGCGCGGCCTGTGGGGCTATCACGACCTGCGCGACCTCGTGACGGCCGAGAAGTATGGCGACGAAGACGCGCGCGGCGGCGGCTCGGGCGGCAACGCCGGCTCGATTGATGCGCTGCTGTGGCGTCTCGACAATCGTTTCGACCGGCACGATTCGATCTTCTCCGACCACGAGCACATCGAACTCAAAGAACTCTTCCGACCGGGGCGCTGCACCGTCCTGCAACTCTCGGACATCGAACAGCACGAGCAGCAGGTGGTCGTCGCCACGCTCCTGCGCCGCGTCAACAAGGCGCGCATGGCGACCGTGCGCGGCGAGGCCGATACGGCGAGCGAGAGTTTCCTGCCCTATCCGGTCTTCACGCTGCTGGAAGAGGCGCACCGCTTCGCGCCCGCCGGGCAAGCCGTGGTCTCTACCAACATCCTCAAGCAGATACTTTCAGAGGGGCGCAAGTTCGGCGTCGGCATTGGCCTCATCACGCAGCGGCCGGGCAAACTCGATCAGGACGTGCTCTCGCAGTGCATGACGCAGGTCATCATGCGCATCGTCAACCCGATTGATCAGGACACGGTGGCGAAGTCGGTCGAAGGCGCGGGACGACAACTCTTGAACGAACTTCCGGCTCTGACGAAGGGGCAGGCCATCCTGAGCGGCGTCGGCGTCAACACGCCCGTCATGTGCCGCGTGCGCGAACGCCTCACCCGGCATGGCGGCGAGACTTTCGATGCCCCCGACGAGTGGGCGCGCTGGCACTCGGAGAGCGAGCAGCAGCACCGCGAAGAGGACGAGGCCGTCGTCGTCAAACCGGCTTCGACCAAGAAGGTCGAGAAGTTTCGCGGCATTCAGATTTGAGTAGAGCGCGCCGAAGGCGTCGGGCGCTCTAATTCAAAACGTCGCCGCGCGTTTTCGAGTCGCCGCGCGTCGCCGCCGTAAATTCACTATTGACTTGCCACCCCGGCAGTAATATCTTCTCGCCACTAAAAGTTTGCTCCTGAATCGGCCGTGTGTAGGGACGCCCCGCGCACCGCGCCCGTCCCGACTTTATCCCGCACGGTCTCTTCAAGATTTTAACGCGCGGTCGCCCCGGCCGTCGCCACTTGCCTTGGAAGGAGTCCGCCCATGTCACACGATCCAACGCGCCGTCTTCCTCGCAACCTGTTTCGCCTGTCGCTCGCCGCGGCCTGTCTTCTCTGCCTGAACGCGTTCGCCGCCGTCGGACAAACGACGCCCGCGGGCGACTCCGCGCACAACGCCAGCAGCGCGCCCGCCGCGAAGGCCGCCGCAGCGACCGACGAACAACCACCCTTTCAGGAATACAAAGGCGTCCGCATCGGCATGACCGCCGACGAGGCGCGCAAGAAACTCGGCCCGCCCACCGACAAAGGCGATGCGCAGGATTTCTACGTCGTCTCGAATAAAGAGAGCGTGCAGGTGATGTACGACGGCGCGAAAAAAGTGTCCGCCATCGCGCTCATCTACATGAACGCGGGCGACAAAGCTCTAACTCCCAAAGCCGTCATGGGCGAGGAGATCGAAGCGCGCCCCGACGGCTCGGTCTACAAGCTGGTGCGATACCCGAAGGCCGGTTACTGGGTTTCGTACAGCCGCACCGCCGGCGACTCGCCCATCGTCTCCGTGACGATGCAGAAGATGAACTAAGTGCGTCGAAACATAACCCCATAATTGCCGGATTTGCGGCGAAGAGACGGGCGGCCGTCTCTTTTACCGCAGAGAAACGCGTGCGGCGGCCTCTTCCCCGCAAATCCGTTTCGCCCGCGCCCGCCCCGCCCGCTGCCCTGCCCGCCATCCTCTATTTTCGCGCCCGCATTTGCTTTTACCCGCCCCCGCGATGCTAAGATAAACAGGCTTGCCCCCAGAATACGTTCGATGCCGTTCTCTCCCTATAGCACGGTGGTAATTTGTTTAATCTCACGCGAAGTTTTGCGATCAATGCGCGCTGCCCCGTGCCGGGCGCGCCACATTTAGAGGAATAGGGATGCCTAGTTCAACGAAGATTCAAATCTCAGGCCGCGTCGTGGAACTGCTCTCGGCGCGCCGCGACGAAATTCTCAACATCTGGATCAAAGAGCGTCTTGAATCGGAAGACTTCCGCGACGAATTGATCTCCAAGCACGAGTTGCGCCACCAGTCGCAGCAGATCGTGGAAATGCTGGCTCGCGCGCTACAGGAGGCCGACGCAGGCGACTTCGACGACCCTTCGTTCGACGAACTGCGCGCCTTCCTCAACGAGATTTCGCGCCAGCGCGCCGTCAAAGGCTATACGCCTTCGGAGAACGCCACCTATATCCTTAGCCTTCGCAACGTCGTGCTCCCCATCCTCGCCGAAGACTTCGAGGGCGACACCGTGACGCTCGTGCGCGAGATGGATCACTTCACGCGCCTGCTTGACCGGATGGGGTTGGTGATGGTGGAAAACTTCATCCGCTCGCGCGAGGAGATCATCCGCCAGCAGCGCGCAGACATGTTGGAGTTGTCCACGCCGGTCATCAAGGTGTGGGACAAAATCCTGACGCTCCCCATCATCGGCACGCTCGATTCGCGCCGCGCCCAGATGATGACCGAAGCCCTCCTGCAACGCATCGTTGACACCGGATCGACCGTCGCCATCCTCGACATCACGGGCGTACGCACGATGGACACGCTCGTCGCCAACCACTTGATCAAGACCGTCACGGCCGCCCGCCTGATGGGCGCGCGCTGCATCCTGACGGGCGTCTCTCCCGCCATCGCGCAGACGATGGTGCAACTCGGCATCGATCTCACGGAGATCACCACCCGCGCGCAAATGTCAGACGGCATCAAGCTCGCGCTCGAAATGATCGGGCGCAAAGTGGTTTCCGCCGCCGCGCTCTCGCACCTGCGCGCGAACGGCACGAATCCCTCTACGCAAAAGACCGAAACGACAGTGACGAGTGACAAGTGACGAGTGACGAGTTAGAAAAGCAAGTTTTTGTTTTAACTTGTCACTCGTCACCTGTCACTCGTCACCGCATTACGGAGTAATGCCCATGAATGGCTCGCAGCGTATCCCGATTCTGAAAGTTGGCCGCGTCCTCGTCGTGCCCGTGCAGGTGGACATGGACGACCAGACCGTGATCGGGTTGCAGGAACGGATTCTGTCGGAACTCGAACGCACGGGCGCGCGCGGCGTCCTGATCGACATCTCGCTGCTTGAGATGGTTGATTCGTTCATCGGGCGCATGCTCTCGGACATCGCGGCCATGGCGCGCATCATGGACGCGCGCACGGTGGTCGTCGGCATCCAGCCGGCGGTCGCCATCACGCTCGTCGAACTCGGGCTTGAGTTGCGCGGCGTGGACACCGTCCTGAACGTTGACGAAGGCATCAAACTGCTGCGCGACGAGTTTGGCGCGGACGCCGGGGACAACGACGAAGAGGACGCGGAATTTCAGGGGGAATGGCATTCTTTTGGAGAGCCGCGCCATCACGCTTGAGTCGGAGCACGACATCGTCGTCGCGCGCGGAGAGGTGCGCGCGATGGCCGTCGCGCTTGGCTTCCGCATGATCGACCAGACGCGCCTCGCCACGGTCGCCTCGGAACTCGCGCGCAACATCATCAAATACGCCGGGCGCGGCCAGGTGATCGCCCAACCCGCGCGCCACGCCGACGGGCGCGCGGGCTTGCGGCTCATCTTCGAAGACTCCGGCGCAGGTATCCCGAACATCGAAGCCGCCATGCGCGACGGCTTCTCCACCGGCCGTGGACTCGGGCAGGGGCTGCCCGGCTCGCGCCGCCTCGCACACGAATTTGCTATCGAATCCTCCGCCGAACGCGGCACGCGCGTCACGGTCGTGCGCTGGGTATGAAAAAACAGTGACAAGTGACAGGTGACAAGTGACGAGATGAAGACAGTAAATCGTTAATCGTGATATTTAGACGAAGACAGGTTTTCTCTATTCACAATTGGTGATTCACGACTAACGGCTTTTGTTCTAACTTGTCACTTGTCACCTGTCACTTGTCACTGTTTCAGGAATTTATGCGAAGCATCAGGTCAATGGAGGTCAGGGACGAGGCGCAGGTGGGCGCGGTGCGCCGCGCCGTGCACGCTTACGCAGGCGAGATCGGTTTCACCGAGCGCGAGTTGGCCGAGATCGACATCGTCGTGCAGGAGGTGGGGACGAACGCGGCGCGCTACGCGGCGGGCGGCGGGCAGATTCATTTCACCGACACGCTCGGCGCGGAGCCGGGGCTGGAACTCTTCTACACGGATCGCGGCCCCGGCATCTACGACCTCGACCGCGTCGTGCGCGACGGCGTCTCGACCGGCGGTTCGCTCGGCGCGGGACTCGGCGCGGTGCGCCGCCTGATGGACGAGTTTGAAGTCTACTCGACGGTGCAGAGCACGGCGCGGCTCGCCGCGCTCTCGCGCCGGACGACGCACGGCACGGCGCTGCTCCTGCGCAAGTGGGTAACGGCCGCGCGCCTCTCCGACAAGACACACGCGGCGACCGCGCGGCGCATCGGCGTGTGGACGCGCCCGCACCCGAAGGAAGACCGCAACGGCGACGCCTACTTCGTCCGCCGACGCGCCGGGCAAACGTTGCTCGCCGTAGTTGACGGGCTGGGTCATGGGCAGGGGGCGCACGAGGCTTCGCGGGTCGCGCTCGCGGTGCTCGCGGACTGGCAGGGCGAGGGCCTGGAAGAAATATTCGGCGCGGCGCACGCGGCGCTCCGCCCGACGCGCGGCGCGGTGATGGGTGCGTGCATTCTCGATGCGGTGCGCGGGTCGTTTCAGTATGCGGGCATCGGCAACATCGAAGTGCGCGTCTTCAACGCGCCCGAACCCGTGCGCCCCATCTCGAATAACGGCACGCTCGGCGCGCGGATGAACAAGGTGCGCGTCTGGTCGTATGCGTGGGCGGAAGGCGCGTCTGTCGTCCTGGCGTCGGACGGCGTCAGCGCGTCCTGGGATATGAGCGATTACCCCGGCCTGTTGCAGCACAGCCCGCAACTGCTCGCAGGCATTCTGATGCGCGACTATGGCCGCGACACCGATGACGCGACCGTGCTCGTCGCCCGCTGAGTTTCAGGTTTCAGGTTTCGAGTTAAAAAACAAGAGACCTCGGAACCCGAACTTTCAAGTTGAAGAACGCGTAACCTCAGACTTGAAACCTGAAATTTGAAACCTGAAACCTATATGGAAGGCATTGATACCATCCGGCTCGGAGACATCTACGTGCGGCGCGAGGCCGACATCGTGAAGGTGCGCGAGCGCGTGCGCCGCCTCGCGCGCCAGATGCGTTTCGACACGACCACGCAGATCAAGATCACGACCGCCGTCTCCGAACTCACGCGCAACATCTACGAGTATGCCGAGAGCGGCGCGATCACGCTCGCCGTCGCTTTCCGCAAGGACGGGGCGGGCGCGGCCGGCTTGCAGATCACCGCCCGCGACGATGGCCCCGGCATTGACGAAGCGAGTTTGCGCGCCATCATGCGAGGCCAGTACAGTTCGACTTCGGGGCTGGGCGTCGGGCTGACGGGGACGCGCCGCCTGATGGACGAGTTCGAGATCGAGTCCGCAGGTACGGGCGCGGGCACGCGCGTCACGATCATCAAGTGGCTGCCGCCCGTCGAGGCCGCCACGATCAAAGAACGCGTGGGCGCGTTGCGCGAGGATTTCAACGCGGAAGACACGGAATCCGCCGTCGAAGAACTCGCGCGTCAGAACCGCGACTTCGTCCGCATCCTCGGCGAGCTGGAAGAGAAGCGCGAAGAACTCGAACGCCTCAACGGGCAACTCACCGCTTCAAACGCCGAACTCAACGAGGCCAACGCGCGCCTGCGCGAACTGGCCGAGATGCGCGAAGAGTTTCTCGCCCTGACCACGCACGACCTGCGCTCGCCCCTGACGGTCATTAGCGGCGTCATCAGTTTCTTCACCTCCGGCCGCCTCGGCGAACTCTCGCCCGAACAGAAGAACATGGTGGGGATGATGGAGCGCAACACGCAGAACCTGATCGAACTCGTCAACGATCTGCTCGACGCCGCCAAACTCGAATCCGGCTCGCTCCAACTCGAACTCTCCGACGTAGACCTCCGTGCTCTCATCCACGAAGTCTGCGAACCCTTCGCGCAACTCGCGCGCGAAAAGGGTCTCACGCTCGCGCAGGAGAGCGCGCCGGCCGGCCTGCCGCCGAGCGTGCGCGCCGACCGCCCCAAACTCCGTCGCATCCTTGTCAACCTGCTCTCGAACGCTTTGAAGTTCACGCCCAAAGGCGGGTGTGTAGCGGTGAGCCTTGAATCGGCGGGCGACGCGGGCGTGCGTATCACGGTCGCAGACACGGGCGTCGGCATCGCGTCCGACGATCTGCCCATCCTCTTCGACAAGTA
>DATCWB010000014.1:0-3383 GCA_036566625.1 Pyrinomonadaceae bacterium
CGTAACGGTCGCCCCGGTTGACCCGCAACCGGCCGGGGGCAGCGCGGCGCGCGGCGCGCTCTGCCTGCTCACGGACATTACGGAGGTGGCGCAGTTGCGCGAGGCGGTCGCGCTCAAAAGGAATCTGGAAAGTCTCGGCGAGATGTCGGCGGGGCTGGCGCACGAATTCAAAAACGCGCTCGCCACGCTCCACGGCTACGCGCAGCTTTTACAGAATCTCGAACTCGACGACGGCGGGCGCGGCGCGGCCTCCGCGCTCCTGCAAGAAGTTCGCAACCTCTCGCAGATGGTCACGGCCTTTCTCAACTTCGCGCGCCCGCAGCCGCTCCAACTCTCCGAGGTCTCCATCCCCGAACTGCTCGCCGACTGCGCCGCCGAGCTTCAACCCCTCTACGACGAGCGGCGCATCTCGTTCTCCGTCTCCGGCGTGTTTCCCGAAGTGCGCGCAGACGAGTTGATGCTCCGTCAGGCGTTGCTCAATCTGCTGCGCAATGCGGCCGAGGCGATTGACGAATCGCAGTCCGAGCGTCGCGTCAGCGCGCACGGGACTGTCGAGGCGGACGGCGACGGCGGCGGACGGCTCGCGCTCTCCATCGAGGACACCGGCACGGGACTCTCACCCTCAGAGCTTCAACGCATCTTCATCCCCTTCTTTACCACCAAGACCAAAGGCCACGGCATCGGCCTCGCCCTCGCGCATCGCGTCGTCACCGAACACGGCGGCACGCTCTCGGCCGCGAACGCGCCCGCGGGCGGAGCGGTTTTCACACTGCGGCTGCCGTTATCGTGAAATAGCGTCCCGCTGCTTCTTGCAGGCTCGACCCGCCTCCGCGTCGTCTCAACAGGAGAAATCATTTCCGGCCACCCGTCGATCTCTCAACGCGCGGGGCGGCGTAGCGACGGCTCGACGTGGACGCGACGAAGGCCAAAGGCGATGAGGCGCGCGGGCAAGTCTCTGAGAAACGGCGTGCGCAGGAAGAGGCGTGCGACGCGCGGTATTTGCAGCGGTTGATCCGTCCTCAGTGCGTTAGCGATGATCTGTCGCTGCACGAACGATTGCAGAGCCTGAATGAAACGCGTGGGCAGCATACGCTTGCGTTGCACTTCGCGCAGGTGTCGGAGTTCGACACTTCCCCCGGCGAGCGGCGCGGCCAGAAGGTTCGCGGCGACGGCGGCATCCTGAATCGCGTAGTTGATGCCGACGCCGCCGACGGGAGACATGACGTGCGCGGCGTCGCCGATGAGCAGCAGCCCCGGTTGATACCATCTCTCAAGCCTGCTCGATTCGACCGAGAGCATCGCCACCTGCTTCCACTCTTTTAAATGCGCGACGCGATCCGCGAGTTCGGGCGCGACCGAGAGGAGCGAAGCGCGCAGCGCGTCCAACCCGGCCGCGCGCACCTGCCGGTAGCTGCCCTTGAGGATGACGTAAGCGATCTGCCATTCGTCCAGACGGTCGAGCATGACGGCGATGTGGCCGCCGCCGACGCGCGCCAGCACGCCCTCCGGCTCGTCCTCCTTGCGCGGCAGACGAAACCAGAGCACGTCCATCGGCGGCGAGGTCTTCACAGCTTCCATCCCCGCCAGATGCCGCATGCGCGAACTACGCCCATCCGCCCCCACGGTCAGTTGCGCGCGCACCTCATGCACGCCCGCGTCCGTCTCGTAACGCACCCCACGCACTGCCCCGTCCTCTTCGATCAACTCTTCGACGCGCGCGCCCATCCTCAGTCGGAAATTCGGGTATCGCTTCGCCTCGGCGGTGAGGAATTCCAGGAAGTGAGCCTGCGGGAGCATCATGATGTAGGGGAAGCGCGTGTTGAGTCTCCCGAAATCGGCGAGGGTCAGCGCGCCCGTGGGCGTCATAAAAGCGGCCGTGTGAATCTTGGAATGGCGCAGTTCGTGGAGGCGTCCCGCGAGGCCGAGTTCGTCGAGAATTTCGAGGACGGAAGGGTGTATGGTGTCGCCGCGAAAGTCGCGCTCGAAATCTTCGTGCGCTTCGAGCAGGGCGACGGGAATCCCATGCCGCGCGAGTATCAGGGCGAGCACCGCGCCGGCCGGTCCACCGCCGACGATACAACAAGAGGTTTCAAGCGTCTCTACAACCGCACGTTTGCTCATCAGGGCAATTATATCCCTCGATCACGTCAGGGGTAGGCTGCGGAACCATGCTACAACGTAAAGCCAGGGCGTTGTCAGGGCTAAGGTAAACCATCCAAGTTCGAGTGCAACCAGTAAAGAGAAGTACCTGACGAGCGCACGGCGGGCCGCCGGTTGCGCCCGGTACGAGAACACGAGCAACGCCGCGGCCGCCGTCGCGAGGGCGAAGGTCAGGGCATGGTACAGCCCCGGGCTGGGCAGGCGCGGGAAGTAGAAGAACAGAACCCGACCGATGACCGGGTCAACCAACGGCATGGCCGTTAAGAGCATGAAGCGGCCGTGCGCCTTCGGCACGCGCCGGTAGTGGAGGCCGAGGGCGTAGGCTGCGGAGAAAACTACGGAGGCGTAAAACGGCAGGTAATGCGAGTACCCTTCCGCCGCGAACGTTTCGTCGCTCATCGAGACGAGGCGATGGTGTGAGAGCAGGACGCCGGCAAGGACGAACAGCGGGGCGATGACATAGGAGCAGCGCCCTAGCGCGCGGTGCAGGGCGAGGCGGCGGTAGTGGATGGAGAGCGGTTGCGCGATGAGGAGCACGAACCACAGGGAGCCGGTCAGCGCGTGGAAGTGTGTGTACGGGTCTATCGCGGCGAAGGGGCGCGAGAAGTACAGCGGCCAGAAGGCCACGACGACCAGAGGAGCCGAGACAGCCAGTATGATGCTAGCGATCTTTGTCATCGGTGCTTAGATTAGCCGCCGAACGCCCGGCATCACCCGCCGCGACGAACCTTTGAATTGGGGCGTCTCGCGCATGAAAGTCACGCTATTCGTGCTCCCATGCATGCCGTTGTTAGATTGCGCGCGTGGCAGATAGAACTTTTTAGGATTGATCCGTGTGGCGCGCACCATATCGCTCAATTATTTCAAAGCAGGCATCAATGATTCGCTCCCGATACTCAAGGTTGATAGGCACTAGACGCGCATCATAGCGACGCAAAGCCGCGCGGCTGCACTCAAGCCTTTCCGAGGCAATCGGAATCTCCAGCACATTCTTATAATATTCACCGAAGACCGGAAAATCTAATTTCTCGCCTTCAATCTCCAACCATCTAAGCAGGCGATCCATTTTCATGCAGCCGACAGGCAAGCCCACCTGATGAGAGATAATCGCTCGCGCATTAGAGACGAACTT
The DNA here is from genome assembly GCA_036566625.1 of Pyrinomonadaceae bacterium. Classification (GTDB taxonomy): domain Bacteria; phylum Acidobacteriota; class Blastocatellia; order Pyrinomonadales; family Pyrinomonadaceae; genus JAIVJZ01. The sequence goes on from DATCWB010000014.1 coordinate 3,293, forward strand.
TCGTAAATAGCTGTTTCGCTTCTGTTCATTCATGATTCACAAAAGTTTGACCAAACTACGAAAGCAATCTAACGCCCGGCATCAGCGGCTC
>DATCWB010000015.1:0-3656 GCA_036566625.1 Pyrinomonadaceae bacterium
CGAAGTTGACGGCGCGATAGACGAGTTTGATCAAGGCCTGTGAATTTTGATTCGAATGTTGCAGGTACGCTCCCAAACTCATCGAGGCGACATCAAATTTATTGACGCCGGCGTAGATCAGAGCCTGAGCGAGCCAGACGAGGCTGCCGTTGCCGGCATCGTTCAGCACTTTCAAGGCGACGAGTCTCACTCTCGGAGCGACCCCCGACATGCCCCTGCCGTTGATGGGCGCGCCGACGGCGCTCAGACACCACGAGCCGTGCCCGTTCTTGTCGTCCCAGGCAGCGGGATTAGGGTCGCCTCCGGCCGGAACACTTCCGACAAACGAGCGGCTGCGGGCGACATCGAGATTCGGCCTGATGTCCTGGTGCGGGATGGGCAAAATATCCGCGCCCGTGTCGAGCACGGCGACAAACACGTCGGGGCGTCCCTGCTGCACCGCGTATGAGCCTTGATTCGAAGCCCTCATGCGTTTCTTGTCCCACTGAAATCTGTAGAAGGGTTCCGAGCCGGTCTGCGTGTCGTCGCCGGGCGCTTCAACCGGTCCATCTCCCATTGCCTCGACGCCCATCCTTTCCGGGGAAGGGATCATCGGCAGGATGAGGTCTTCGGCCACGTCGGAGATCTGCGCGTCGGCTTTCGAAATTTCGGCTGCAAAGTTGGGGTTGGCCGAAGTTGCGACCAGCGCGCCGATTTCATCCAGACGGTTAACTACCTGTCCGCCCATCTGCACCACTTTGTTTTCTGCGTTTTTGGGGACGGAACTTTGAGAGTGATAAATGAGCACGTAACGTTTCTCTTCGCCTAGCGCGGCGGCTTGCGTGCCGCTGAACTGGGTGAGAGGAAGGGGGGCGCACATCAGCGCAAAAAGAGACAGGGTAAGAGAGAGAGAGAGGAGAAATCTTTTCATCTTCTGGACTCCATTTGGTTGGCGGAAGTAGAGCGCTGTCGGGTAATGCGCAGCGCGAGGGTGCGGGGTGGAGGCTGATGCAGTTGAGCTGTAATCAGAGCTACAGACTGCCGGGACAACCCACAGCCGCATAATATAGAGGGAGGCAGGATACAGAAGACCGTGGGGGGAGTCAATCATAACTCATGCCCGCCGGATAGAGGCTGAGGGACGGCGCAAGGGGACGCGCGACTAACGCGACAGGCGCCAGAGCATGAGGCAGCCGATGGTGAGTCCGATGAGAATGACGGCGCGGCGGACGAACGTGCGGCCGAGCCTGCGCGCTATCGCCGCGCCGTAGTACCCGCCCATGATCGCGCCCGCCGCCATCACGAAGGCTTGCGGCCAACGCACGAGGCCGGAGGCGGCGAAGGCCACAACGGCCGCGCTGTTCAAAGTCAATCCTAAAAAATTCTTGAGGCCGTTGGCGCGGTGGATGTCCGAGATACCGAGCAGTCCGAGCGCGGAGAGCATGAGGATGCCGTTGCCCGCGCCGAAATAGCCGCCATAGACGGCGGCGCAGAACTGGAAGAGGATCGCGCCCGCCCACCAACCCTTCTGCCGTTCGCCCGGCGCAGTCTCCAGACGCAGCCAACGCGTGATCGGTTCCTGCGCCATGAAGAGGAGCGTGGCGAAGAAGATAAGGAAGGGGACGAGGCGCGCGAAGGTTTCCGAAGGCGTCCAAATGAGAAGACCCGCGCCGACCGCGCCGCCGACGAGGCTCGTGATCCCGAGACGGACGAGCAGCGGGCGGCTCTTTTCCAGTTCGCGCCGGAAGCCAAACAGGCCGCCGACGAGTCCCGGCCAGAGCGCGACCGTGCTTGTCGCGTTTGCCTCTTTGGCGTCGAGTCCGAGCCAGATGAGGGTCGGGAAAGTGAGGAGCGTGCCGCCGCCCGCGATGGAATTGATCATCCCCGCGACGAAGGCCGACGCGAACAGGATGACCCCTTGAAGAAGACTAAAACCCATGCGATTTGTGACGACCCCGAGCCGCCGTGTTGCCGAACACGGAAACTATACATGATGAGCGCGAGCGCACAGAGTTGCGTTATGATAAGCGCACGGCTCGACAACAAACGGGGGAAGTGTTCAATGGCAATCGCGAGTGTGAATCCGGCGACCGGCGAGAAGATGCGCGAGTTTGCGCCGCTCGCCGAAGCGCAAATTGAGGACAAACTACAACGCGCAGCCGACGCTTACCGGCAGCACCGGCGCACGAGTTTCAATGAGCGCGCGGGGAAGATGCTCGGCGCGGCGGAGATTCTGGAAACTGAACGAGACCGCTTCGCGCGCTTGATGACGGCGGAGATGGGCAAGCCCTTGCAGGCGGCGCGCGACGAGGCGGCGAAGTGCGCGCTGGTGTGTCGTTACTACGCCGAGCAGGCCGCGAGATTTCTCGCCGAAGAGGAGGTCGAGACGGGCGCAAGCCGTTCGTTCATTCGCTACGAACCGTTGGGCGCGTTGCTCGCCGTCATGCCCTGGAACTTTCCCTTCTGGCAGGTCTTCCGGTTCGCCGCGCCCGCGCTGATGGCCGGAAACGTCGGCCTCCTCAAACACGCCTCAAACGTGCCGCAGTGCGCGCTGGCGATAGAAGAGATTTTCCGGCGCGCCGGATTTAACGAGGGCGTCTTTCAAACGCTGCTCGTCAACGCGGATCAGGTCGGGAGGTTGATTGACGATGCGCGGGTGCGCGCTGTTAGTCTCACGGGTAGCGAACACGCCGGGAGCGAGGTGGCGAGCCGCGCCGGTAAACAGATCAAGAAGACCGTGCTCGAACTCGGCGGCAGCGATCCTTTCATAGTCATGCCGAGCGCGGATTTCGAGGCCGCCATCAAGACCGCGATCAAGGCTCGCACGATCAATAACGGCCAGTCGTGCATCGCGGCCAAACGCTTCATCGTCCACGCGGACGTGTATGAAGAGTTCGCGCGCCGCTTCGCTGCGGGGATGGCGGCGTTGAACGTCGGCGACCCGGCGAATGAGGCGACGGAAATCGGCCCGCTCGCAACCGCGAGCATCCTGGAAGAACTGGACGAACAGGTGAGAAAGTCGGTCGCGGCGGGCGCGCGCGTCCGCACCGGCGGCGAACGCTTGCGGCGGGCTGGCAATTACTACGCGCCGACCGTGCTCTCGGACATCCCGAAAAATTCTCCGGCCTACGCCGAAGAGTTTTTCGGCCCCGTCGCGCTGTTGTTCCGCGTGCGTTCGATAGACGAGGCGATAGAGATTGCGAACGACACGACGTTCGGGCTGGGCGCGAGCGCGTGGACGAACGACGAGGCCGAGCGCGCCCGGTTCGTTGACGAGATAGAGGCGGGCGCGGTCTTCATCAACGCGATGGTGGCCTCCGACCCGCGCATGCCCTTCGGCGGCGTCAAGCGTTCCGGCTACGGGCGCGAGTTAGCCGGTTTCGGCATCCGCGAGTTCGTGAACATCAAGACGGTCTGGATCAAAGATGAAGGCGGCGACGCCCGTCGAACCGAGACCGAGTAAACCAAAAACAAAGTATCAACAAGGATGAGAACTATTCCCCACTGTGACACACGCGAGCACTCAAAGAGGCTCAGGGTAAAGCATGAGACGATCTCAGATTTGAGATGAGATTTGAGATTTCAGATTTGAGAATAGAGATGAGAGATGAGAGATGAGAGATGAGATTTAAGAGTTGAGATTTGAGATGTGGGATTTGAGATCGTCTTCCTGTATG
>DATCWB010000016.1:0-8023 GCA_036566625.1 Pyrinomonadaceae bacterium
GATGGCGATGACCGGGAGCGGGAAGATGAGCGAGTAGAAACTGATGGACTGCGTGAGCTTCACGATCACGCCCGCAAGCAGCGCGCCGACGAAATAGGTGACGGAAGACCACAGGTAATGCTTCGCCCAGGTGCGAAAGAGCGGCTGGCCGCTTTTGAGCGCGAGGTAAGCCGCGCCGAGGCCGGTGTGCGCCGCGTATTGCGCGAGGGCGAGCAGGCAGACGAAGCTGACGAACGTGGAAGTCGGGTGCTGCTCGAAATCCGTCACCTGTCCGAAGGCGGAAGCGGCGAGCATGCCCGCGAGGAAAGTGGTGCAGACGAGCGCGCCCGAGTTGCACAGGATGCTGAGCGGTTGCTTGCTGACACGCGCCCCGGAACAGATGCCATCGAGCGCCGCCAGCACGACGGCCGCCTCCGTGCCGTAGAGCAGGAGCGTCAGAAAGATGAACGTGTCGGAGACCGTGACGGTGGCATTGACGCGCGGGATCGGGACGGAGACGCGCGAACTGACAACCACCGTGATGAGGCACAGCAGGAGGAAGCCGAGGTCGAGGCGCGCGACCGGCAGTTCGTAGGCGCAGAGCATGAGCGTGGCCGCGCCTACCGCCACGATGATTTTCCGGTAAGGGTCGGCGAAGCGTTGCCGGATGATTAATGTTGCGTCCGAACTCATGGTCTTGCTCGTTAAAAATAGAGTATCTGGTAGCGGCTGGCGCAGGCGTAGCCGACGCTTAAATAGAAATCCTGCGCCCTCTGGTTTTGTTCATCCGCGAAGAGGCAGATGGCGTTCGCCTGTCCCAAAAGTTGCCGCCCCATCTCGGCCAGACAGCGACGCCCGTAACCCTTGTGCCGCTCCTGCGGGTGTACGCAGATGCCTTCGACATAAGCGACCTCCGGCGTCTGCGCGATAACATCGGCTTTGTAGATGATGCGTCCGCCCTCGAACCAAGCCCACGTTCGCCGCTGCTCGATGCGCCGCAGGCAGCGGCGCAGAAAGCCTTCGCGGTCGGCGCGCATCGGATCGTTGCCGGTCTCACCGCTGATCATCTCGGAGTGCAGCGCGGCCACCTCTTCGAGATCGCCGGGCGTCGCGGGGCGCAAACCCTCTATCTCCTGACAGCCGCCGAAGGGGAGACGCTGTTCAAACAGGAACACGTTGCGGAGTTGGCGCGGCGCACCGCCCTCCGGCGCGTAGTAATTCCAGAAACGCCGCACCTGCCCGCTCTCGCCCATCAACAGGTGCGAATCCGGCGTCTGCCTCGTAAGCCTCGCGAAACATTCCGTGACGGCTTCGGAGCGCGCGTCGAAAGACATCCCGTAGCCGATCAGGGCGACGCCTTCGAGCGCACCCTTGACGTTGCGGCAGCCGTAGAACCGGCCTCGGTTCTGCGGACTCACCACTCCGTTGTCGCGGATGAAGCCCGACATGATCACGTTATCTACCGGCCGCTCCGAGAGGAAAGAGAGCGCTTCCGCGCCGTGACTTTCCGTCAAAGGGCTGACGTTCAACTGCTCTGGCTGCGGTTGGTGCACGCGTCGATTAACCTTAACTGTGGAATTATTGTCGGGGAGAGAAAAGCGGGACTGGAATCTTTATTCAAGCGGTGCGAGCGAATTTGTCGCGCGCCCGCGAAATACAATGGCAAGCGGAGTGCCACCTGCGGCCGGGCCTTCAGAGGCGTGATTTTATTGAGTTTTTGCGATTATTGGAAACCGGAGGGCTGGCACGGGGTCACATTGCGGCAGGTCATAATGAAAGTTTGTGGTCAATCTGACGAATGCGGTCAGGTCTGACCGTGACGACGCAGGCCGGAAGACGCACGCTCGTCTCTCCCTCCCACGCCATGCATCGAGGCCAAGAAGAAAAGAATGTCTGAAAAGCGAGAAGCCGGATAACCGGCACGGGTAGTTTAAACGCGTGGGAAGGGGGCGAGGTGAGAGGAAGGTCTAAGTCGGAGAGATGTCGCGGGGTGAGATGCTCGCGCCACCGCCCGGCGCGGGCTCGCGAACATGCCGCGGCGCGCCGGACGGGGTTTACCGGCCATCCTTACTTGGGAGGGACAGCCCCGCCCGCAGGCCAGTCGGTGTCGCCCACACGCTTGAGATTCATCTCGAAGAAGCGAACCGGCTCTTTGCCCGGCGTGATGCGGTCGCCGACCTCGCGCCACGCGCCGTCCTTGACGACCGCCGTGTAGCGGATCGTCATCGGCCCGGCCGGTATCTCCCAGACATAGCCGTCGGCCGAGGGCGTGAGCACGAAGTCGCCGACCTGGCCTTGCGCATAAGAGCGCATGGTATAGATGCGCGTAGCCGGGTTGTAAGAGATGATGCCGAAGGCGTTGAACGAGACCTTGCCATCCGCATCGTACCCGCGCCCCTCGATGATCTTCACAGACCCGTCGAGGAACGGCCCGATCCGCTCGGTCTGCGTGATGGCGTGTTTCTCGCCCGAAGGCAGGACGGTCCACGCCGCGCCCCTCCAGACGCCGTCCATGAAGGCGAGCCGTCGCATGGCCTCGCGCTGGCTCGCGATGAGCGCGGCCGGGTCTGGTCGCCCCTGTTGGCCTGCTGCCGTGAGCGTCGCGCCCAGCATGATCCACAGGAAGCCCAATGCCGCCATTCGATGTCTAGTCATTCTTCTCCTCCTCCTCAAATATCCTGTCCAACACACATCCCCGACCCCCTGCTGCGCGATTTAATACTCCCGCTCAAACTGCGGATGCACCCACAGAAACTCCTGCCGCTTGTTTTGCACTCGCACCAAACCGCCAAAGCTCGCATCCTTCTCCCTCAACCACGCGTGGAGTTCTCGCAAGATTGCGCCTTGCGCCCGGATCGCTTCGCCCCGTTCCAGATCGGGCGTTTCGTTGCGCTCCAGCCAGCCCCCGGCCTGTTCCCCGCCCTTGAGCACCGAGTCGAGGCTATTCTGGCTCAGTTCCAACTGCTCCTCAATGCCCTTATAAGAAGTTTCGTCCAGCATCAGCTTCGTCGCCGACGCTGCCACGGGCACTACCAGGCTCAGCGTCCCGACGAGGAGTTTCAGGAATGGCGCCGCCTTCACAACCCAATCGCGCGGGAGAGTCAACTCATAGACTCCGCGTTTGTCGCCGTAGAGCGCAGGCAACGGCAGACGTGAATGTTCACACCACAAGGTGAGGCGGAACTTCTCGCTGAGCCACCCGGGACGGTCGAAGAAACCGGGACTGACGGGTTCGAAGCTGAACAAACGCGGGCCGTCTTTGGCTTCATCGATCAGGGTGCGCATGAGGCCGGTGTACGCGGCTTCAACCTTGCTCACCGTCTCCCTGCTGCTCGCGTCCAAACTGTCGAAGCGCCCCATGGATTCGGCGTGCTGCCCGCGCAATTGTAGTCGCACTTCCCGCAACACCCCCATCACCTCGGCGTGATTCGCCAGCAATTCCTCCAACGGAATCGGCCGCGCCGCCGGGGCGTTGTGAAGCAACAGTTCGATGTTCTGCCACTCGTTGCAGACGGGGCAGGGTTGTTCAGGCCGGTTACGCTTCTTGTTCTCGATCAGGCTTCGCACCTCGAACAGTCCCTTGCACGGCGCAGGGTTCAGACACGGCACCATCACGTCGCAACGCAAGCCCGCCCAGAAGTTCTCCACCAGCCATTTCACCTCATAGGTCAGCGCAGCCAGGAATCGTTCAGGATACGGAGACCGCACGGTGATGCGAACGTCGGTCACTGTGTGCTCCAAGAGCGCCCGCGCCCCGTAGTCGTCCTCCAGCACCAGCCCGCGCTGCCAGTGAACGCTCTCGGCGTAGTTCAAGCGCCCGAGTGAATATTTGTGCAGGCGCACGATCAGGAGAAAGAACAGCCCCTCGGCTGCCGCCGACTGCCCGCTCTTCGTCTCCGTGATCCGGCAGATTTGCGCCTGCTCTTCGTCGCCCGTCGCCGGGCGGGCGAACCAGCCGGGAATCGGGTCGGGGCGGATGTCCGGCACGAGTTGCGCGATCAGGCTCGTATAATGAAGCCCGAATAGTTCTCCGGTCTTATTCTTAGCTCCCCCGAAGACGCTGCTGACTCGTTGCCAGAACCCGATGGCGTCCTCCGGCTCAGAAGGGACGGCGACTTTGTAGGAGAGGTCGAACCGTTCCATCAGTCGCAGGAAGAGCGGATGCAGTTTGGCACCGTAACGCGATTCCTCCGGCCTCTCCGGGTCGTTCCACAACTGGGAGAGGCGTGAGAATTCGACCAGCCCGTGGGCTTCGCGCGTCTGCTTGTCGTCGAGCACGAAGCTCATGGCCGTGGAGAGCCAGTCCGGCTTGAGGACTACGATGTCGCGCAACAAAGGGTCGTGCTCGTAGTGGATCAGATGCCCCAGCCGGTGAGAGATGCGGACGAAATCCCGCGCCTCGTCCTCGTCCATCTTGTGTCCACGGCAAAGCTCCATCACCTCTTCCAGAGGCATGTAGGCCACGCCGACCGCCTTCAACGCCTGCCGCGCATCCTCCCAACGCCGCGGAACAGCACGCCCCACTTCGGGCAGGCTGGCGGCCACGCGAGCCACCGCCTGCTTTAGTTCGGCGATCCCCTTTCGCTCCTCGGTCTGCTCTTCGGGCTTACTCTCCACGAGAAAGAAGTCGAGCACCATCTCTTTCCCGAACAAGTCCCAGATTTCCTGCCGGTCAATGTCGGGCTGACGCTCCTTCGGGCCGCCGTGCGTCGCCACGACCAGAATCTTGGCTTCCGGCTCGCGGTGCTTCACCAGCTTGATCCAGTCCTTGACGAAACCCTGCTGCGGCCCTTCGCGCGGCTTCCACACCACCAGATAAACTGCCGGCGCGCTGAAGAACAACTGGTGCGTCGGACGATAGACCCGCTGCCCGCCGAAGTCCCAACCGTTCAAAGTGATCTCCGTCCCGCTCGCCGGATCGATCACCTTCACCGGCTTGATCTCGATCCCGTGCGTCGTCGGCCGCCCCTCCTCCCACTCATCGCCGCGCAACGCTCCGAGCAGGCAACTCTTCCCCACCTCCCCCTCCCCGATCAGGATCAACTTGGCCTCATTCAACACCACCTCCGCCCCCGCCTTCGCCCGCAGGTAGCGTTTGACGGCGTCGAATCCATCTTTGTAGGCTGCGTCCAATTCGGGATTCAGGGGATTGTTACTGAGGTTGAGTCTCTCCAGATGTTCAAGTTGCGCTAGCGATGGGGGCAAATCCCTAAGACGATTGTTTGAGAAATCTGCTTCCCGCAATATGGTGAGTTCCCCGAGCCACTCGGGTAGCTCGGCGATCTCGCAATCGCTCGCATTAATATAATCGAGGCGTTTGACCCTACGAATGACTGCCGGCAAACTTCCAAGAGGAATACCACCGAGCCCGCCTCCAAGCCATAGGGATCGCAAATGCGGCAATTTCTCCAGTGACTGTGGCAAATCGGTAAGCGGGTTGGCATTAATGTCCAGTCTCTCTAGTGAGTTAATGCTGCCGACCCAGTCTGGGAGACTCTTCAACTCCGTTTTCATCACACGCAAATCCTGCAGCCGCTCAAGTGTTCGCAGTACTTCGGGTAGTTGTTTCAGTGGATTACTACCTAGTAAGAGATATTCCAGACTTTGCAATCGTCTGAATGAATTCGGCAGCATGGTCAGTTGGTTGCTTGCGGCTTCTAGCGACTGCAACTGCGTGAGTTGACCGAGCGACTCCGGCAAAGATGTGAGTCGATTGTGGGAGAGGTCTAGCGAATGCAACTGCGTGAGTCGGCCTATCCACTCCGGCAGTGTCGTCAGTTGGTTGTTGGAGAGGTCTAGCAACTGCAACTGCGTAAGTTGTCCTAGCAACTCCTGCAGCGCCGTTAGGTTATTACCTCTGAGACGCAGCGACTGCAACTGCGTGAGTTGACCGAGTGACTCAGGCAGTTCAGTCAGTCTCCTCTCGTCATCTCCCCATGCATCGTTGAGGTCGAGTTCCTTCGCCCCTGATTGTCGCGCCTCTTCAATCTTCCGTTCGGCTTCTCGATAGGCTTCGTTTCGTGCCATAGCTGTCACCTTTCACCAATTGCCGTATCGTCAGTTCGGCAGAGTGCTGCTGAGTTCCCTCTGGGATGAAATAAGTCTCCGCCTCGCAACGTGATGCTGTGAGCGATTTCTATTTTGCCAGTTTACTAAATCGGCGGCGAATCCGGTTTACTTTTCGGGCGGTGACGACGTGATGAGTCAAGTCTTGCTCGACGCGTGCCGGTAGGGTTCGCACTCACTTGCCGCCGCGCAACCTGAAGGCGTGCGCTCGCTTCAAAGGTGATGAATTATGAATAACAACAAACTCATTTACACGCGGAGACGTTTCCTCGGCGGCATCGCGGTGGGGGCGGTGGGCGCGGCGGCGGCCTTTTATCTCAAGCCCGGAGTCTTCGCCGACCAACTCGTACAGACGCCGCGACAGACCGAGGGGCCGTTCTATCCCGACCCGCTGCCGCTCGACACCGACAACGACCTCGTCGTCATTAATGACGCGCTCACGCCTGCCGTCGGCATCATTACGCACCTCGGCGGGCGCATTCTCGACAGCCGCGGCGCGCCCGTCAAGAACGCCGTGGTGGAAATATGGCAGGTGGATAGCCGCGGCGCGTACCTGCATTCCGGCAGCGACAACGGCGACAGGCGGGACGCTAACTTTCAGGGCTTCGGCCGCTTTGAAACCGGCTCGACAGGAGAATATCGTTTCCGCACCATCAAGCCCGTGGCCTACCCCGGCCGCACGCCGCACATCCACTTCGCCGTTAAGCTGAAGGGACGAGACAAGTTTACGACGCAGTGTTACGTCAAAGGCGAGGCGCGGAACGAGCGCGACGGCGTGCTCGCAGGGATTCGCGACGCGCGTGCGCGCGAGTCGGTGATCGTCCCGTTCAGCCCGGTTGCGGGGTCGAAGCTCGGCGAACTGGCGGCGCGGTTCGACATCGTGCCGGGGTTTACCCCGGCGGCGTGAAACGAGTCTCCGCCCACACTGCTGTTGAAAACGCGCGCGGACGACCACTCTCCATTTTGAGGGTGGTCGTCCGCCGGCTTCGCACGCTGCGTGCTTAGTCGATTACTTGAGCGCCTGCTCGATGGCCTGCGTGACTTTCGCGTCCTCCGGCTTGTCGCCGGAATCGAAGCGTGCGACGACGCGACCGTCGCGGCCGACGAGAAACTTGTTGAAGTTCCACTTGATCTCGCCCGCGAATTCCGGGTTGGTCTCGCGCTCCGTCAGGTACTTGTAGAGCGGGTGCTTGTCGTCGCCCTTGACCGAGATTTTCGAGAAGATGGGGAACGTCACGCCGTAATTGATCCGGCAGAACTCCTGTATCTCCTCGTTCGTTCCCGGCTCCTGCGCGCCGAAGTTATTGGCCGGGAAGCCGAGGACGGTAAAGCCCTGATCTTTGTAACGCTCGTAAATCTTTTGCAGCCCATCGTACTGCGGCGTGTAGCCGCACTTGCTCGCCACGTTGACGAGCATCACGACCCGGCCGCGAAACTCTTCGAGTTTCACGTCCTTGCCGTTTGAATTTTTAAGCGTGAAGTCGTACACCGATTTTGCCTTTCCCCTTTCGACGTTATTCGCGCTCGCCTTCGAGTTCGCGCCTATCGCCTTAACTGAGAGCAGAGCCAACGTGGCGACGGCGATCCCGAGCGCCATGCCGATTAAAAATTTCTTCATTCCATTCCCTCTACAGCGAACTACCGCGCACGCGAACAGGGGCGCGGATTTCAAGTGGCCGAATTCATCTCCACCCAGTTCACCCTCACGCCGGCGGCGGCGAGCGCGTCGTCGAGCCGTTGATCCTGACACACGCGGATGAGACGCGAAGGCTGCGCGCGCACCCTGAACCCTTCCTCGCGCAGGTGGAGTTCGAGAAAGACTTCGCAGTCGCCGGGGCTATCGCGCAACGCCTGCGCGATGGTCTTGCACTTCTCGCCGATGTCCACGCCCGCGGGCAGTTCGATGACGAGCGAGCGCGTGACGCGACGCGCTCCCGTGGCCGCGCTGCTGCGCGCTCCTCCGGCCGCGCCGACACCC
>DATCWB010000017.1:0-3176 GCA_036566625.1 Pyrinomonadaceae bacterium
CGCTGTTTGCAATGAAGCCCTCGGAATATCTGTGCAATCGGTCGCGGGGCGCGTTTGCGAGGGGGCTTGATGAAAAGATTTTTGCCGAAGTTTCGTGAATTTACTTACTTCGTTCTACTGACACAACTAGGCGGGCTGCAACTTCCGGCGCGGGCATCGGTCGTCCCTGAACCGAGTGAAACGGCCGTCCGCCACTTGATCATCTGCGTGGACGGCGTCGCCTTCTCGACGATTGAAGAGATGCGCGCCGAGGGGCGTTTCAAACTCTTCCGCGCGCCGTCGCGGATGATCGCGCCGTTCCCGAGTCTCACCAATCTCGCGCTCGGGGAGATTTTGAAACCCGCGGGCGCGAGCGAACCGCTCGGCTACGAAGACAATTACTTCGACACGGCGAAGAACAAAATGCGCGGCGGGCTTCTCGACCGTTTTCGCGGCGGACGATTCATCAAAGGCACTTTCCGCGAACTCTTCGATTACCACCCTTCGGCCATTAAGAGCGGCCTGGGCTACGTCGCCCCTCCCGCCAGCACATACCTCGAATCACTGACGGACATCGTGCGCCTCCGGCAGAAGTTTCGCGCATCGCGCGAGCCGGTTTTCTTCGCCTACACGGGCGCGAGCGATTCGCTGGCGCATCTGGGCGGCGAACGCCTGCTGAAAAGTTTTCTCGTCCGGCTAGACGAGACCATCAAAGACCTCGTGCGCGATGGCGGCGGTCGCGTCGAGGTCACGATCTTTTCCGACCACGGAAACGACTTCAAAGGTTATCGACGCGTCTCGCTGAAGTCCGCGCTGCGGCGCGCCGATTTCAAATTAGATGACAAGATCAAGAATGAGCGCAGCGTCGTGCTGCCGCAGTTCGGTCTCGTCGGCTGCGCCGTGATGTGGACGCGAGAGAGTAACGAGACGCGTCTGGCGGCCGTCGTCTCGCGCGTCGGCGGAGTTGATCTCGCGGCTTACGAAAAAGACGGCATTGTGTACGTTCTCAACGAACGGGGAAGCGCGACGCTGGAACGGCGCGGCGAACGCTTTCGATACCGCGCGATGCAGGGCGACCCGCTTGAGCTTGCGACAATCGTTGACTCTTTACGGCGGCAAGGTAAAGCTGACGCCGAGAATTTCATCGCGGACGAAGATTGGTTCGCGGCGACGATTGAGAGCGCGCGCCCCGACGTGGTGCGGCGCGTCTTTGAAGGCGCAAGCGAGCGCGTGCAGCATCGCGCTAACGTGCTCGTGAATTTTGCCGACGGCTACTATACCGGGAGCGCATCGCTCGACGTGTTCGCCTTCCTGCAAGCGACGCACGGCAATCTCGGCGCGCAGCAGAGTTTCGGCTTCGTGTTGAGCAGCGCGCGCGATCTCCCGTCGCACCTGCGCGCCCGCGACGTGTGGCGCGCGATAGGCTCTCCCGTCCTGAGAAAGAGCGCGGAGCGGACTGAGGAGGCGCGGCGATAGAGACCCGCCGCCCGCGCCGTCATTCTTTCATCACGCAGACTTTCATCACGCAAAAATTTAAGTTGTCTTCGTCTCGACGTGCGCGGTTCTGTTTCGAGTCGCCCGCGCGCCTGATTGCGCGCGAAGGAATAATACCGTTAGACTTGGCATGCTCTAACGAAGTTTTTTGCGCCTGACTGTGAACAGATTATGAAAGCACGTCTCGACGCGATCCTACAGCGCGAACAGGCCCTGTATCTCGACGGGCTTCATCCGCCGAGCGAAGGTCTGCTCGCCGAGATGGAGGACTACGCCGCGGCGAACCGCGTGCCGATTGCAGACCGCGAGGTAGCCCTGTTTTTGGAGATTACGGCGCGAGCCACGGGCGCGCGAAAAGCGTTGGAGATCGGTATGGCTATCGGTTACGCAGTCCTGCACCTGCTGCGGGGGATGGGGGCGGACGGGCAGGTGGTGACGATTGAGCCGAACGCCGAGATGATCACACGCGCGGGCGAATATTTTCGACGGGCGGGTTGGTCTGAGCGCGTGCGCGTCGAGCGCGGATATGCTCTCGAAGTGATCCCGAAGCTCGAAGACGAGTTCGACCTCGTCTATCTGGACGCATTGAAAGAAGAGTACGAGGACTATCTCGAACTCTCTCTGCCGCTGCTGCGCACGGGCGGCGTCGTCATCGCCGATAACCTGCTCTGGGGCGGACAGGTGGCCGGTAAAATTCGCTCGCCCGACCAGCGGAAATCAACCGAAGGGCTGCGCCGCTTCAATCAACATTTCGTGAATCATAAAAACTTGCGCGCCGTCGTGCTGCCCGTTGGCGACGGTCTCGGCTATGGCGTCAAAGTCGGATAGCTGCGAGCCTCTTAACTCGACACACGCTCGATGCGCGCGCACGCGCGTTGCCGTTGCGACTGAAACCATCCCGCGCTCTTATACTGACTTGTCGGCAATACAAACAATACCCATCCCATCAGCGCCGCCTTTGAGAGTTGGCGTGCGGCCTGAAGTCGAGTTGTTCCTGTGCTGTGCGCGGACGCGCATGGACGAGGCGCACGCTCTGCGCCTTCGTCAACTCTTAGACTTCGCGCTTGATTGGGATTTCGTCCTGATCTTCGCAGAGAGACACGGCCTGATGCCGCTGCTCTATTCCAATCTGCACGCGCGCGCGCCGGAAAAAATTCCCCCCGCCGTCTATGAAAAACTGCGTGAGCGATTCCGCCGCATCTCCGCTTTGAACATGTACCTGAGCGGGGAACTACGCCGCCTGCTGAAAATATTCACCGCCCACGAAATTGACGCCATCCCCTATAAAGGCCCCGCGCTGGCGGCGAAAGCCTACGGCAACATCGCGCTCCGGCACTTCTGCGATCTGGACATTCTCGTCCGCCGGCGCGACGTGCCGGGCGTGATGAAATTGCTCGTCGCCGAAGGTTACGCGCTGTACCCGCCTCTGAACGGCGTGCAGCAGTCCTTCATGCTGCGCACGCAATGCAATCTGCCGTTCACGCGCGACGCGAATCGTTCGATAGTGGAAATTCACTGGCGCGTGAGCGCGCGGCTATTCTCGTCGCCGCTCGGCGAGGACGCCCTGTGGGAAAATCCACGCACAGAGGCTTTCGAGGGGACGCAGATTAACGCGCTCGCGCCCGAGGATTTGTTGCTCTCGCTGTGCGTCCACGGTGCGAAGCACGTGTGGGAGCGGCTCAGTTGGATCGCGGACATCGCCC
>DATCWB010000018.1:0-6597 GCA_036566625.1 Pyrinomonadaceae bacterium
GCGCCGCGGACGGCGGCTCGCAGCTCGAACGCAAGGCCGCCGCCGCAGCGCGCACAGCCGACGTGCGCCTCAGCCGCTCGAAGGATCAACCGGCGGCGGAACTCAACCTCATCGGGCGCACCACGGACGAGGCCGTCGATGCCGCAGACAAGTTTCTGGACGAGGCTTTCTTAAACGGCTTCGCGCGCGTCCGCATCATCCACGGCCACGGCACGGGCGCGCTGCGCCGCGCCATCGCCGACTTCCTGCGCACGCACGCGCACGTCGAATCCTTCGCCGCCGCCCCGCCCGACCAGGGCGGCGCGGGCGCGACCCTCGTCGAGTTGAAGCAATGAACCCGTAAATCAGCATGCGCTTCCCGCAAGTATTCATTGACGATTTGAGACGGCAGGCCGACATCGTGCGCGTCGTGCAGGATTACGTGTCGCTGAAGAAGAAGGGCGCGAACTGGATGGCGTGCTGCCCGTTTCACCAGGAGAAGACGCCCTCTTTTTCCGTCAACCCGTCGAAGGACATCTTCTACTGTTTCGGCTGCCAGAAGGGCGGCAGCGTCTTCAATTTCGTGATGGAGATCGAGCGCGTGTCGTTTCCCGAAGCCATCAAGATCGTGGCCGAAAAGGTGAACATGCCGCTGCCGGAGATGCAGGACGACAAGCGTTTTGAATCGCGCCGGAAGGAAGCCGACGAGGTGGTCGAACTCAACTCGTGGGCGCTCGAATGGTGGGAGGGGCAGTTAACGGAAGGCCACGCCGAGGCGCGGGCGGCACGCGATTACATGGAAGGGCGCGGCATCACCGACGAGACGCGCCAGACTTTCCGGCTCGGCTACGCGCCCGACAGTTGGGACGGCCTCGGCGCGTACCTCAAACGCCGTGGGGCAACGGCTACGCAGATCGAGCGGAGCGGCCTCGTCGTCAAAAAAGATGCGGGCGGATTTTATGATCGCTTTCGCGGGCGCGTGATCTTCCCCGTCTTGGATGCGCAGGGGCGGGCGGTCGCCTTCGGCGGGCGCGTGCTGGGCGCGGGCGAGCCGAAGTATCTCAACTCGCCGGAGACGGCGGCCTACACGAAGGGGCGTCACCTCTACGGATTGCACCAGACGCGCGACGAGATCAGGCGCAAGAAGTTTGCGATTCTGGTCGAGGGTTATCTCGATCTGATCATCCCTTACCAGTTCGGCGTGAGGAACGCGGTGGCGAGTCTGGGCACTGCGTTGACGCCGGAACAGGCGAAGCTCCTGGGGCGGTTTGCGCGTCGCGTCGTGGTCAATTATGATGGTGACAGGGCTGGCGTCGCGGCTGCCAAGCGCGCTATCGAAACTCTCCTCGCGGAAGACTTTGACATCAAGGTGCTGGTGCTGCCGGAGGGCACCGACCCGGACGAGTTCATCAAGGCGTCGGGCGTCGAGGCCTACAACGAGCGGCGCGGCGCGGCGCTCCCCCACATACAATTCGTGCTCGATCAAGCGATGCGGGATCGCAACCTTCGTCGCCCGGCCGACAAGGCCGAGGCCGTCGAAGAGGTGCTCCCGTTCATTCGCGCTGTGCGCAACAAAATTCAGAAGCGCGAATACTTCGACATGACGATGGACGCGTTGCGCGTCGAAGAACCCGCGCTCAGGCGCGAACTCTGGCAGACGGTGGCGAAGGGTCAGACGGCGGGCGGCGCGGACTCGTCCGCCGCGTTGCAGGATAGGGTGGTTCGCGCCGAGAGCGCGCCGCTCACCGTCGCCGAACAACGCCTGCTCGAACTGCTCGTGCACGACCCGGAACTGCGGCGCATACTTTTGCCGCGCATCGAGGCGGACGACTACGAGGATTTGCCAACGGCCGGCGTTTTCCGCGCGCTCGCCGAGATCGAAGCGGCGGGCGCGGAAGTCAGTTTCGACACGCTCGGCCAGCGCACGGAAGGCGATGCCGTAGCCTCCGACCTCGTGCCGCTCCTGCTGATGAGCGAACCTGTCGAGCGCGTCGAGGGCGAGGCGGCGGATGAGGTGGTGGCGGAAGCCGAAAGTTGCCTGCTCACGCTCAGGCTGATGCGCGTCGAGCGGCGGCTGAAAGATTTGGCGATAGAGATCACGGCGGCCGAGCGCGCGGGCGACAACGAACGACGAGACGCGCTCGTGATGGAGAACCTGAACTGGACGAGGCGTCGGAGCGCGCTGCTTCCTCGCAATTGACGGCGGCGCGGGGGTATTTTTGATTTTAAATTTTTGATCAGTTCCCGGTCGCGTCCGTCGTTCTTGCATGCGAGAGCGCGGGCGGCGGGTCAAAAATTGCGAGTCCGAAACCCAAAGTTATGGTGAGCATGGAAGAGAAAGATCAGGACGACGTGGTGCAACGTCTGTTGGAGTTGGGCGCGGACAAGAAGTATCTGACGTTCGACGAACTCAACCGCGCGCTGCCCGACAACGTCGTCTCGCCCGACGACATCGAGGACGTGCTGCAAAAGTTGGACGGCGCGAACATCATCGTCGCGGATTCCGACGAACGCCTCATCGAACAGGCCGCGCAGTCCTCCGCCGCCGGCTCGCACGAAGACGAAGAGGCTCTGGACGAAGACGAAGCGAGTCTCGATCTGTCGGCGGGCATGCTCGACAAGACGAACGATCCCGTGCGCCTGTACCTGCGCGAGATGGGCGTCGTCCCCCTGCTCACGCGTGAGGGCGAGGTCGCCATCGCCAAGCGCATCGAACGCGGCCAGCGTAAAACCCGCAAAGCCATCTCGCGCTCACCCATCGCCGTCTGCGAACTTCTGCGCATCGGCGACGACCTCATCGCCGATAAGATCAGCATCCGCGATGTCGTGACCTTTTCCGAGCAGGCCGAACTGACGGGCATCGAGGACAAGGCCGAAGAGTATCAGCAGTGGACGGTCGAAGGCATCGCGAACATCCGCAGGCACTTCAAGGCCGGACTCAGGGAATGGGAACGCCTGCGCGGCGAGCAGAAGTTGACGCGCGGCAAGGCGTCGAAAAAGTTGTTGCGCCTGCGTCGCAAGGTCGCCCGCTCGCGCCTGGAGATCGCACACGAGATCGGGCAGTTGAACCTGACGGAGCGCGCGCGCCAGCGCATGATCGGCGCGATCCGCGCCGTCGCCAAAGAGGCGCGCAACGCCGAACGCGACATAGACAAGTATACCGAGCGGCTCGGGAAGCGGCGCATCAAGCCCGAAGAGGAACGCGACTACAAGCGGCACATCGCGGCGGCGAAGCGTAAGCTCCAGCAGATCGAAGCGGAGACGCTCATCTCGCCCGTCGAGATCAGGCGTTCGCTCCAGGCAATCATCGCGGGCGAACACGAGACGGGACAGGCCAAGCGCGAACTGATCGAAGCGAATTTGCGTCTCGTCGTCTCGATTGCGAAGAAGTACACGAACCGCGGCTTGCAGTTCCTCGACCTCATTCAAGAGGGCAACATCGGTTTGATGAAGGCCGTGGACAAATTCGAGTGGCGGCGCGGCTACAAGTTCAGCACTTACGCGACGTGGTGGATCAGGCAGGCGATCACGCGCGCCATTGCAGATCAGGCGCGCACCATCCGCATCCCCGTCCACATGATCGAGACCATCAACAAGTTGATTCGCACGTCGCGCTCGCTCGTGCAGGAACTCGGGCGCGAGCCGACGAGCGAGGAGATCGCGCGCAAGATGGACATCCCCGTCTCGAAGGTGCGCAAGGTTTTGAAGATCGCGCAGGAGCCGATCTCTCTGGAAACGCCCATCGGCGAAGAGGAGGATTCGCACCTCGGCGACTTCATCGAAGACCGCTCGATTTTGAACCCGGCGGATGCGGTCGTGGCGGCGAACCTGCGCGTCATCACCGACGAGGTGCTGGCGACGCTCACGCCGCGTGAAGAAAAGGTTATCAAGATGCGCTTCGGGCTGGGCACGACCGGGTCGGAACACACGCTCGAAGAGGTCGGCCAGCACTTCGCCGTGACGCGCGAGCGCATCCGCCAGATTGAGGCGAAGGCTCTGCGCAAGTTGCGCCATCCGTCGCGCTCGCGCAAACTGAAAGCGTTTCTGGAGGGAACGAATCATTGATCGTCCGTGGCCGGTCGCCCGCAAGCTACTTGTTTTGCCCCTCGGAAGCCTCTCGAAGTCCACTTTCGGCATCAAATACAGGCCACTAACTGACTACGGACAACGGATCGCCGACAGCTTTTTAATGAAGAAAATCGTCGAAAGTTACAGGAGAAAGCTCTCCACGGAAGAGGGCTACATCGTCAAGCGCGGGGCGAGTTTGCGCGTCGCGCTCTGCTATCCGAACGTGTACGCGGTCGGGATGGCGAATCTGGGCTTTCACGCGGTCTACGAAATCTTCAATCAAATCCCGGAAGTCTCCTGCGAGCGCGTCTTTCTGCCGGACGACGCGGAGATGCGCGAGTATGAGAAGACGAACACGCCGCTGCTCTCTCTGGAGACGCAGACCAGCGTGCGCGATTTCGACGTGGTCGCCTTTTCGATTTCGTTCGAGACGGACTACCTGAACATGGCGCGGCTGCTCAGACTCGCGGGTATACCGCTGTGGGCGCACGAGCGCACGCATCATGACCCGCTCATCGTGATGGGCGGCGCGGCGTCGTTTTTGAATCCCGAACCCATCGCGGATTTCACGGATGTCGTCGGCGTCGGCGAGGGCGAAGTGCTCGTGCCGCAGTTGGTTGACACGATCCTCGCAAACGAAGGGGCGAAGGAAGATTTACTGCTCGCGCTGGCGCGGCGCGGTCGCGGCTTCTACGTGCCCTCGCTCTACGACGTGCGCTACGACGACTCGGGCGCAATCGAATCCTACACGCCGAAGCAGCCGGGCGTGCCCGTGCGCGTCGGGCGCGCGGTGGCGGCCGAGAACCCGAAGGAAGGAACTCTCAGGCGCGCGATGCGGCGCGGCGACGTAGAGATCGCCGAGAGCTTGCGACAGCAGAACGTGTTCGCGCCTTCCACGGTCGTGTGGGCGCCGGAAGCGGAGATGGGCGAGCGTTTCCTGATCGAGATTTCGCGCGGGTGCTCGCAAGGGTGTCGCTTCTGCTGGGCGGGCTTCAACTACTGGCCGCCGCGCGTCGTGCCCGCGCGCGACGTTTTGGCGAAGGCCGCCGAGTGGCGCGCGCGGACGGACAAGATCGGTCTCGTCTCGACGGCCGTCTGCGACCACCCGGAGATCAGTGAAATCCTGCAAGGCTTGCGCGAGATGAATTACCGCATCTCCGTCTCCAGCCTGCGCCTCGATCAGATCGAGGACGAACTGCTGGACGCGCTCGTCGAATCGCGCGATCAGCAGATCGCGGTCGCGCCCGAGACGGGTTCGGATCGCCTGCGCAAAGTCATCAACAAGAATCTGACCAACGACGAGATCGTAGATATCTGCGGCGCGGTCTTCGACCGCGGGATGCTCACGATCAAGCTCTACCTGATGGTCGGGCTGCCGACGGAAACCGACGAAGATTTGGAAGAGATGGTGCGTCTCGTCGAACGCATCAAGGACAGGATGCTGGAGGCGGGCAAGCGATTCGGGCGTGTCGGCAAAATCATCCCAGCGCTGAACGGGTTTGTGCCGAAGCCGAACACGCCTTTCCAGTGGGAGCCGATTTGCGAGGAGCGCGAACTCAAGCGGCGTCTGAAATGGGTCTCGAAGCAACTCGCGCGGATTCCGAACGTCGAGGTGCGCGCCATGTCTGCGCGCATCGCGCACGAGCAGGCGTTGTTCTCGTCGGGCGACCGCTCGGTCAGCCGCGTCATCGAAGCGCTGGCGCGTAACGGCGGCGATCTGGGGGCAGCCCTGCGCGAGACGGAATTCGACCCCGCCTTTCACACCGGCCGCGCGCGCGGTTACGAAGAATTTTTGCCGTGGGAGATCGTCGATGCCGGACTCGGGCGCGAGTTCATGCAGCGCGAACACGAACGCGCGCAGATCGCGAAATCTACCGCGCCGTGTCCCTCGGTCAGCACTTGCGAACGCTGCGGCGTCTGCCCGACAACGTGGCTTGCCAGCGCGCCCACGGCTTACGTCCAACTGCAAAGTTCGCTCGGGGCGAAAGTCGCCGCCGCCGTCTAGCCGCAAAGAAGACAGGTATAAGGGGAAGGGGTAAAGGGACGGACACTCTGAGAGTGTTTCCCTTTACCCCTTCCCCTTTTGGCTTTCGCGTGCGCGCTCTCTCAGCGACCGCCGGACAGTAGATTGTTGCTGCGCGTGGTGTGGTCGAATTTGTATTCGTAAGTCGTTACCAATAGCGGGACGAGAGTGGTGTATTCGACGTGCGCCTCGATGCGCGATTCGCGGTTGGCGACGGTGACGACGGCGTCGGAGGGCACGCCGTAAGTCTCCAGACTGCGACGCAATTGATCCTCCGTCCAGCGCGCGTCCTTGCCGGTGATGACCGCGTTGTCCACCGTGTCCTGCATGAAGACCTTCAGTTGCGAAGCCTGATAGGCCACAGGCACATACTGGTAGCCGGCGTAAGCGACCGCCGCGATGACCGCCATCGCGATCAGGAAATTGAGGCGCGAACTGCCGCGCTCAAACTTTCTCCGCGCGTCGGAATGACTGTCTCGCACCTGACTCATTTCAGTTACCCTCACTTTTGTCTCCCGAACTTCCGG
>DATCWB010000019.1:0-3236 GCA_036566625.1 Pyrinomonadaceae bacterium
CGGCCGCTAACCTGATATCCACTCTAGCATCCGCCCTCGTCCTAAGTCCAGCCAAATGTCTTTAAATTGTGTCGGCCGCAATGTTCGATATATCTCAACGGCCAACACCGAAACCAAATTCAACTTCCTCTTCTCTCCGATGATAAAAAAATCGGGGGAGGTTGCCGCCGCGTGCCCCCTCTAAATTTGATTTCGATGCTTTGCTCTGATTTAGAACACAGGCAACGGCCGTCGAGCGGCGCATTTCCATACAAGAGAGGCGTCGCCGTGGCTGCTTATTTCGGGCACGTTGATACCTTTAAAGAGTCAAAGTTATCAATTAGAAGGCTTTAAGTTTAAACCGGAAGGTCGCCGCCAAGGTTGGCATGCTCATTGCACTAGAGAGTGCAGGCGGGTTCACAATGAACCGGGAGATTTGACATCAAACTTTTGCTAAGGAGAGTGTGAACATGTTGTGGACAATTCTGGTGGTGCTTCTGGTGTTGTGGTTGCTCGGGTTGCTTGGCGGCATCGGTGGCAGTCTTATCCATCTGCTCTTGGTCGTGGCGCTCATCGTGCTTGTGGTCAATCTGTTGACCGGCAGACGCACGGTTTAGTCAGACCGGCACAAGCGGTACATAAAACTTGGGAAAAGGGATGCGGTCTTAATTGAACCGCATCCCTTTTCATTTCTAAACAGACCTGACGAAATTCCGCAGACTCAGCGGAAATCCACGAGCCGCGCACTGAGCGGTGTGGTCACGCGCCCGACCGGGTAGAGATTCATCAGCGGATCGTAGTAGGGCGAGCGTTCGTAGAAGAAGCGCAGCCGTTCGCGCGCGCTCGCGGCGAAGGGCGGGTCGTTTGCCACGCGCCGCTCGAATTCCTGTCGTAATTTTTCATCCTTCGCCAACATCTCGCGCGCCAGTTTCTCCAGCATGTACCCTTCGCCGTATTCCTTCTGCTCGAAAATCGTGTTGAAGAAGCCCCAGTAGAGCAAAGAATCGGGCGCGTCCGGTTCGAGCAGGTTCACGACGAGACGCCCTGCGGCCTGTGCGAGCGGCACGACGACGGAATTCACCGCAAAGGTGCGCCGCTCGCGCACGAGTTGATTCTTTTGCGAGACGGGCAGGCGATTTTCGAACGATGCGTTCGCCCATTTCACCTCCGAGAAGCGGTAGCTCTCGACTTCAACCGTCACAGGCTCAGCGAGGCGTTGCATGCGGACTCCGTGCGCGGCGAGCACTTCGACCGGCTCAGTCCACTGCGGCGGGATGATGTAGTAGAGCGGCGTCGAGACGGAGACGGTGGCGCGGCTCTCGTTGTAAAAAGGCACGGTGTAATCGTAAGGCTTCGTGCCGTAGACGACGCGCACCGCGCCCGACACGTCGCTCAACTCGCGCCGGAACTCGACGCCCTTGATCACGCGCGGCACGGACTTATCCGTGAACGCGATCCTGAGCGCGACCTTCCGCTCCGGGTCATACGCGCTTCCTTCTGCGACGACCGCCTGATCCGTCTCTTTCGCCACGCGTAACCAACCCGCCGGATCGCGGTTCACGTCTTCCAAAGCCGTGCGAAGCAAATCGTAAGTCGCGCGCACGCGCGTGCGGTAGTCTTTCAGCATGTGCGTCTCGATGAGCAGGGCGGGACGGTTGCGCAGAGGGGCGTAGCCCGTGGCGAAGCGCGGCGTGCCGATGAAACCCTCGACGCCCTTGTTGACGGGATCGCGGTTGTCGCGAAATTCCATGTAGGTCGTGAGCAGGTTGCCCAGCGCTTCGGTCGCGGGAACAATTCTCCCTTCGAATGCCGCACGCATCCACCCTCGCAACGGCTGCGGGACGTTTTCATGCTCCTCGAACTGGTACGTCACGTTGTAGCGAAAATCCGCGCCGTCCGTGACGTGGCAATCAATGAACAACTCAGGACTCCACTCGTTCCACAGGCGCAGCCACGCGCGGGTCTCCGGCGCTTCAGCCTTCATGTAGTCGCGGTTCAGATTGAGGTTGGTGGCGTTCGCGCGCCAGCCCATCTCTTCAGGGCCGTTCTGGTTGATGCGGTTGTAGGGGCTGCGCCGCTCGTGGCCGTCCGCGTTGTAGATCGGGACGAAGAGGAGTGTGACGTGTTCTAGTAGCCGCGGCTGGGTCTTCAACACGACGATGTCGCGCAGGAGCGCGAGACCCGCGTCCTTGCCGTCAGTCTCGCCCGCGTGGATGTTCGCCTGTACGAAGACCACCACCTTGCCCGCGCGCCGCGAAGCCTCGGGCGTGAACGTCCCGCCGGTCGAGGCGATGACGAGCGGCAGCGGGCGGCCTTCGCCGCTCCGGCCGAAATCAGAGAGCCGGATTTGCGTGGGCGCGGCGGCGGCGAGTTTGCGACAGTAAGCGAGCGTCTCTTCATAGCGCGGCGTCTCGCGGTAATCGGTTCGCTCGGCGTGCGTCTGCCAGTCGGGTGCGACTGGCGGCGCGGGGTTTTGTGCGTTTGTTTCGTCAGTCATGGCAATCAGCAAAAACAGCAGGGCACACAGGCCGCTAAAACGGGACATCCGGTAACTCCACAGGCAAAAAAACTGGCTCGCGTTTTGCAAAACGCGTGCGTCGTTATTTCAAAGCGCGGCCGCAGGAGCGACACGCGGCGCGTCGCTTTGCGTTGAGCGTGGCGCACGAAGCGCAGCGGTTGTACATCGTGCGCGCGAACCAGTTTGTAATGAGCGCGCTGACAATGAGAATCGCGGCCATCACGGCGACGCTCAGCAAAGTGTCTTTCAACTCTTGTAACGCTCCCGCAGAGTTTCGTGGTAGCTCCGGCCGCGCTCGTAGCCGCGCCGGAACGCGTCGTGCTCGTAGGCGTCACTGTATCTTTCGCGCAGATGCTCCGCCGACTCTGCGTAAGACGCGCCGCGCAATTGAGGATGGAGAGCCGCCTCGAAGCCACGACGATAGATCGGCTCGTCGCTCTTAAAGTCGCGTCCCTGCCCGGTGTAGTCCTCGTCTTCGGCGTCGCGCAGGCCGATCCACCAACTCTCGCGCGCCGCATCCACGCTCTCCGCGCCCGCCGCGTCCAACGCCGCCCTCACATCATAGACCTGCCCATCGTCTTGCAACTGCGCGATGACGACCGTCCGCCCCTGTCGGAGCGCGTCCTCGTAGACGAAAAGTTCGTCGTGCGGCAGGCCGTGCGCGATGTTGTCTTCGAGCGCGCCGCCCGCCGCCATCCCCGCCGCCGCGCCGCGCCGACTCTGGGCGAGGCCGTCGACA
>DATCWB010000020.1:0-4989 GCA_036566625.1 Pyrinomonadaceae bacterium
GCGCGGCCGTCGAGATGGCGACGCCCGTGGGCGCGGCCTGATCGCGGCTCGCGCCCTGCTGCCCGGCGCCCGCCGGGGTCGAATCGGCGACGGCGAAGCTCCAGTGATCCGCGTCCCAGAGTTTGCGCACGAGTTGATCTAGTTCCTCGCGCGTGGTGATGCGCGTGTAGCGGCGCGCGTGCGTCTCCGCGCCTTCGAGTCCGACGGCCGCGTCGGCGAATTCGCGCGTCAGCGTTTGAAATTCCAGTTCGCGGAAGAGTTTGTAAGCGGCGAGGCGGTCGGGCGGCTTGGCGCGCAGTTGGTCTAGGTCGAGCTTGATGTTGACATCGGTTTTGATCGTGGCGAGTTCGCGCGACTGCCGTATGAGGTCGGCGTTGTCGCGCAGAGATTCGCGGTAGGTCTTGTGCTTGACCTCTTCCCAGCGTGCGAGCGCGTTCTCAATCGAGCCGAACTGTTTGACGACTGCAACCGCGCCCTTCGCGCCGATGCCGGGCGCGCCGGGGATGTTGTCAACCGCGTCGCCCATCAGGCCGAGCAGATCGATGATCTGCGCGGGCGGCACGCCGAACTTGTTTTCCACCCAACGTTCGTCGCACCACTCGATGGGCGGGACGGGTTCTTTGCGTTTGACGTTCTGCGAATTCTGCCGCATGCAGACGATGAGCGGGTCGCTGACGAGCTGGCACATGTCCTTGTCGTTCGAGACGATGACGGCCTGCAACCCCTGCGCGGCGGCCTGCACGGCGAGCGCGCCGATCACGTCGTCGGCCTCGAAGCCCGGAACGCTCAGGATGGGCACGTTGTAGGCCTCGCAGACGCGCATGATGAAAGGAATCTGCGAGGTGAGTTCGTCGGGCATCTCGGCGCGGTTGGCCTTGTAGCCGACATCCATCTCGTGTCGAAACGTGGGCACTTCGGATTCGAAGACGGCGGCGAGATAGTGCGGTTGCTCGTCGGCGAGCAGTTTGCGCAGCATGTTCGTGAAGACGAAGACGGCCTGCGTGACCTGCCCCGTGCTGCTCGTCAGGGGTTCGATGCGCCCGCTCATCGGCGCGAAGAACGCGCGGAAGATGTGCGAGAAAGAGTCTATGAGAAAGACGCGCTCGGGCGGCGTCTCGACGGCGGCGGCAGATTTTTTACTCGGCATGCTGTCATGGATGATATGAGAAGCTTTGACCAGTGACAAGATAAAACCGTGAATCGTAAATCGCGAATAGAATGAAAAGCCGTGAATCGTGAATAGATGAAATCCGGTTCTTCTCTATTTACGATTTACGATTCGCGATTTACGAGTTTTTGAGTGTGGCACATCTGCCGCAGTCGCAGAGGGGCGTTTGTGGTGGACACGCCACAGTAGCGGCTGCGGGGTCGCAGTTTGCGCTGCTACCGGCGGCACCGGCGGCGCGGCACGGGCGTTGCCGTTGTTATTGTCG
The DNA here is from genome assembly GCA_036566625.1 of Pyrinomonadaceae bacterium. Classification (GTDB taxonomy): domain Bacteria; phylum Acidobacteriota; class Blastocatellia; order Pyrinomonadales; family Pyrinomonadaceae; genus JAIVJZ01. The sequence goes on from DATCWB010000020.1 coordinate 1,434, forward strand.
TTTTGCGTCAGAACATAGCCGGTCTCTTCTTCAAGGCCGAAAGGATGAGCCTCCCGCTTTTGATCAAACAGACCACGATTGCCGCCCCCGTCGAGACGAGCGGGCTTGGGTTGCACACGGGCGTGCCCGTCCACGTGCGCCTGCTGCCCGCGCCGCCCGACACCGGCTACATCTTCCTGCGCACAGACCTCGACAACTTCGAGATTCCCGCCACGGTCGAACACGTCGCGCATTCCAGCTATGCGACGACGCTGATGCGCAAAGGGGTGACGCTCTCCACGGTCGAGCACCTGCTCGCCGCCCTGCGCGGCACGGGCGTGGACAACGCCTACGTCGAAGTGGACAACCTCGAACTCCCGATCATGGACGGTTCGGCGGAAGCCTTCACCGAGTTGATCGAAGGCGTCGGCATGGTCGAACAAGCGGCGACGCGCCTCGCCCTGCGCGTGCTCCGAAAAGTTTCGGTGGCCGAGGGCAAACGCCGGATGAGCGTCGAGCCGTGCGAAGGCTTCGAGATCGATTGCATGATCGATTTCCCGCACCCGCTCATCGGCACGCAACGCCTGCATTTCGACGCGCTCGAAGCGAACGCCTTCGGGCGCGAGATCGCTTCGGCGCGCACCTTCGGCTTCACAGACGAGATCGAAGCCCTGCGCCGCGCCAACCTGATTCGCGGCGGCTCGATTGACAACGCCATCGTGCTCACGCCCGAAGGGATGTTGAACGAGTCGGGGTTGCGCCTGCGCGACGAGTTCGTGCGCCACAAAATTCTCGACATCATCGGCGATTTCGCGCTGCTCGGCATGCCGCTCCTGGGGCATCTGCGCGCCGAACGCAGCGGCCATCTCTTCCACGCCATGTTGATGACGAAACTGCTGCGCGATGATGCGGCGTGGGAAGTGGTTGACATGCCCGTCGCCGCTTATGCGCACGCCGACCGGGATGCGCCGAGCACGCAAATATCATCCGGCTATATTTGACTGCCCCGCGCCATTCGTCGTAAAACTTTCCCCGAAGCGCACGCGCGCGCGCCAACTACCACACAATCTGTTTCCCCCGAAAGAGTTGTTATGTCAACGAATGCAACGCAGACGACCGCCCACGCGACGGTGGCCGAACCGGAACAAACGCGCCGCCTGACGCTCGCCGCGCTGACGCATGCGCTCGCCGCGCTGCGCAGCGCGCCGACGCAACGCGAACTCGACGCGCTGTTGCGGCGTTTAGAGCCTGCGCCGGAAGAGTTGCGCCCGCACCTCGGCTTCAAGCCGCACACCTACACGCGCCATCGTGTCTTTCGCAGCGACCTGTGCGAGATGCTCGTCCTCTGCTGGCTGCCCGGACACTACACCGCCATACACGATCACAACGGATCGTACGGCGCGATTCGTATCCATGAAGGCTTGATGACGGAAGAGATTTTCGCTTTGAACGAGGCGGGCGAGGTCGTGCCGGCGGAGACGCACACGCGCGCGGCCGGCGAGGTGACGGGGACGGACGTGCCCGACATTCATCGCATCGGCAACGCCGTGGGCGGCGAACAACGAATGATCTCCATCCACGTCTACGCCCCGCCGCTGCGCGTCATCAACACCTACCAACTCGGCAGCGCGGAAATGGGCGAGTGTTGGCCGGACGACCCCGCGAATCCCGCCAACACATAAATCCCACGCCCCGGCCGCCAACTATTCTTCACGAACAAATTCATAAATAATCCGCAGGCGTAGTTCGTTAGGCAGGACTTCGTGGCGCACCTCTCTGGCGCGCAGGCGAAGCGTGCCGCCGCTGCCGGTCTTCGCCATCGGCAGGCGGGCGGAGAGTTGTTCGGCGCGCAGGATTTCTACGGGGTTGAAGCGCGCGTCGAGCGCGTCCTGCACGAGTCCGGTGATGCCGTCGCCGAAGAGCGCGGGAACTTTCCGCAAATGCACCGCCTTGACTTCGACGCGCGCCGTCAAAGCCTGCTTCGACGGGTCGAAGCTGAGGTTGAGGTGCGTGTCCGCCCAGCCTTCAAACTTGAGACAGCCGAGGAGCGGCGCGTTGTAACTCCCGCGAAAGGCGACGGGCGCGAGCACGCGCCCCGCCTGAAAACGCACCGCCGTGCGTGTGCCGCCCGTCTCGCGCAGGAGGGCGATCTCGCTCGCGCAATTTTTGCCGCCGGATGTGTTGCCGAGCGGGAAGGTGGGCGGGTTCGGCAGCGTGAACATCGCTTCGAGCAGCGCGTTGAAAAGCCCCTCGTTCAGCGATACGACCACCTCGCCCGCCGGGATCGCCTGAGCCGCGCGCGGGCGCGTGTTCTCCTGCATCGCCCGCGCGATGGCGAACGGCGCAGTCGAGTAGAGACCGAGCGCGCACAAGCAGACGACGGCGAGAAGAGATCGGGATAGTGTGTTGAATTTCCTGTGCGAAGGCGGTAGAGATGAAAGCCTCGAAAGCTTCGGAGTCCCCGCTTGTTTCTTATTCATCCTTCATCCTTCCGCTTTCATCCTGACCGTTCAGATTCCGCTCCGCACGATGTCGTGCAGCCGCAGCAGCCCGACGCACGCGCCCGCCTCGTCAACGACGGGCAGGACGGAGATTTGCGAAGGCCGATCTTCCATCAGTTGCAGCGCGGCGTAGGCCAGCGTGTCGGGCGAAGTGGTGACGGGGTCGGGCGTCATCACGTCGCGGCTCGTGAGCGTTTCGAGGTCGGCGAGCCGGCTGCGTTCGAGCGTGCGGCGCAAATCGCCGTCCGTGATGATGCCCGCCAGTTGAGCGTCCGCTGCGAGGACGTTGACCGCGCCCAGTCCGCCGCGCGTGATCGCCTGCACCACTTCGAGCAGCGGCGCGTTCGCAGGGATCGTCGGATTCTGCGCGCCCGCGTGCATCACGTCGCCGACGCGCAGCATCAGGCGCTTGCCCAGACGCCCCGCCGGGTGGTTGAGCGCGAAATCTTCGGGCGTCAGTTTCTTGCAATCCATCAGCGTGAGCGCGAGGGCGTCGCCGATGGCGAGGGCGACGGTCGTGCTCGTCGTCGGCGCGAGATTGAGCGGGCAGGCTTCCTTGTCCACGGAGGCGTCGAGCACCACGTCGGCGCGCGCGGCGAGCGTCGAGCGCAAATTGCCGACGACGGCGATAATGGCCGACCGCCGGTGTTTGAGAAACGGGAGCATGGCGAGTATCTCGTCGGTCTCGCCGCTGTTGCTGATCATGATGACGATGTCTGCGGGCGTGACGATGCCGAGTCCGCCGTGCAGCGCGTCGGACGGGTGCAGGTAGACGGCGAGCGTGCCCGTGCTGGTCAACGTCGCCGCGATCTTCTGTGCGACGTTCCCGGACTTGCCGACCCCGACGACCACCACCTTACCCTCACACGACGCCATCAACCCGACCGCGCGCTCCACCTCCGCGCGCCCGACGCGCACGGCGGTCGCGTTGATGGCCTCGGCCTCCAACCTGAGATAGCGTGTAAACTCCGTGAAGTGATCCTGTTCAGTCATGCGCAGCTTTCGACGTTGATTCATTCCCCGCGAGAGTTTCGAGCATACGACGCGAAAAAGGCAAAAGGCAAAAGGGGACAGGG
>DATCWB010000021.1:0-17706 GCA_036566625.1 Pyrinomonadaceae bacterium
GAGCCGCTGATGCCGGGCGTTAGATGCGGGCGCATTCACGATATTCGATCTCGCAGCCTGGCAAGGCACTTTTCAACCGGGCATAAACCGGATAGCTAATGGCTGTATCCGTGATGCGTAAAGATTCCAGGCCTGGTAGCTTTCTCAACAGCTCAAAGCCGGCGTCACTTACCTTTGTTCTCTTGAGGTCTAACCGTTTCAGCTTACTCAGACCTGCAAGGTGTTGTAAGCCCGCATTACCAATCTGAGTGTTAAGCAACGTCAACTCTTCCAGATAGGGCATTCGGCGAATAAAGGCTAAACCCTCATCCGTGATTTGAGTGTCGCCAATATCAAGCCAACGTAAGTTAGACATTCGGCCTAGATACATGCAGGCCGCATCTCCAATATCCGTCTCCCAAAGTGCAAGACCCAGCAAGCCCGTTAAACCCTGGATATGTCTCAACTGGGTATCTTCAAGTTTTCGGGTACAGGTAATTTCCAGCACCTGTAAGTCATCGGCCAAGAGGGTTGAAAGGGGCGACAGATCAGACATAGCTTTATAGCTAACACACAGGCGCGCATCCCTGTTCAAGGGGATAACGACTTCTCCACGACCTTCAGCGTAATCATCCCATTCTCTGCGATTCTCAACGTCGCGCAGAGAAATCATCCCTATCGAGCGATCCGCCGGAAACTCTATTATTCGTGATTCAGTATTCACCATATGTGTCTTAGCATCTACTCAACAAGCAGCTAACGCCCGGCATCATTCGCACCCCTCCTCAACAATCATGAGACTGTCCGGGGCGTCGGGTGCATGCCGTTATCAGGCTGCGCGTAGAGAGTAGGCGATCAGGGCTTGGCAGCCTGTCCGCTCTGCCGCTGAACGGGTGTGTTATGAAACGCATCAACCAGCCATTCGTTACCATGTTTCGATACTGTCCACGTCTGAATGGCTTCGGGCTCCGGCGAAGCGTCTGATTCTCCGGGCTTGAGAACCCTGCTGACCGTGTGCATCAGAGCAATGTCGGGCCTCAAGAATCGTACACTTTTAACCTGTACCCAGAGACGCGTCCCCTTATAGAAGGTGTCGAAGATTTGCTGGTGAGCGGCGGCGTTCTGTCGGCGACCCTTGATGTGCATTCCGTTGACGACGACGTAATCGGCATCCTCCGCGAATTGTGCGGCGAAGGCTTCGCCGCTGCCCTTATTCCAGCCCTCAACGCATTTCTGGGAGAGGGCGCGGACGGCGGATTCGTCCGCCGCGTTCGGGGCCTTCCGGCTTGTGTTTCCCTGGCCGGAGGCGGAGGTTAACGATGCGACCAATAACGCTACGGCGATAAAACTTTTTCTCATCGATATTATCTCCTCTGGGGAAGTGATCGGTCGGACTCCTTTTATGACATAGCTGCTCTCTGGTCAAGAAAGCCACCCAATGCCCGGCATCACCCGCACGCAGACAACTTGTGGGCAACATCCAATCAAGCGGATGACATCCACGCTGATACGGGTCAGGTGCATGCCGTTATTAGATCGCGCACATCGGAACCACTCTCTCACATTATGATCCTAAATTTCACTGGCTTAGATTCGAGCCGCCCTTCCTCCATTGCCCATATCTTCATGCCTTCTGGTGCGAACTCCTGCGGGACGGGGCTTCGATACCAGACTGTCACAAAGTAAGTTCCTGGCTTACGAATCTCATACAGTTTCAGCTCTACATCCCTCACCTTCTCGATAGCTTCACCCGGCCTAATGGCGATGAAATCTTCCTTTGGGAAAGGTGGGTGCGGAAAGGCGTGCTCAAGGAAAGGCGTATCCACCTTGCGACCACGTCCATCAGATATTCCTAAGAATAAGCTGGACAACCAACCCCAACTCATCTCTTTGTAAAGTGTGATGGGAGACTGGCTGACGTTCTTGAGCTTTACCCTTATCCGGAAGGTATCTGCCCTTCGGAAATTCTTCTCATCATCGATAAGTTCAACGGAGAGGTGTAAGCCGTTTATCTTATCAGGGAGACTCCGCTCACCTTTGCTTTCCTGCGCGTTATTGGCGGCATGAGAGGCAATGCTAAACAGAAAGACAAGGATGAGGGCAATAGCAATCATTTGCTTCATAGGCTCAATCTATTTGTCTTGTATGACAGGCTCAACAGCCATCTAACTACGCAATAGTGCGGCGAATGCCGCACCCCGCGCTATAGCACGCCCGAATGCGTGTCAAAAACCGCTGATAGCTTAGAGCCGGCCACGCTGTTAGCACCTAGCCCTTTGCCGCCGTGCTGCGCAGGACAAGCTGGAGAGACCCGGTCTGACAAATAGCCTTGGCAGAAACTCAGAGATCATCGCCCACCTGGTTAGTTCGACTTGTCGTATCTGCGCCGGGTTAGCCAGCTATATGATTTCCTCATTATGTTTTCACGCGCGAGGGGGCTGATTTTACGTCATTTTTTACGTTTATATGGCGAGGCTGCCTGATGGGAAATATTCACGCCACCGGCGGTCCACGAGTTCCTTGATGTCTGGACGCACGATGAGTTCGTCAGGATAGTCGGGCTTCATGCGCGCGTCTATGACGATGGGCGGAGAGTATGACAGATGATGGCGATTTACGCTGGTGCTTTTCGCGTAAATGTCTGAGGCCGGTTCGAAGCGCGTCCACGTCGCCCAGAGGAAATCTGCTGACGAGCGCGCGACGGCCGCGTCGTCGTGCAGTACGACGAGCGGCCACCCGGCGAACGCTTCATCCGTCGCCAGCCGCATGGCCTGTTGCGAATCTTCGGCGTAGGGCGCGCCCTCTACGACGAGACAGCCGCCGCAGAAAACTTCGGCGCGTTTCACGCCGGGCGGCAGTTGCGCGCGAAACTCGCGTGGCAGATCGCGCACGGCGTCGCCGAGGCCGAGCAGGATCGCTTTGCTGCCCTGATTGACACGGCCGCTCGTGTAATCGAGCGTGTCCATCGAGACGTTCGAGAAGATGAAGAGGTCGCTCTCGAAACGCGCGCGCGCGAGGATGTGCTCGAACAGGCGCGGGAAGTCGCGCAAGTCCTGCGGCGTGTCCGTGAGCAGCAGAAACTTCGTGAGCGAGAGTTGGCCTTCGCCGAGGATGCGGAAACCCGACACTAGAGCCTCGCGCGCATAGCGTTCGCGCACGACGGCCGCCGCGAGCGAGTGAAAGCCCGTCTCGCCGTAAGACCAGAGGTCGCGCACGCTCGGCATGACGAGCGGGAAGAGCGGCGAGAGAAGTTGCTGCAAGTAGTCGCCGATGAAAAAGTCTTCCTGTCGCGGCTTGCCGACCACGGTCGCCGGGTAGATCGCATCGCGGCGATGGCAGACGGCTTCGGCGTGGAAGACCGGGTAGTCGTGTCGCAGGGAGTAGTAGCCGTAGTGATCACCGAAGGGGCCTTCGGGTCGCCGCTCGTGCGGGGGGACGCGGCCGACGATGGCGAATTCGGCTTCGGCGACGAGCCGGTGGCCGTGTGTGTATGGCTCTCGCGTCATCCTGATCTTCTCGCCCGCGAGGACGGAGGCAAGCACGAGTTCGGGCACGTCTTCGGGCAGCGGCGCGATGGCCGCGAGCATCAAGGCGGGCGGCCCGCCGATGAAGATCGTGACGGGCAAAGGTTCGCCCGCCGCTTCCGCCTCGTGGTAGTGAAAGCCGCCGCCCTTGTGTATCTGCCAGTGGATGCCGGTCGTCTGTGCATCGTGTCGCTGGATGCGATACATGCCGAGGTTGTGTTTGCGCGTCTGCGGGTGCTCTGTGTAGACGAGCGGGAGGGTGACGAATGCGCCGCCGTCTTCCTGCCACGTCGTCAGGATGGGCAACTCGTCGAGCCGCGCCGGGCGATCAACCACTTCGAGCACGGGCGCGCGACGCGTGCGACGCGTCCCTAATTTGAGCGCTTCGAGCGCGAGCGAGCGATGCCCCCACAGTTCGGCGGGACGCGGCGGCAAGAGCGACTCCACGACGTGGACGACCTCTTTCACCAGCGCTTCGGGCTTCTGGCCGAATGCCAGTTCGATGCGTCGCGCCGTGCCGAAAAGATTGGTCACGACCGGGTAGCGGCTGCCCTTCACGCGTCTGAACAGCAGCGCGCCGCCGCCCCCGGCGATCACGCGGCGGTGAACTTCGGCCAGTTCCAGGTAAGGATCAACTTCCGCCTCGATGGTGATGAGATCGCGTTCGCGCATTAGTTGGCCGAGAAAGGAGCGAAGGTTTCGGTGCATAGAAAATCGTCTGCCGTCAAACGTCAGTGGTCAGTTGTCAGTGTTCAATTGTTAATACCACATAACGGCGAAAAGGGGCGAGATGTGCCTCTCGCCCCTTGCCGGTTGAATGAATCTCCTGCGCCGCTTCAGGGATTGTCCGTCGTGGCCTTGTCCATCTGCCGCGTGCGCGTTTTGGCGTCGGGTTGCTGCGGCGCATTGAGGCGGCGCGTGATTTCGCGCGTGGCGAAGCGCGCCGCGTCGGCGATCCTGGGATCGACCGAAGCGGCGTATGGCTCGACGATTGGCAGCGTGTCGGCGTTGCCCGCGCGCGCGAGGGCTTCGAGCAGTTTGATCTGCGTGTTGCCGTTAACTTGCGGCAACAGGCTGTAGAGCGGTTCGGGCGTTTCGAGTTCGGCGAGGTAAGCCTCCGACTGGTTGCGGCGGTTTGAATCGAGATCGCGCACGACCGCAAAGAGCGCGGGCGTCTTGCCCATGCGGTAGAGCGCCCAGTCGAGCGCGAGGCGCACGCGCGCGTGCTTCTCTTGCAGCCGGTAGCCTTCCACGAGTTTGCGCTGTGCGGGCGAGGCGAGACGGGCGATGTCTTCCGCCGCGCGCTGGCGCGTCAGCGGGTCGCGATTCGTCAACAGGCGCATCAACGCCTGTACGTCCGTCCGCGCCGCGCCGTCCTGCGCCGCGTCCTGCTGCGAAAGCATGGCCGACGCCGGCACGCCCGCGCCGCAGGCTAACAGGAGGGCGAACGTGCAACTCAAAAGAACGTTTTGTTTGGGGGCGAATTTATCGTGCATGTCGAATTCCTCTCTGGGTATGGACGTGAGAGATGCGCGCAAAAAAGTTGGTTGAACTTGAGGAGAGGATGAACAAGAGCCGGAGGTTGACGCGTGCTCCCGGTGAGATCGTATCTCCGAGAGCACGCGCATCTCCTTATAGGTTACTTCGTCTTGCGCAGTTGCGCGACGTTGAGGTCGAGTTCGGCGACGGGAATCACTTCCACGTTCTTGTACTGCTTCTGCAATTCGGGGAGAAACTTCTTGGCATCGCCGACGATGATGACGTTGGCCGCGCTGGCCGCAAGCCGCGACCCGGCGAAGCCCTGCACGTCTTTGGCCGTGATGGACTGCACGCTGTTGATGTAGCTGTTGATCTGGTCGAAGCTGAGACCGTAGAGCGCGAGGTTCGCCACCTGCGCCACGAGGCCGCCGGCCGTCTCAAGGTTGCGCGCGAAGCCGCCGATGAGCACGGCCTTGCGCGGCGTGAGTTCGGCTTCGGGGAGTTCGCCGCTGGCGAGCCGGCCCAGTTCGCCGAGCAGGAGACCTGCGACGACCGCGCCCGACTCGTTCTTCGTCTGCGCTTCGGCCATGAACGGCCCCGTCTCACGACGCGTCTCGAGCGCGCTGCGCGCGCCGTAGCTCAGGCCGCGCTTGATGCGAATCTCCTGATTGAGGCGGCCGGAATAACCGCTCAAGACCGAATTGGCGACGATGCCGCGGAAGAATTCCGGATCGGTGCGGCGGATGCCGGTGCGCGCCACGAGCACGGCGGCCTGTCCCGCGTCGGGCTTGTCCACGACGACGATGCGCGGCTGCGCGGCGGCTGTCGCCGCGTTCGCTTTCGCGCTCGCAGCGGGGAGCGGCGCGGTAGGTTTCTGCCAATCGCCGAAGAAGCGTTCGGCGGTCTTGAAGGCGTCGGCCGCCGCGATGTCGCCGCCGATGACGAGGATGGCGTTGTCGGGACGGTAATAGGTCGCGTGCATGCGGGCGATGTCGTCGCGTTTAATTTTCGCGATGGATTCGGGCGTGCCCGAGAGCGGGTGGCCGTAAGGCGCGTCGCCGAAGACGACGCGCGAGGCGACGTAGCGCGCGATTGAACCGGGCTGGCCGAGCGCAACCGTCAGGTCGTCCAGATACTGCGCGCGCAGGCGTTCGATCTCTTCGTCTTTGAACGTCGGACGGCGCACGACATCGGCGAGTATCTCCATCGCGTTATTGATGCGCGAAGACATAACGCCGACGTTCGCCGTCGAAGCGTCCCAGCGCGCGCCCGATTCGATAGAGCCGCCGAGGGCTTCGATGGCTTCGGCGATCTGCGGCGCGGTGCGCGTCTGCGTCCCCTTCGTCAGGAGCGAGGCGGTCATGTCGGCGAGTCCGGCCAGTTGCGGCGGGTCAACTTCGCCGCCGTTCCTGATCATCAGCGCGGCGGAGACGAGCGGCATGTTGCTGCGCTCGACGACGACCACGCGCAGGCCGTTCGGCAGAGTTCGCTCCACGGGTTTCGGAACGGCGACGCTGCGCGGCGCGGCAGGCGGCGGCGGCGTCGCCTGTGCCGCAGGCTCCTGCGCCACGGCGTTGAAAGACGCGGCGACGAACAACGCGACGACCGCGAACGATTGCGCGAGAGATTGTGTGAATGCTTGCGCGAGCGATTGCGCGAGCGATTGAATTGGTCGGCGCGAAAGTTCCGTGAAGATGCTCATCCTATTTCCCTCCCCCGATTTCGCGCGCACGCGGCGGCCCGACTGCTTGCCCGGTCTTTTCCGCATCCGGTTTCGCCGGGCGCAGGGATTCGGGCAGGTAATAGATCACGAGACGGTTCGTGTCCGTCAGATACTTCTTCATCACGCGCTGCACGTCGGCCGCCGTCACTTTCGAGAGGCGTTCGATGTCCGTGTTGGCGCGGTTCGGGTCGCCGAGAAGGACGGCCGCGTCGCCGAGGGCAAGCGCCTTGCCGTTATTGGTTTCGCGCTCGCGCAATTGATTGGTGATGATCTGATTCTTGGCCTTCTCAAGTTCGGCGGGCGAGACGGGCGCATCCTGTATGCGCTTGATCTCGGCGATCATGGCGCGTTCGAGATCGTCGGCCTTCTTGCCGCTCGCGAGGATGCCGAGGAAACTGAAGAGACCGAGGTCTTCGCGCAAGTCCGCCCCGGCGTTGACGCTCTGCGCCACCTGCTGCTCGTAGACGAGCGCGCGATAGAGGCGCGACGATTCGCCCGACGATAAAATTGATTCGGCGATGCGCAGCGCGTCCGAATCCGGGCTCGCCTTCGGCGGCGCGAGAAACGTGAAAGCGACGGCGGGCAGCGGCACGTTCTGGCCGAACTCGACGATGCGCATCTCGCCCGTGCGCTCCGGCTCTTTCACGTTCACGCGCGGCAGCGGGCGGTTGGGCTTCGGGATGGACGCGAAATACTTGTCAACCCATGCGTCGAGTTGTTTCGGGTCGAAGTCGCCGACGACGACGAGCGTCGCGTTGTCCGGGCGGTAGAAGGTGGAATGGAAGGCGCGCACGTCTTCGGTCGAGGCGGCGTCCAAATCTTCGATGCTGCCGATGCCGGGGCGGCGATAAGGGTGCTTGGAGAAAGATTTCTGTTCGAGCAGGTAGAAGAGTTTGCCGTAGGGCGGCGCGAGCACGCGCTCGCGAAACTCCTCTTTCACCACGTCGCGCTCGCTCTTGTAGTTCGCGTCGTCCACGGTGAGCGTCGAGAGACGGTCGGCCTCTGCCCAGAGCAGCGTCTCCAGATAATTGGAAGGCACGACTTCGTAATAGACCGTCACGTCGTCGGCCGTGAAGGCGTTGTTCATACCGCCCACGTCTTCCGTCAGGCGATCCATCATTTCGGATTTCATGTTCTTCGTGCTCTTGAACATGATGTGCTCGAAGAGGTGCGCGAAACCGCTGCGGCCTTCCGGGTCGTCCTTCGAGCCGACCTTATACCAGACCTGGATCGCCACGGTCGGGCTGGATTTGTCCACCGCGCTCAACACCCTGAGACCGTTCGAGAGCGTGCGCTCGCGATAATCGACGCGCGGCATTTTGGTCTGCGCCTGCGCGTTCGGTGCGACGCAGCCGAGCGCGACGAGCGCGATGACGGATACTTGCAGGACTCTGCGTGAAAATCGAAGCATAAATTTGTTGGCTCCAGAAGGAAGTGTAGGCCGACCGGCGACAGCCTTTGTTCGCGCGTTATGATGCGCGCTCGCGCGCGTACTGTTGCACCGACAATTGCGCCGACCGGACGCCTGCGCGTTTGTCTCACGAACCTTCCGGCGGGTCGGAGTGGTTTACGAGTCGCGGCCGGATTTAGTTTTGCCGAAAAACGTGCGGGCGACTCGGTCAGGCCGCTTCGGCTCGCGTGGCAGGCAGTTTCAACAGCGCGAGGCGTTCGACGACGCGCCCGCCGACGAGGTGTTCTGCGACGATCTCCGCTACGTCCGACTCGCGCACCTGTGCGTACCAGACGCCGTCCGGGTAGACCATCACCGCCGCGCCCACGGCGCAGAAGCCAACCGAAGCGCATTCGGTGAGGACGATGCTGCCCTGCGGATTCTTGCCCTTCTTGGCCTTGCCGAAGAGAAGACCGCGCGCTTTCAACTCGCGCTCGAACGCCTCTTTCACTTCCGCGCTCCCGACGTTGGTGCAGGACTTTCCCGCACAGACCAGCACATGAAGACGAATCGGAGCGTAGGCGACCGGGGCCAGCGCACACACCTGATCTTTGTCTTCGATAAAAGAGATTTCCTTCATAATCGCCCGACTCGTAAAACGAAGCCCGCCCGCTCTCTCGCATCGCGCACGCGAAATAAACTCTGAAGTGTGCGGGCGTCGCTCGCATCTTTTGCTCCTCCGCGACGCATTGAATAATGGCTAATTTTTGCCCGTATGGTTAATCATAGTATAAAATAAGCGGCGTTGGCGACTGCGCGGCTGATGACCGCAGAAGTTTAAGTGAGGCGGTCGCGCGCGGTCGCCTCTTCAATTAAGGGTGGCCGGAAAGCGGCAAGTGTTTGACGTATGGCGAGTGGTCTGGTTGTACACGTAGAGATCGGGGAAGAGCGGCACACGGAAGTGTTGATGCACGAGCGCATCCGCATCGGCTCGGACGCGGACTGCGAGTTGCGCTTCCAACCCGGCAGCATCCCGCGTGCCGAAGGCTTCCTGCTCGAACTCCAGCGCACGAACGGCCATTACCGTGTCGGCGACTTCGACCGCTCGCTCCGCCTGACGCATAACGACGCGCTCCTCGCGCCCGCCGCCTCAATCGAAGACGGCGACACCGTTCGCATCCCCGACACTGATTTCGTCCTCCAATTCTTCCCCGTCGAGTCGCCGCCCGCGCTGGTGGCGCGCCCGCGCACGGACATCCACGTCGCGCCCTTCATAGAGAATGCGGCCATCGAATCGGCGGCCACCGCGCGGCGCGACGATGCGAAAGTCTTCCTGCGCGAGTTCACACACGAACTGATACGCGAGATCAACCTGAGCACGAAGATAATCGCGCTCTTAATCGTCGTCTCGCTCGTCGGCGGCATCCTCTATTTCGGCTTCGCGGGCTTCAAGGAACTCAAACAGAGCCGCCGCCACATCGAGGAGCAGAACGCGCAGATCGCGCGCCTCAACCAGAAGGTCGGCGAGTCGCAGAATCAATTCGAGGCGGTCAACCAGTCCAACAAGGACATCATCAACAGCCTCTCGCTCGCGCCCAAGCTCCGCAGCGAGTATGGCGACGGCGTCTGTCTCATCTCGGGCATGTACGTCTTCGTCGAGGCGGGCACGGGGCGGCCGTTGCGCTACCCGCAGCGTCAACAGGCTGCCGACACGGAGGGCGACGGCGCGGAAGGCGTGGAGGAGGCCGCCCAGAGCGAGATGCTGACGCCCGAGGGCACGGGCGCAATCGCAGAGTTTCCTTACGTCGGCACGGGCTTCCACGTCGGCGGCGGCTACATCCTGACGAACCGCCACGTCGGTGTCGAGCCGTGGGTCGCCGACGAGCGTTCGATGGTGCTCGCCAGTACCGTCAGCGGCAAGCCGCGCCTGACGAAACTGCTCGCCTACTTTCCCGGCCACAAGCAGGCGTTCGCGCTTAAGTTCAAACAGGCTTCCTCGCGCGACGATCTGGCCGTCCTCTATTTCGACACGGGCGCGCGACCCAACGACATCCCCGCGCTCCCCATCGACGACAATTCCGATGCGGGCGGCGTGGGCAAAGCCGTCGTGATGATGGGCTATCCTTCGGGGCCTGACCGCATCCTCGTCTCGCTGCCGGACGACGAGGCCAACGCCATCAAGCAGCGTTACGGCGGGTCGCTCGACGTGCTCGTCGGCCACCTCGCCGAGCGCAATTTGATCAAGCCCTTCACGACGCAGGGGCACATCACCGACTCGCAGACGCGCCGTGTCATCTACGACGCGCGCACGGCCGAGGGCGGGTCGGGCGCGCCGCTGTTCGGCCAATCCGGGCGTGTGATCGGCATCAACTTCGGCATCTTCGAGGGATTGCAGGACGCGAATTTTGCCGTGCCCGTGCGCTTCGCCGTGCCGCTGCTTGAGCGCGCCGGTTGGAAACCCGTCGCGCCTCCCGCCGAGACCATCACCACGGCGGCGACTTCGGCCGATGCGGGCGGCAAAGACGCGCGCACGCCGAACGCGCCGCCGAATCAGCCGCGCTAATTTCTTAACCTGTCAATCGTTGATTTTGAGCGGGCGGCGAGGTGTGCGCACGTAGTGACGATTGGTAAAGTGTCATAACCGCGAGGTCGGGTTCGGGCGTCGGTCTTAAACTGGGCGCGCGGGTTTTTGACAGACGGCCGAAGGGCACAGTATAACCTTTCGCCTTTTGCTCGAAGCGCGGGCCGCGCCGTCTCCCGCGTGCGATTAATTTTCCGATTGGGGTTCGACGAAACTTTTGTCCGCAACTGCCGCAACCGCCGTCACGGCGACCATCACACCCGAACTTTTCGCCGGACAAGGTGTGCGCGCGCCGGGTCGCGCTCTGGTCGTCGCCGCGCTCGTCATCATCGTGGCGGCGGGCTTTGGCTTCCGCGCGAGCGGCCTCGGCGCGGAGGGCCTGAGCGAAGACGAGTTGAACAAACTACGCACCGTCGCCGACTACCGCACGCGCGGTTTGACTTCGACCAACGGCGAGCACCCTTTTCTGATGAAAGCTTTGATGACGGCGAGCGTCGCCGCCGCCGAGCGTTGGAACGCGTGGGGCGCTGAGGGCGCGGGTCGGCCGCAGCTTCGCGTGTCGGAGGAGACGGCGCTGCGCTTGCCCGCGGCGTTGTTCGGCGCGTTTACGTCGCTCCTGCTTTATCTGGTGGTCGCGGAGTTGTTCGGCGCGCCGACGGGTTTGATCGCGGCGGCGTTGTGGGCGTTCGACCCGTCGGGCATCAGTTTCAACCGCATCGCCAAAGAGGACACTTTCCTGCTCTTCTTTTTCCTGCTGGCAAACGTCTTCTGGCTGCGCGGGCAGCGCGCGGCGGAATCGGGCGACCCCAAGCCGGAGCGTTTCTACTGGACGACCGCCGCCTGTTTCGGCGCGATGCTCGCCTCGAAATACATGCCGCACCTGATCGCTATCAGCGGGGCTTACTACTACATCTTTCAGGGCATCCCGGCGACGCGCTGGCGCATGGGCAAACGCAAGTGGGTCATCTTTTTCGCCATCATGGGCGCGGCCTTCGTCGTCTGCAATCCGACGATCCTTTTGCCGGGCACGTGGCACGAGATGCGCATCTTCGCGGGCGAGCGGCGCATCGGCCACGATGCTTACGAGTTCATGGGGCAACTCTACAGCAACCGCATGACGCTCTGGCTCAAAGGCTCACCGTGGTATTTCTACTACGCTTTCATGGCCTTCAAACTGCCGCTCGCCGTCATCGCCGCCTTCCTCGTCGGCCTGCCGCTCCTGCTCTGGAAGCGACTCGGCGACGGGCGTTACTTCCTCTTCTTCTGGCTCTTCTTCTGGTTCTTCCCTTTCCCGTTGCTCGGCGGTAAATTCACAAGATATTTCACGATGGCTCTGCCCGCCGTGCTGGTGGTCGCCGCCATCGGCATCAACGCCGCCGGGGACTGGGTCGTGCAGGCGTTGCGCGGCGTCCGAGCAGCGGGGGCGTCGTCGCCTGGGTATGCGCACGCGGCCATCGCGCTTCTTGTGATCGCTTCATCCGTCTACGCATCGGCGGGCGCGTCGCCGCATTACCGTCTCTACACGAACGCGCTCGGCGGTGGGCAAGAGCGCGCCGGGAGCTATTTCCCCCACGACGAATTTTACGATGCGAGCATGCGCGACGCCGCGCACCGCATCGCCGCGCTCGCCCGTCCCGGCGCACGCGTCGCCAGCGAATCCCCCGAACTCTTCACACATTACGCCGCGCGCGCGGGCAGATTTGATCTCGTCTCCGTCTCGCTCTCCGACCGCGCTGGCATACGCGCGTTAGCGTCCGGCGACATCATCATCGTCGCGCGCGGCCGGCGTTATTTCAGTAACGACGCGCTCATCGTGAAACTCGGCGTGACGAGTCGACCCGTCTCCGAACTTTCGCTGGCGGGCGTTCCGTCAACGCGCATTTATCAACTCGACGAGCACGCCCTGCGGGCTATTTCGGAAATTACCGGACGCTCCGGGATGAAATAAAATGCAACAGACGATTGACGTACACGCATCCGAGAGCACATCGTAGAGATACGTGTAAACATTTGGGGTCGCCGGGGCGTCAATAATAGGGTTGCTGTCGGAATGGTTTCTCTCCCTTTACGGCACACGGGTTGCGGTTCGATTCTACGAACTTCTTTTTCGGAGGTTTTGACAGGGACAGTGGACGCACGCCGTTTGAACATCGGGTCAAGGCAGTGCAGCCGATTTACTCCAGAAGGAGCGAGTTTGTAAGCAACGGCAGGTATCGCACCAACGCATGAACTATGTGACCTCGAACGGGAGAGCGCGGCAATTTGCCTGTCTCATTTTCGCGCTCCTGCTCCTCCAGTTGCCCGACGCGCATCTGATCGCCGTCGCGCAGGAACTAGCCGTCCCCGCCACACGCGATTCGACTTCTCTACCGGCCCAAACGTCCGGCTTCCGGCTTGAACGCGTCGCGCTCGCGGGCGGCGCGGAACTGCTGACGGTCTTCGGCAGTCTCGACGGCCTCGCGCGCGACAAGGAATCAAAAGACTCAGACGTTCCGCTCGTCAGCATCCTGCGCGACACGCTCGGCGACGAGGCGATTGAGAACGACCGCCTGCGCTACGTCTGGATGCACACCTACACGCGCCCCTCCATCGGCCAGCGCGCGGCCTCCGCCGTGCCCTTTCTCTACACGCGCGTCGCCAACAAAAAACGCGCGGGCAGGGGCGCGCCGCCGCACCTGCTCGATCTCGCCGGGACGGATCGAGAGGTCTGGCACAGGGTCTTCTGGAACGCCCTGCACAGCATCGTGCTCAATCCTTACAGCCTGACCGTCAAAGCCACGACGCACGCCTACCGGCAGAACGCCGACGACTATCGCAAGGCGCACGTCATCCGCGCCCTCGCCGTGCTTACGCTCTATCAGGCCGAGTCGGGCACGCGTTCGGTCTTCGCTCCTCACGAGTTGAAGGAGATACAGGCGCGTCTCATGCTCACGCAGAAAACTTTCGGCGGCCTCATCGACGACCTCTATCTCGGCCGCGTCTACGACAAGCAAAACTCCCAGTGGCTCGACACGCGCGGGCACAACTGGGAACTCCTGCGCCAGCGCGCCGAGACGGAAGGCTTCTACTTCGAGCCGCTCGTGTTGCCCGACGGCAACACCACGCACGCCCTGCTCTGGATCGCCCGCGCCGACCTGGAAGCCAGGCGCGCGCGCGCCTACGACAAGCGATTCCTCAACCTCGCAAACCCCTACGGCGACAAACGCCTCCGGCGCTGGCACGGCTACACAGAGACGCGCTACTTCGACGCCGACAACCGCCGCGTCGGATCGGACGCTCCGGGCGCGCGTGCCGTCGAACTGATCCCGCTCGCGCTCTACGGGCTCGATCATCCGAAGATTCCGATCCTGCTCGTTGACTTCCGCGATGGGATGAACCCGAAGCGGCGCGAGATGTCGCAGCGCGTCTTGCAGGATGTCGCGCGCACCACGGCGAGCCTCACGCATCTCGACCTGCCCTTCTTCCTCGGCCGCGCCGTCTACGATTTCGTCTCAGACCGGCGCGGCGCGGACATCAACCAGCCCTCGCGCCTGCGCGCCTATTCGCAACTCAAACTGCTGCTCGCGCTCGACGCCTCGCTCGACCCCGCGCTGCGCGAAGAAGTTTCGCGTAAACTCGAACGCGTCTCTCTGAACCCTCTCGAAAACGACACTGAGGCCGAGGCGCGCCTCGCCCGCGAGCAATACGCCGCGCTGCTCGAACACGCGCGCCGCCCCTCCGGCGGCATCAGCGATAAACTCGACGGCGACCGCCGCGCCGAATTGACGCCGCTCGTCCACTCCCGCGCCGAGCAAGCGCTTTTCCGCATCGCCAGCGTCGCCACCTTCGGCCTCTACCGTCATCGCGAACGGGGCGCGCCCGCAAAACAGTTCGCCGCGCTCGACACGGCGCGTCGTCTCGCGCACCATCGCCAATTCCTGCGCGAGGTGGCGCGTTCGAGCGCGGCCGTCGAAGTGCAGTGGGATATCGAGGACGTGCGCCGCTCGCTCGCGTTCGTGGGCGAGCACGGCGAGCGCGCCGGCGGCAAAACGGCGGCGGCCGTCGGGCGCATCTTCGCCCACACGAAAGACGAGGAGACGCAAAGACTCTGCCTCTCAAGTCTCTACCGCATCAACAACGAAACGGCCAAGACCACGCTCGTGCGCATCTACCGCGACGCGGCGGCCGACGCTCGCTGGCGCACCCTGAGCGCCGAGTACCTGCGCAAAGCCGCGCGCGAGTCGCAGCGCATCTCCGACGACGACGCCCGCATCATCGCCGCCATGTCGGCGACGGAAGGACAGTAGGCGGGCGATGGACGAGCGAAACACACAGGGAAACGTGCGCGCGTCGAAACGTCGGCGGGTGATTTCATCCGGCTCAATATCCGTTTCATTCGCTGCGTCCGCTGCATCGTGTAGCCGTGCGTCGTCCGTCGCCCGCCGCCGCGCGCTTATCTTCATCGCGTGCGCGTGTCTGCTGCTGGCGGCGCAAAACTCTTTCGCGCAGGCGCGCCGCCTCGTCCTGTTTAAAGTCGACGGGCTATCGCAGGGTGTCATTGATCGCTACGTCGGCGAGCGCGACCCGCGCACGGGCAAAAGTTTGCTGCCGTGGTTCGAGCGCATCTTTTACGAGCGGGGTACGCGGGTGGCGAATTTTTACGTGCGCGGCGTCAGCCTCTCCGCGCCTTCGTGGTCGCTCCTCGACACCGGGCAGCACTTGCAGATCAAGGGCAACGTCGAGTTCGACCGCCTCACGCTGCACTCCTACGACTACCTCAACTTCATCCCCTTCTGGCTCGGCACGGCGGGCAAGGTGCGCGTCGACATGCCCGGCGCGGAACTACTGGACGAACTCGGCGTGCCGCTCCTCGTGGACTCTTACCCCTACGACGAGCGGCACATCAGTTTCCAACTCTACCAGCGCGGCACGCGTTGGACGACGCTTGAACGCGGCCTCAAGAATCGTTTCCTGAAGCGCACGCCGCGCGAGTTGTTCGACGAGTGGCTCGTGGAATTCGAGGGGCGCAGTATCGTGATGGATCAACTCGAACGCGAGGCGTTGGAGAAGTTGAAAGACCCGCGCATCCGCTATCTGGATTTCTACTCGACCGAGTTTGACCGCGCCGCCCACCACAACCGCGACCGCGAGACGCACCTCGCCGCCGTGCAGGAACTCGACCGCATCCTCGGCCGCATCTGGACGACCATCGAGGCGACGCCGCTGGCGGCCGAGACGGCGCTCGTCGTCGTCTCCGACCACGGAACCAACTCGGACGAGCGCGTCTACAGTCAGGGTTTCAACCTCGTCAAGCTACTGACTAGTCGCGCGGGCGGCGGTCATCACGTCATCACGAAGCGGCGACTGCTGAGCGACTACGCGCTCAAGAGCATCTACCCGCTCGTGCCCCTGATCACGACGACCACGGAGGATTCTTACTACCTCAAGGGACAGAGCACGGCCTACCCGACCGCGCTCGTGGACTTCGACGGCAACGAGCGCGCCTCCGTACACCTGCGACACGGCGACCTCAACGTGCTGCACATCCTGCTCGAAGAATTGCGCGGCAGGAAGCTCTCACCCCCGCTCGCACGCGCCGCCGCCGATGCCTTCTTCCGGGTCATCGAGAAGCATCGCGCCGATTGGCGGAAGCTGCACGACGACTTGCAGGAAGAACTCGCCGCCCTGCGCCGCCTCGTCGAACGGGAACGCGCTCTCGTCGCGGCGCAGCCGAAGGAGTGGACGAAGGCCGACGCGGACGCGGGGCGCGACAAGGAAGCGCGCCGCTCCAAAGCGCGCGCCGATTCGTGGGCGACCGACGAGCGCAAGTACGCCGAATACGCGCGCACGCTCTCCAACCTCCTCTCGCTCAAACGCGAGACGTTCGACCCGGCGCGCCTGAACGTACCCGACTACATCGCCAAAGGCGCGATGGGCGAGCAGAACGGCATTGGCGAGTTGTTGAATTACGCCGTCGGCCCCGGCGCGGGCGGACTCGCGCTCGCGCTCGACGGCTCGCTCGACATGCAGAAGAGTTTCACCCGCGTCAACTACATGTCGCTGCTGCGCGACATACAGGTGCGCAACAACGTGCAGGGCGGAGTTGACAGCCGCCCGGTTGATTTCGTCGCCACGCGCGTCCCGGCCGAAGCCCTGACCGGCGACCACGGTAAAGATTTTCGCGCCGACGAGGCCGTCTGGCTCTATCGCGGCGAAGAGGCGCAGGCGTTGCTGCTCGCGCGCCACGACCGCGACGGCGAGTTGCGTCTACGCTACGTGCCCGTCGCAAACCTGCATCAGGACTCAGGCGGCGCGATCCGGTACGAGCGGGCGCGTTGGCGCGCGGAACTCCCTCTCAAGATGTGGGAAGACCCGAGGCTGTTAGTGCCGGCGGGCGAGCGGCGCGAAGACTGGCTCGACCGCTGGCACACCGATCTGGAATGGCTGCGCGCGCTGCACCTGACGACCTACTCCAACGGCCTCGTCGGTCTGGAGGAACACTTCGGGCGTCACGCGACCCCGGCCACAGAGGCCGACGTGCCCGGCCTCTCCGCCGATGAACAACTCATCCGCCGTTTCCGCCGTCGTCAACGCCTGCTCGTCGAGACGGATATGCTCGTGCTCGCCAACAATCATTGGAACTTCGACGTGCGCGGCTTCAATCCCGGCGGCAATCACGGTTCGTTCTTCCGCGTCTCCACGCATGCCACGCTCATGCTCGCGGGCGGCGAGCGCACGCGCATTCCCCGCGCGTTGGTGATACGCGAGCCATATGATAGTTTGAGTTTCGTGCCGACAATTTTAGCCCTCACCAACCAACTCTCGCCCGCTCGCATTTCCCAAGCGCGTCTGGACGAAAGGCCGCGCCGCCCCTACCCCGGCCGCATCATCGACGAACTCTTCGATCCGAAGCACGCTCTCCCTGCGCAACCCAACGCTAACGCTCTCAACGCGCCGGGTGCGGCGGCAGCGACGACAGCGACGACGAGCGCGACACCCCGCGTGGAGGTCGCGCCTTGATCTCGCTCGATGAAAAAGTCGGCCCGCCCAC
>DATCWB010000022.1:0-16281 GCA_036566625.1 Pyrinomonadaceae bacterium
CGCCCCCGGCCAAAAGAAGGGCAAGTCTCGCCCCGACATCGAACAACTGGGTGCGACCAAAGTGGTCACCGACCCTGCCACCGGCAAAGACATCAGGATCATCAAAGGTCTGGAGGAGAACCTCCTCAAAGTTGACGACGCGGAGATGAACGAGCCTTTCAAGGCGTGGAAAGAGGCTCTCAAGACTTACCAGAAGCGGGGCGCGATCAAGTTTCGACGGCTGGAACTCGGCGACAAGAAGGCTTTCGAGTTTGTGCAGGACGAAGGAATCTCAGTGCAGGTTTTGGGGCCTATCCCGACCAAAGTCGGCCAGGTCGAGGGTTTGAAATTTCTCGGAAGCCCGCCGAAGGGGCCGCGCATCGGGCAGGAATCCCTGAATCAGGAGGACGTGGGATTCAGCGGCGCGTCCGCCTCGCACACGATCAACGGCCATTCGGTCATCTTTCGCCTGAGCTACGGCAGTTTCAATTTCCTGTTCACCGGCGACCTCAACGACGAGGCCGGCCGCGTGCTGGCGCGCGCCCACAACACGGGTGTGTTGAATTTACAAGCCGAGGTGTTCAAAGTTCCGCATCACGGCTCGGCCGACTTCTCCGGCGCGTTCATTCAGGCGGTCGCGCCCGTGATCTCGGTCGTCTCTTCCGGCGATGAGAGCGCGCGCAAAGAGTACATCCACCCACGGGCAACCATCATGGGCGCGCTCGGCAAATACTCCCGCGTCGAAGAGCCTCTCATCTTCGTGACGGAACTCGTGGCCTTCTTCAACATGGAAGGCATGGTGACACCCGAATGCCACCAATTAGATAAGAACAACAAGGTAAAGATTAAGGACGGCGAAGCGGTGCTGGATAAGAAGGCGAGAAAGAAGTTCTTCGCCTTCAGCCGGACGGCCTTCGGCATCGTCATGATTCGCACGGACGGCGAGCGCCTGCTGGTTTACACCAACAGCGGGCAGTCCACCATGAAAGAAACATACGCTTTCAAGATGAACGAATTCGGCAAACCCGAGCCGATCAGGGTGCGACAGGCATAAAGAGGATTGACTTCCCGTCCGTCCCTGTGGCCTGCGCCAACCGACGCAAACGCGAAAGAGGCTGCCCTTCTATCGGGACAGCCTCTTTCGCGTTTCCGCGTTTCATCCGCGACCGGGATGAACAGGTTTTAAGTTTTAGTTCCCTCTCACCGCGCAGTCAGGCTTCAACCGCTTCCCGGTCGGTGGACGAGCCTGCCTGCAACGTTTCGGCTTCGAGGTCGCCTTCGAGTTGGCGTTGGCGGCTGACCGTGCCGTCGGACTCGAAGATGTAGGCGGAGGGGGCTTCCTTCATGATGATGTCTTGCAGGCGCATGAGGCCGTAGAGAAGGGCTTCGGGGCGCGGGGGACAGCCGGGAATGTACACGTCAACGGGGATGGTGCGATCCACGCCCTGCATGGTCGAGTAGGAATCGAACGGCCCGCCCGTCGAGGCGCACGCGCCCATGGCGATGACCCACTTCGGCTCGGGCATCTGGTCATAGACGCGTCGCACGACCGGCCCCATCTTCAACGTCACCGTGCCCGCGACGATGATCAGGTCGCTCTGCCGTGGGCTGGGTCGAAAGACGCCCGCGCCGAAACGGTCTATGTCGAAACGCCCCGCGCCCGTCGCGATCATCTCGATGGCGCAACAGGCCAGCCCGAACGTCATCGGCCACAGGGCGGACTTGCGCGCCCAGTTCACCGTATTCTTCACCGCCCCCACGTTCATCACCGGCGCGGCCACGTTCCGCCGCAGCGAGTTGAAGATCGCGTCTACGGTCGTCAGTACGATTCCTTCGGGATGCTCTGCCATATTTTTAAGTGACGAGTGACAAGTGACAAGTGACGAGCAAGAATCAAGACAAGTTTAAAGATAAATTTTCTTCGTTTCTAACTTGTCACTCGTCACTGTAGTTTAAGCCCATTCCAGCGCGCCTTTGCGCCAGGCGTAGTAATAACCGAGGACGAGGATGCCGATGAAGACGAGCATTTCGACGAGGGCGAACTTGGTGAACGAGAAGTCGTCGCCCATGAAGATGACCGCCCACGGCAGCAGGAAGATGGTCTCTACGTCGAAAATGAGAAAGAGCATCGCCACGATGTAGTAGCGCACGGTGAAACGGTCGTGCGCCTCGCTCGTCGGGTCAATGCCGCACTCGTAGGGGCGCATCTTGTCTTTTTGCCAGATGCTCGGACGCACCAGTCGCCCGAGGACGATGGGCAGCACCGGGAAGACGACGGCAAAGGCGAAGAAGATCATCACCGGCCAGTAGGCCGTGACCGGGCTGCCGACTTGCGCTGCGGCGGCGGGCGCATTCGCCGCTGCCGCTGTCGCATCCGTGGCCGCGTTCGCCGCTTGAAGAAGTATCAGGCTCAGCATGGTCTCTACAGGTTGGGACGGGAAGGCGCGTTAAAAGTTCCGGGTTAGTGAACAAGCGCAATATAAGCGCGCCGCGCTCGGTTAGTCAATCATCTTTTGCCCGCCCGCCTTCTCTCGCTCACCGTTTGCGGCGCGAGAGCGCGCAGGCGGGCGCGTGGAACGAGCCGTGTCATTCCGGGCGACGGAGCGTTGAACTGGACTGGACAGCGTCCATGCGCTCCTGAATGCGCCTTAAGGTTTCTCGCGTCTTCGCGTTGTTCAGAATTTCCGGCGCATCGGCGGCTTTGAGTGTATCGAGCGCGAGGCGGTATTGTTGCAACGCCTCCGCCCGTCGCCCCAGATTCGGCGAGTCGGGATCGCCCAGAACTTCACCCAGATGAAGATAACTGATCGCCAGGGATTGCCGCGCCTGCGCGTTTTGCGGGTCGGCCTCAACCAGACTCCGGAAAATTTCGAGCGACTTCCGACGGCTCTCCAGAGCTTCTTGCAGGTCGCCTTTGGCGGTCATCACGTCGCCGATCTTTTCGTGCGCGATGGCCGCGTCGCGCACGGCGTCGGTGTCGTGGGGAAAGTCCGCGGCGAACGGTTCGCGGATGGCTCTCGATTTGCGGTAGGTCTCCAACGCTTCGTCTACCCTGCCCGCCGCTTCGAGCATCGTGCCGAGCCGCTCGTAGATGAGACCGAGCAGGCGGCGCGTCCTCGGGTTGGCGGGGTCGGCGGCGTAGAGCGACTCAAGAATCTGCGCCGAGGAGAGGTAGCTCTGCATCGCCCCGGCCTCGTCGCCGGAGTTGGTGAAGTTCGCGTTGCCGAGCACGTCGCCGAGTTTGACGTAACTGATGGCGAGCGACTGCCGTGCCGCCGCGTCGGCCGGCGCGGCGTCGGCAATCGCCTTGAAGATCGAGAGCGATCTGCGCTGGCTCTCGACCGCGCCCGCCGTGTCGCCCGTCGCGGCCTGCGCGTCGCACATCTTCTCGCTGATGACGCCGACGAACCGGCGCGATTGAGCGTCGGCCGGGTCGGCGGCCGTGAGCCGCTCGGCAATCAAGAGCGCCTTGCGATAGCTGTCGAGCGCGCCCGGCGTGTCGCCGAGGTTGGCGTTGTTCGGGTTGCCCTGCACGTTGCCGACCTTGAGGTAGGCGGCGACCAACTCGCGCTGCAAAGAGGCGTCGCCCTGCGCCTCCTGCGCCAGGCTGTCCAGGTATTCCACAGCCCTCTTGACCAGCAGTTCGCGCGCGGGCGTCGAGCCGGGAAGGTTGGCGATGGCGTCGTGCAGTTCGAACAGATTCGAGTTCGCCAGTTTGCGCACGTCGTTGAAACGCCGCTCGGCGCGCGCTCGCTCGCCCCTCGCCACCCTCGCCTGCCAGATGGTCGTGGTGAGACCGGCGATGACGGCCAGCGCGACGAGCGACGCCGAAGCCACGCCCACCTTATTTCGCCCGACGAACTTCGCGGCGCGATACGCGAAGGTGGCCTTGCGCGCGATGACCGGCAGACCTTCCAGATAGCGGCGAATGTCCTCCGAGAACTGTTCGACCGTGGCGTACCTGCGCGCCGGTTCTTTCCTGAGCGCGAGCAGCACGATGTTGTCGAGGTCGCCCCGCAACGATTTCGGATTGCGGAATGGCGTCTGCGGGTTGGCAGAGTCGGTTTTCAACTCCGCATTCCGCATCCCGAAATCCGCACTCGCCTTGCTCGGTCGTTCGGGTTCCTGTTCGCAGATGACGCGCGCAATTTCTTCGGGGCGGCGGCTCTGCAAGTGATAGGGGCGGTGGCCGGTCAGGAGTTCGTAGAGCAGCACGCCTAAGCTGTAGATGTCCGTGGCGGTCGTGACGGGTTCGCCGCGCGCCTGTTCGGGCGAGGCGTATTCGGGTGTCATCACGCCGAGCATGGTGACGGTGTGAGAGGCCGCCTCGGCGCATTCGGGGTCGAGCAGTTTGGCGATGCCGAAGTCGAGCAGTTTCGGTTCGCCCGCGGGCGTGACGAGGATGTTCGAGGGTTTGATGTCGCGATGTACGACCAGGTGACTGTGCGCGTAAGAGACGGCGGCGCAGACCTTGCGAAAGAGTTGGAGGCGTGCGGCGGTTGGCAGTTGGCGCGCGTCGCAGAACTTATCAATCGGCTGCCCCTCGACGTATTCCATGACGAAGTAGGGCAACCCTTCCGTGGTCTTGCCGCCGCCGAAGAGACGCGCGATGTGCGGGTGATTGAGGCTGGCGAGAATTTGCTCCTCGTGCCGGAAGCGGCGCAACACGTCGGCCGTGCCGAGGCCGCGCTTCACGAGTTTGACGGCCACCTCGCGGCCGAGTTCCACGTCGCGCGCGAGATAGACCTCGCCCATCCCGCCTTCGCCGAGCGGCCGTTTGATCTCATAACCGTCGAGCGTCTGCCCCGCCTGCAACTCGGTACGGCCGTCGTCCAGAAGTTCGGCGGCCATCTGAAACGCGGGCGACTCGATGAAGTCGCGCGCGCGCTCCTCGTGCCGCAGCAGCGACTCGACTTCGGCGCGCAACGCCTCATCGCCGCCGCACGATTCCGAGAGGAACGCGCCCCACTCGGACGGCTCGCGCTCAAGCGCCGACTCGACGAGTTCGGCCACCTGCTCTGGCCTGTCAGTCCGCACCCGCCGACTCCTTGCTCAGTTCGCGGCAGAGCCACAGCTTGGCGAAATTCCAATCGCGCAGGACGGTTTTTTCCACCACGCCGAGAACCTCCGCGATCTCCTTCGCCTCCAGCCCGCCGAAGAATTTCAGTTCCACCACCTCGCTTTTGCGCGGGTAAGTTTGCGCCAGTAATTTCAGGGCATCATCGAGCGCGACGAGGTCGGCGGCGCGCTCGTGCGGCAGGATGCGCGCTTCGTCCAGAGTCAGTTTTTGCGCCAGCCCGCCGCGTTTGAGCGCGGTGTGCGCGCGCGCGTGATCCACGAGGATGCCGCGCATCAGGCGGGCAGCGACTCCGTAAAAGTGTGCGCGGTTCTGCCAGCCCACTTTCTGCGAGCCGACCATGCGCACGTAAGCCTCGTGGACGAGCGCGGTGGCTTGCAGGGTGTGGTCGGAACGCTCGCGCCGCAGGTAGTCGCGTGCGAGGCGGCGCAGTTCGTCATAGACGAGTGGCATCAGTTTGAGCGGGGCGTCCTTGTCGCCGTCGCTCCAATCCTTGAGGATGCGTGTCACATCCTGTGGCGAGGGTGTAGTCAATCGGGCGGCCTCCGTCGATCCTTCGGGGCGGCAGTTTAACCCGAATGTGCCGCGACGGGAAAATCATTAAGCCGCCGTGTCCGTTTTCGCCGCCCGATTCCGCATGATTATATAGTGAAGTATCTATAGCATTTTGCCGCCTGTTGTGCGTTAATACACGGCTCAAAAGTCGTCCGCGCCAACCCCATTTTTTAACGGAGTAAGGCCAGATCATGAACCCTGCGAATCCCCCGCGCCCGACCGACTCGCGTCCCGCCGTCCTGATGAGGAAACCGCTCTTCAACAAACGCGCTCTCGCGCGCCGCGCCCTGCTCAGAGCGTTCGTCGTCGCCCTGCCCTTCCTTCTTCTGGCATTGCCGCTGCTGAGACACCCCTACGCTTCCGCCGCAGGCAATCCGGGCGATCTCGACCCGACGTTCGACACCGACGGCAAGGTCGTGACGCCGTTTCCGAACGGGCTGGACGCCGCTGAGGACGTGGCCGTGCAGGCCGACGGTAAAGTCGTGGTGGCGGGCGGCTCCGGCACTGACTTCGCCGTCGCGCGCTACAACACGGACGGCACACTCGACCAGACTTTCGGCACGGGCGGGCGCGTCAACACGGACTTCCCCCTCGCGCAGGGCGGCTTTGCTTCCGCGCTCATCATCCAGCCCGACGGCAAGATCGTCCTTGCCGGGTCGGCCAACGATCCGACCCAGCCCTTCGCCAGCGCGTTCGCGCTCGCGCGCTACAACACGGACGGCTCGCTCGACACTTCATTCGATTCGGACGGGCTGGTCATCACACCGTTTTCCGGTGGGAGCGTCAACGCCCTCACGCTTCAACCCGACGGCAAACTCGTCGCGGCGGGCACGAGCCGGAGCGAGACGACTTTCGAGAGCGTCTTCGCGCTCGCGCGTTACAACGCGGACGGGTCGCTCGACACCTCTTTCGACACGGACGGCAGGGCCACGGTAGACATCGCGGGCGTCACCTTTGAAGAGGCTTTAGGCGTCGCCGTGCAGGCCGACGGGCGCATCGTGGCGGTCGGCCTCGGCAGTTCGGTTTTCGCCGTCGCGCGCGTCAACGCCAACGGCTCGCCCGATAACACCTTCGACGTGGACGGCCAGGTCACCACCGACTTCGGCGGCTCCTTTGAACAGGCCAACGCCGTCGCGATTCAGACGGACGGGCGCATCGTCGTGGCTGGAGAAATTGCCACCTCGGTGGCGGCCGACGACAACTTCGCGCTCGCGCGCTACAACCCCGACGGCTCACTCGACAACACCTTCGACGGTGACGGCAAAGTCGTCACCGACTTCGACCTCGTTGACGGCGCGCGGGATGTCGTCATCCAACCGGACGGTCGCATCGTCGCCGCCGGGAGAGCCGGAACCATCCCGACCGGCACATTCTTCGCCCTCGCACGCTACACCACTACGGGCGCGCTCGACACCTCTTTCGACACCGACGGCAAAGTTTTGACCGACGTTGGCGGCGGTCGCTTCAATCTCGGCGGTCGCGGCGTCGCCCTCTACACGGACGGGCGCATCGTCGTCGCGGGCGGCGACAATACCAGCGGGCAACTCGATTTCGGCGTCGTCCGCTACGACCCTACGGGCGCGCCCGACGCCTCTTTCGATGGCGACGGCAAGGCCATCACCGATTTCCCGCTCAACGAAGAGACCATCGCAGACATGACGCTCCAACCGGACGGCAAGATCGTCGCGGTCGGGCGCATGAACGCGCGCGTCATCATTGACGATGCTCAGGACTTCAACTTCCTCCTCGCGCGCTATAACCCGGACGGCTCGCTCGACACCTCTTTCGGCGCGGGCGGACTCGTCTCGACCGACTTCACCGGCAACGGCGATGATTTTGCGCGTTCGGTTGTGTTGCAGCCGGACGGCAAGATCGTCGTGGCCGGGCAAACCGGCGGGCAATTCTCCCTCCTCCCCTCCGCCGACACCTCTTTCGGCGTGGCGCGCTACAACCCGAATGGCACGCTCGACGCGACGTTCGGCACGGGCGGGCGCGTCGTCGTGAATTTCGGCTCCGGTCACGAAAGCGCAAACGCCATCGCCTTGCAGACCGACGGCAAGATCGTCCTCGCCGGCTCGGACTTTTTCGACTTCAAACTCGCGCGTCTCAACACCGACGGCTCGCTCGACAGCGGCGCGGCTGGCGACACGACGCCCGCCGACATGTTCGGCACGGGCGGCAAAGTCTCGACCGACTTTAACGAAACGTTCGACGCGGCCAACGCCGTCGTGATTCAACCGGACGGCCGTGTCGTCGTCGCAGGCTACTCGCAGGATGACTTCGCGCTTGCGCGCTACAATTCGGACGGCACGCTCGACACCAGCGGCTTCGGCACGGGTGGCAAAGTCACCACCGACTTTAACGGCCTCACTGACCGTATTACCAGTCTGGTCAGACAGGCGGACGGCAAGTTGGTCGCGGCGGGCGATGCCAACCGCGACGGCGATGACGTTGACTTCGCGCTCGCGCGCTACGACACAAACGGTGTGCTCGACACCGCCGGTTTCGGCACGGGCGGCAAGGTCACCACCGACTTCGGCGGCTTCGATCAGGCGCACGACATCGCCCTGCAAGCGGACGGCCGGATCGTCGCGGCCGGGTTGCACTTCCCTCTCTCCATCGGGATTTCGGCGGCGGGCGTTTCGTCTACCCTACACACCGACTATGAGGTTTATGACCCGACCCGCGAGGCCGTGAAGTTTGGGGCGTATTCGTCGCGAGCCGCGACGCTCGCTCGTGAGGCGAGGCCGGCCACGCACGGCGCTTTCCCCGTCTTCGCCCTTGCCCGCTACGACACAAACGGCTCGCCCGACTCGGCTTTCGGCGCGGGCGGCACGGTCACGACCGATTTCTTCGGCGTTGACAACGAAGCCTTCGCCGTCCTCGTCCAGTCCGACGGCAAGATCGTCGCGGGCGGATTTGCAGACACGGGCAGCAGCCGCGACTTCGCCCTCGCGCGCTACCTCGGCGCAGCCGCGCCGGCCACGCCGACGCCGACTGCCACCGCCACGCCGACGCCTATCGTGTCGTCCTCGGTGCAGTTCGACGCGAGCGCATACTTGACGAACGAAGGCGCGGGCAAGGTGCTCGTCACCGTCGTGCGTTCCGGCAACACGCCCGAGGCCGTCTCCGTCGATTACGCCACCGAACCCGACGCCGACTTCACCGGCTGCGACCAAACCAGTCACAGGGCCTCCGAACGTTGCGACTTCACCACGACGCTCGGCACGCTCCGCTTCGCCGCCGGAGAGACGAGCAAGACCTTCTCCGTCTTCATCACCGATGATGCTTACGACGAAGGCGAGGGCGAAACGTTCCAAATCTTTTTGAGCAACCCGTCGAGCGACCTCCGGTTCGGCACGATCAGGAGCACGACCGTGATCATCGAGGACAACGACACCGTCGCGAACGCGCCGAATCCGATTGACAACTCCACCTTCTTCGTCAAGATGCACTACGTTGACTTTCTCAACCGCGAGGGCGAGCCGTCGGGCGTCGCAGGCTGGGTGAACTCGCTCGATACCTGTGCGTCCACAGACCCCTTCGCCCCTTCATCCTGCGACCGCATCGAAGTCTCGTCGCGCTTCTTCCGCTCGGTGGAGTTCATGCTCAAGGGCAGCTTCGTCATACGCTTCTACCGCGTCTCGCTCGGCCTGAATCCACGCTACAGGGAGTTTACGCGCGACTCGCAACGCGTCACGGGTCAGACGGCCGAGGAGGTTTTCGCCAACCGTAACGCCTTCACGGACGAGTGGGTCGAGCGCGCCGATTTCCGTAGCATCTACGACGGCCTCTCCAATCAGGCTTACGTGGATAAACTCGAACAGACGGCGGGCGTCACGCTCTCGAACAAGGCGCAACTCGTCGCCGACCTCGACCAGATGACGAAGACGCGCGCGCAAGTCCTGCGCGAAATTGTCGAGAGCAACGAGGTGCGCGGCAAGATGTACAACGACGCGTTCGTGCTGATGGAATACTTCGGGTATCTGCGGCGCGACGCTGAAGAGACCGGCTTCAACGCGTGGCTCGCTTACCTCAACGCTCACCCCGGCGATTACCGCACCATGGTCAGGGGCTTCGTCAACTCGGTCGAATACCGCAAACGCTTCGGCAACCCCGGCCCGCCGCAACCCGGCCAGTCTCGGGAATGAAGGGAAAAGGGCAAGGGGGAAAGGGTAAAGGTTGAAGACAAAAGCGGGGCGCAGCGATCAAGTGCTACGCCCCGCTTCTCGTTTTTACCTTTACTCTTTCCCCTTACCCTTTTCCCTTTAGATGCTCATGCTTCTTTCGCTTCCTCGTGCGGACGCCCGGCCAGCAGCGTGACGGCGTGGCCGAGCACCGGGCGAATCACCGCGAAACATTCGCGCACGGCCTTTGGCGCGCCCGGCATATTTATGATCAGCGTGCCCGCGCGGATGCCGCACACGCCGCGCGAGATCATCGCCGTCGGCGTCTGCCGCAGAGTCTCGGCGCGCATCGCCTCGGCCAGTCCGGGCGCGTCGCGTTCGATGACGGCGCGCGTCGCCTCCGGCGTGTTGTCGCGCGGGCTGAACCCCGTCCCCCCCGTCGTCATGATCAAATTAACGTTCGGCATGTCGGCGTACATGCGGAGCTTTGCGGCCAGCGGTTCGAGATCGTCGGGCACGATGACCGCGGTGAGAACGGTCGCGCCTATCTCTTGCAGCAGTTGGATGAGTGCCAGCCCCGATTCATCCGTCAGGTTGCCGCTCGCGCGACGGTCGCTGACAGTAATCACTATGGCGCGAATTTGTTCAGCCATAAATATAAAGATTGACCGGGAACGATGAACTTAAGCGAGACGATTTGTTTAGTTCGCCCTGCATCATTCATCATTCGCCTCCGCGCTCCGCATCGCGCGCTGCATGCGCGCGTGCTCTTTGAGGATGCAGCGATCCATGACGACGAGGAGGCCGGCGTCTATAGCGCGGCGGGCGGCCGCCACGTCCACGACACCCTCTTGCAGCCAGACTGCTTTCGCGCCCGCGCGAATGGCTTCGTCCACCACCGCGCCCGCCTCTTCGGAACGGCGGAACACGTTGACGAGTTCAAACTTCTCCGGCACTTCCGCAAGCGTCGCGTAAGCACGCTCGTCGAGCACCTCGGTCTCGTTCGGGTTGATCGGGATGATGCGATAGCCCTTGCTCTGCATGTAGGCCGAGACGCTGTTCGACGCGCGCCATGTGTTCGACGACAGCCCCACCACCGCAATCGTCTTGCACTCGTCGAGAATCCGCTTGATGCCCTTCGGCGAATTGATCTCCATTCCGCTCACCTCCGGCTTGCAGTTTCAGGTTTCAAGTTGAATCCGGTGCCCTTCCGACTTGATACTCGAAACCTGAAACTTGAAACCTCATTCCTGAAACCTGAAACTCGAAACCTGAAACTCATTTGCCCGCGGCGGCGACCGCGTGCAATTCCTGCAACGAGATCGGTTTGATGGTCGCGCCGTCG
Organism: Pyrinomonadaceae bacterium; assembly: GCA_036566625.1. GTDB lineage: Bacteria > Acidobacteriota > Blastocatellia > Pyrinomonadales > Pyrinomonadaceae > JAIVJZ01. Next base: position 11,084 of record DATCWB010000022.1, read on the forward strand.
CCACACGCGCTGATGGCTTCGACGAGAGCCTGCGCGCCTGTCATCGTCGTCACGCAAGGGACGTTGTGTTGCAGCGCGGCGCGGCGTATGGCCTGCTCGTCGAAGTGCGAAGCGCGCCCGAGCGGCGTGTTGATAACAAGCGCGATCTCGCCCTGCTTGATGTGATCCACGATGTTCGGCCGACCCTCGTTGACCTTGAAGACAGCCTCCACATCCAGCCCCACCTCGCTCAGGCGCGCCGCCGTGCCCACGGTCGCCGTGAGACGAAAGCCGAGCCGCACGAGCCTGCGCGCGAGCACGCCGGCCTGCCCCTTGTCCGAGTCGTTGACGCTGATGAAGGCCGTGCCCTGACACGAGGGCAGTTCCAGACCCGCGCCCATCATCGCCTTGCCGTAAGCCTCGCCGAAGGTGTCGCCGATGCCCATCACCTCGCCCGTCGAATGCATTTCGGGGCCGAGTATGGGGTCAACGCCCGCGAACTTGACGAACGGGAAGACCGGCGACTTGATGAAGAAACGGTTGACGCTCAAATCCGGCGGCAGGTTGAACGACGCGAGCGGCTGCCCTGCCATCACCAGCGCGGCGATGCGCGCCAGCGGCACGCCCGTCGCCTTCGACACGAAGGGCACGGTGCGCGACGCGCGCGGGTTCACTTCCAGCACGTACACGCGGTCGTCCTTGATCGCAAACTGGATGTTCAAAAGCCCGCGCACCTTCAAAGCCTCGGCCAGCATGCGCGTGTAGTGGCGCATGGTCTCGACGTGTTCGGGCGCGATGCGCACGGGCGGCAGCACGCAGGACGAGTCGCCCGAATGAATCCCGGCCTCCTCGATGTGTTCCTGAATCCCCGCGACGACGCACGTCTCGGCGTCGGCCAGCGCGTCCACATCAAACTCCGCCGCGCGTTCGAGAAACTTGTCGATCAAAATCGGCTTCTGCGGCGACGCGTCAACGGCCGTGCGCATGTATTCGTCCAGACTCCGCTCGTCGTAAACAATCGCCATCGCCCGGCCGCCCAGCACATACGACGGGCGCACGAGCACCGGGTAGCCGATGCGCGCCGCCTGCTCGATGGCCTCGGCAGGCGACGTGGCCGTGCCGTTCTCCGGCTGCGGGATGCCGAGTTTGGTCAGGAGTTTGCCGAAGCGTTTGCGGTCTTCGGCGAGGTCAATCGAGTCGGGCGACGTGCCGATGATGGGCGCGCCCGCCGCGTCCAGACGCATGGCGAGATTCAGGGGCGTCTGCCCTCCAAACTGCACGATGACGCCTTCCGGCCGCTCCACGTCGATGATGTTCATCACGTCCTCGAACGTGAGCGGCTCGAAGTAGAGGCGGTCGGAGGTGTCGTAATCGGTCGAGACGGTTTCGGGGTTGCAGTTGACCATGATCGTCTCGAAGCCCGCCTCCGAGAGCGCAAACGAGGCATGGCAGCAGCAGTAATCGAACTCGATGCCCTGCCCGATGCGGTTCGGGCCTGAGCCGAGGATCATGATCTTGCGGCGGTCGGTCGGCGCGGATTCGTCCTCCTCCTCGTAGGTCGAATAGAGATAGGGCGTGTGTGATTCAAATTCCGCGCCGCACGTATCAACGCGCTTGTAGACGGGCACTATCCGCAAGCTCTTGCGGTGGGCGCGCACCTCGTCCTCCGTGCGCTTCGTCAGATAGGCGATGCGGCGATCCGACAAGCCCACTTCCTTCGCCTCGCGCAGCGCTTCCGGTGAAATCTCTTCGAGCACGCGCCCGTCGATGCGCTGCTGAATCAACATCACGTCCTGTAGTTGTTCGAGAAACCACGGGTCGATCTTCGAGAGGCGGTGAATCTCCTCGACGGAGACGCCGTGCTGCAAGGCGTAGGTGATGTAGGAGAAGCGTTGCGAATTCGGGCGCGCGAGTTTGCGCTGTAGCTCGTCGGCGGGCACGTCGGCGAGGCGCAGCGGCTTCGTCGCTTCGAGCGAGCGCAAGCCCTTGAAGAGAGCTTCTTTGAACGTGCGCCCAATCGCCATCACTTCGCCGACTGACTTCATCTGCGTGCCGAGCACGTCTTCGGCGTCGCGAAACTTCTCGAAGTTCCACTTCGGAATCTTCGCCACCACGTAATCAATCGTCGGCTCGAACGAGGCGGGCGTCTTCTTCGTGATGTCGTTCGGAATCTCGTCGAGCGTGTAGCCGACGGCGAGCTTTGCCGCGATCTTCGCGATGGGAAACCCCGTAGCCTTCGACGCGAGCGCAGATGAACGCGAGACGCGCGGGTTCATCTCGATGATGCGCACGTCGCCGTTCTCGGGACTGACGGCGAACTGGATGTTCGAGCCACCCGTCTCCACGCCGACCTTGCGGATCACCTTGATCGCCATGTCGCGCAGGATTTGGTATTCCACGTCCGTCAAGGTCTGCGCGGGCGCGACCGTGATCGAGTCGCCCGTGTGGACACCCATCGGGTCGAAGTTTTCAATCGAGCAGATGATGACCACGTTGTCATGCAAATCGCGCATGACTTCCAGTTCATACTCCTTCCAGCCGAGAATCGACTCCTCGATCAACACTTCCTGAATCGGCGACGCGGACAGCCCGTGCCTGACGATCTCCTCATACTCTTCGGGGTTGAACGCCACGCCGCCGCCCCACCCGCCGAGCGTAAAACTCGGGCGGATGATGGCCGGGTAGCCGGTCGTCTCCACGAGTTGTTCGGCCTCCGCCCACGAGCGGGCGAAGCCGCCACGCGGCATCGGTAAGCCCTCCTCGTCCATCGCCTGTTTGAACAGTTGACGATCCTCGGCGATCTTCACGGCCTCGCGCTTCGCCCCGATCATCTCCACCTCGAACTCGTCGAGCACGCCCGAATCGGCGAGCGCGACGGCGAGGTTCAGAGCGGTCTGCCCGCCCACGGTCGGCAGGAGGGCGTCGGGTCGCTCCTTGCGTATGATCTCCGTGACGGATGCGACGGTGAGCGGTTCGATGTAAGTGTGGTCGGCCGTGTCGGGGTCGGTCATGATCGTCGCCGGGTTCGAGTTGACGAGCACCACCTCGTAGCCTTCCTGCCTGAGCACGCGGCACGCCTGCGTGCCCGAATAATCGAACTCCGCAGCCTGCCCGATGACGATTGGCCCCGAGCCGATGACGAGGATTTTGTGGATGTCCGTGCGTTTAGGCATTTACGATTCCGCGGCGCGTTAGCTTAATATTGGATTGTTTCGTTCACATGAATCGCGCCATTATACATAATGGCTCTTTGGAGCACGAACCTCATACCCCCGAAATTGGAGTTAACACATGCGTCGCATCGTTCATCTCTCGCTCTGCCTGCTCGTCGCCGCGTCCGTCTCTCTCGCGCAAAAGAACCCGAAGACCGCCGAAGACTTTTACAACCGCGGGCTGGAGAAACAGGCGCAACAAGACCTCGACGGCGCGCTGGCCGATTACGATCAGGCGCTCGCCCTCAAACCCGACTCGCTCACGCGCGCCACCATCCACATCAACCGCGCCAACCTGCTCATGTCGAAGGGCGACCTCAAGGCCGCGCTGCTCGATCTGGACAAGGCGGTGGCGGCCAATTCGGGTGATCTCATGGCCTTTTACAACCGCGGCATCGTCCGCGCCGGGTTGGGGCAGCCGGACGAGGCCATCGCCGACTTCAGCGCGGCGCTCGCCCTCAAGCCCGACTTCAGCATGGCCTACAACAACCGCGGCAACGCACGCAAGGCCAAAGGCGACATCGAAGGCGCGATTGCCGACTACGACAGCGCGATCAAGCACGACCCGGAAGGCGCGCTCGGCTACTTCAATCGCGCCGCCGCCCGTCAGGAAAAGAGTGAGTTCGACAAAGCCCTCGCCGACTACGCGCAGGCCATCTCGATTGCCCCCAGCCTCTTTGAAGCCTATTTCAATCGCGGCATCGTCCACCAGTTGATGCGCAACCTTGACGCGGCCATTGCCGACTTCGACAAGGCCATCGAAATCAAGGCCGACGACGCAGACCTCTACGTCTCGCGCGGCAACGCCCTGCAAGCGCGCGGCGACACCGAACGCGCCATCGCGGATTTCACCAAAGCCATCACACTCAACCCGCACCACGCCGACGCCTACACCAACCGCGGCATCGCACGCAAAACGAAAAAAGACTCGGCCGGCGCGCTCGCCGACTTTGAGCTGGCGATTGCGGCCAATCCGCGCGACGCCGTCGCCTACGTCAACCGGGGCACGCTCCGTGAAGAACGCGGCGACATGAAGGGCGCGCTCGCCGACTTCGACATGGCTATCGCCGTCAACCCCGCGCTCGCACAGGCTTACGCCAACCGCGGCGTCGTCCGCCTTCAACAGGGCAAAGTCGAACAGGCGGAACAGGACTTCACGCGGGCTATCTCCCTCGACGCCACGCTCAAGCCCTCGCTCGATAAGTATCTCGCCGAGATGAAACGCTACCGCGCAAAGAAACCCTGATTTATACGTCGAGGCCGCATCAGAGCGGAGAGGTTGATCGCGACGGGGAAAACTTTGGAGGGGATGGCGTATCTTTAAGAGGTCTGCTGCGTGTCGTAGCGGCGGCGGTAGTCGTCGCCTTCGATGTGGACGGTCTTGCACATCTCGAAGAGGCGACTACGCAGACGGACGCCGACGCGGTCTTCCAGCGTCTCGTCGGTCGGGGCGCGGCGCGCGTCGAGGTAGTTGGTGGTGAAGATGGTGAGTTTCTTGTCGTTGTAGCGCGTGCCGATGATCTGCATCATCGTGTCGCGCACCCAGTCGGTCGGCTTGCTGGCCCCGAGTTCGTCCAAGACCAGAACCTCGGCCTGATAGACGGGCGCGAGGACGCGCAGCTCCGAGTTCTTCGAGATCGGGTTGTAGCTGTCCTGAATCTCTTGGAGCAGCGAGCCGAACTCGTAGAAGAGGCACCCGACGCCCTTCTCCATCAGGCCGCGCAGGATGGCGACGGCGAGGTGCGTCTTGCCCACCCCGCACGGCCCCATGAAGAGCAGCCCGCGCTCGACCGCCGGGTACTCGCGCACGAGGCGGAAGGCGTAGTTGAAGGCGAGCAGTTGCGAGCCGCTGTTGGGCGCGGGGAAGAAGCTGTTGAGCGTGCACGTGTCGTAGCGCCGGGGGATGCGCGCCGACTCGACCAGCTTCGTCTGCGTGCTCTGCTCGCGGCAGGGGCAGCGGCGCGCGCCGCGTCCCTGCACGACCTCGTAGCCCGTGCCGAAGCAGCG
>DATCWB010000023.1:0-3811 GCA_036566625.1 Pyrinomonadaceae bacterium
GCGAACGCGAACAGGGTTCGACCGCGCTCGATTTTTACACCGAACTCAAAGTCGTCTACGTTGACTACACAGGGCGCAAACGCGAGGGGAATTTATATTAACCGGAGAGGCTGTCCGCCGGATTCGTTTTATACGACCGCCGCCACGCTCCTCAGACCATGAACACTGTCGCCTGCCCTGCTTGTAAAACCGTCAACGCCGGGGCCACCGTCAATTCCCTTTGCTCCAGTTGCGGCGAACCGCTCGTCGCGGCGCTGCTCGAACCGCGCCTCGAAGAGATGAGGAAGCTGACGGCCGGATTCCATGAGAGGCACGCCCCGTCGTACAATTCCTTCAACGGCTTCGGGACGACTCTGCTGGATTATCGCGCCCGCCCCGACGGTACTTATGAAGCGACTCGTTGGGTGATCGCGCTCTTTCTGCCGATCTTCCCGCTGGCAACTTACGTCATTCAACCGACCGCGCAGGAGCGTTCTTACGAGCGCGAAACGTCGAAATTTCGGGTGATGGGTGAGACGCACCTGACGGCCGCGCGGATCACGCGCACTTACCTGCTCGCCGTGGCCGGACTCTTGCCGATCATTTTGGGCTGCGCTTACTCGAACGCAGTTAACCGCACTCTCGGCGGCGTCCCGGCCTTCTTCGCAATGATTTTATGTTTCGCATGGGCGATGTACATTATCTTCTTCAAGTTGAAGAATGAAGGCGCGGCTTACAGGACAACCGCCGCCGCCGACAAGACAGCCGTCAATTGAAAACTTTCACCCGTCCCTTAACTTTTCACCGGAGTCTATTGTTATGAGCACTGTCGAGCAACAAGTCGCGCAATCCGAAATCGCTCGCAAGCACAAAGAGTTTCTCTTCCCCGCCGTCGCCACCTACTATCAGGAGCCCGTCGCGCTCGTGCGCGGCGAGGGGCAGTACGTCTGGGACGATCAGGGCACGCGTTATCTCGACTGCTTCGGCGGCGTGCTCACCGTGAGCGTCGGCCACGCCAACCCGCAGGTCAACGCGGCGATCATCGAACAGGTCAAGACCATCTCGCACACTTCTACGCTCTACGCCAACCGGCCGCAGGGCGACCTCGCCGAGAAGCTATACCAGATCACCCCCGGCCGCCTTAAAAAATCCTTCTTCACCAGCAGCGGCACGGAGGCCGACGACACCGCCATCACGGCGGCGAAAATACACACCGGCCGCCACGAAATAGTCGTGCTCCGGCACAGCTATTCCGGCCGCTCGGCCACCGCGCTCTCGGCCATCGGCCATTCGACGTGGCGACCGCTCCCCGCGCAGGTGGCTGGCATCGTCCATGCGCGCGCGCCCTATTGCTATCGCTGCCCGCTCAAGTTGAGCTACCCGGAATGCGGCCTCGCCTGCGCCGAAGACATCAAGGACGTGATCGAGACCACTACCACCGGCCAGATCGCCGCCTTCATGGCCGAACCCATCCTCGGCGTCGGCGGCTTCATCGTCCCACCCGCCGGCTACTTCGAGCGCGCCGCCGAGATCGCGCGCGCGCACGGCGGACTCTTTATCGCCGACGAAGTGCAGACCGGATGGGGGCGCACCGGCGATAAGTGGTTCGGCATCGAACACTGGAACGTCGAACCCGACATCATCACCTCCGCCAAGGGCATGGGCAACGGCGTGCCCATCGGCATGACCATCGCCACACCGGAAGTGGCAGACAGTTTTCCCGGCCTCACCTTCTCCACCTTCGGCGGCAACCCCGTCTCGATGGCCGCCGCCCTCGCCGTCATCAAAGTTATCGAAGACGAAAATCTGCGCGCGAACGCATCAGTGGTCGGCGCATACTTCCGCGAGCGTCTCGAAGGACTCAAAGAGAAACACCCCGTCATCGGCGACGTGCGCGGCATGGGCTTAATGCAGGGACTCGAACTCGTCCGAGACCGCGAGACCAAAGAACCCGACCCCCAATCCGTCCTCCGCGTCTTCGAGGAGACCAAACGTCGCGGCGTCCTCATCGGCAAAGGCGGCCTCTACGCCAACGTCATCCGCACCGGCCTCATGCTCAACTCGACGAAGGACACCGTGAACGAGTTGATCGAGGCGTTGGATGCGGCTTTTGGAACTCTCTGACTTTCTATGCGTCGTTCGTTGGTAACAATCGCATACGTGTTGCTCGCTGCGCATGCACTTGTCGCACAGCCAAAACACGTCCGCGTGTTCGATGCTGTTTGGTCTGATACGGAGCTGCCGAATTTGAGCGCCGCGCTTGCCAGGGACATTCAAAGCAACAATGCGAAGGCTATTGAGCGCATGCTGGCGGAGAATTTCGTGCTCGTCGATTATTCGGGTGCGGTTAAGAACAAATCTCAATTCATTTCCCACATCAGGTCGGGGCATATTCGCGCGGCCTCGGTGGAGGTCAATGATGTTCAATTTCAATTTCTTGGAGAAACCGCATTAATATCAGGACGCAGGTCTATTAATAGTGAAAACAACTGTGCGGATATAAATGCCGCCGCGCTTTTAAATTCCGGGCGGAATGCGAATGAGCCGTGGGCTGCGGTTGAGCAAAATTTCAGACGCCGGGCGGATTTAGTTCCGTTAATTTATGAGGCATTGTTAAGCGCCGGGGTCAAAGAAACGCAGGTGATGAGCGACATTGCTTCGGCAAGGTCGCACCTCCTGAGTGTCCTGGCGGATGCGCCGGCGGGCGTCGAAGCGCAGGCGAAGCCCGCGCAGCGAAGACAGGCCATACTTTCGGCTAATGCTGATTTTGACGAAGCCCTCCTGCCGCTGCGACGCATTTCGGGTAACTATCCTCAACTTCTTTCACACGTACAGTTTCTCAAATTGATGGATGAATTTGACAGCACGGAACATAGGATTCTGAGCGCGAAGTGCACACTGAACAAAGCCTTGACGGGCGACAACCTGCCTCTGAAAAGCTACACGGTGCGGTTCCTGCAAGTCTGGGTCAAACTCCGGGAGCCGAGAACGGCCGGACGTGCCGGGACGCAACTACACTGGCGGCTGATGCGTGAACAATTAACGCTTACTTCCCTCGAAAACAAGTAGCAGCGAATCGCAGCGAGAAGACGACACATGAAAACTCTGATTCGTAACGGGCGCATCGTAACCGCCGTCGATGATTACAAGGCCGACGTGCTGATTGAGGATGAAGTGGTGTCGGTCATCGGCGCGCGGCTGGAGATGGAAGCGGACGTGGTGATTGATGCGGGGGGTAAGCTCGTCATCCCCGGCGGGATCGATCCGCACACGCACATGGAACTCCCTTTCGGCGGGACGCAGGCGTCGGACGATTTCTTTACGGGGACGCGGGCGGCGGCCTACGGGGGCACGACGACGATTATTGATTTCGCGGTGCAGTATAAGGGCGAGTCTTTGACGGAGGCGCTGGACAACTGGCACGCGAAGGCCGAGGGCAAGACGGCGATTGATTACAGTTTCCATCTGATCACGACCGATCTGGAAGACGAACGCGTGCCGGAGTTGCACCGGATCATCGACGAGGGCGTGACGAGTTTCAAGATGTTCATGGCGTATCCGGGCGTCTTTCTCGTGGACGACGCGACGATCTTCCGCGCGATGTCGGCGGCGGGCGAACGCGGCGGCCTCATCTGCATGCACGCGGAGAACGGCATCGTCATCAACGAGATCATCAAGCGCGCGCTCGCGGCGGGGCGCACCGCGCCGAAGTACCACGGGCTGACGCGGCCGACGCGCGCCGAGGCCGAGGGCGTACACCGGGCGATTGCGATTGCGGAGATGGCCGAAGCGCCCGTCTACATCGTGCATCTGAGTTGCGCCGACGCGCTCG
>DATCWB010000024.1:0-8884 GCA_036566625.1 Pyrinomonadaceae bacterium
CCGCGAAGGTAGACTCGGCCGCGGCCGCGCTGACGCGGTTATCTTCCGCGGGCGCGTCGGGGGCGTGCGAAATTTCGATGTCGGTGGAGGCCATACGATTAAGAGCGTAAAACTCAAGTGCCCGGCATGTCCAGAATAACCTGTAATGCCTTGGCAAGGAAGAAGTCGGCGATGATGACGACGATGGACGAGGTGACGACGGCCGAAGTGGTCGAGCGTCCGACGCCGACCGTGCCGCCCTCCGTGCTCAAGCCCTTGTAACAGGAGATGCTGCCGAGGATGAGCGCGAACACCAGCGGCTTGATGACACCGCCGATCATGTCGTCGAAGGTGATGCCGTAGCGCACGGAACTGATGAACGTGCCGAGCGTTTGCCCGTAGAGCGTAGTCGCCACCGTGCCGCCGCCGATGATGCCGACCACGTCGGCGGCGACGGTCAAGAGCGGCAGCGTGATGAAGAGCGCAACGAGGCGCGGGGCGACGAGTTTGCGCACCGGGTCTGTGCCGAGCGCGCGCATGGCGTCGATTTGCTGCGAGACGACCATCGAGCCGAGTTCGGCGGAGATGGCCGAGCCGACGCGCCCCGTCACCATCAGGGCGGTCAGCACGGGGCCGAGTTCGCGCACGAGCGAGAGCGCGACGAGGTAGCCGGTCTGATCCTGCGCGCCGTAGTATTTGAGCGTCGGGTAAGTTTGCAGGGTGAGCACGCCGCCGGTGAAAAATCCCGTCAGGATGATAATCGTGAGCGAGCCGACGCCGATCACGTCCATCTGCGCGATCATCTCGTTGAAATAGGTGGGGCGGCGGAAGAGCCTGCGTATGGCGCGTGCCACCAGCAGACTCGTCTCCTGAACTTCCAGCAGGGAGCGTATGGCAATGTTCATGTGTGAACTTTAGAAATTCGAAAATGCGCCCGTTTGTTGGATCGCCTGTCGCGACGGCTCGTCTGCTGCGAACAACCTGCGCATCCGGACAGCCTGCAATCCATGCGTGACTGATGATAAAGGGCGCGCGGACGAACCTGCGAGACGAGCATGATCGAGCAAGCCAATCATGCGCAATAACTGGGCAAGGCGTCAAGCGGGCAACAAGGCGAAAGTGGAAAGGCGAAAGCGGAAAATAGAAGGGCGAAAGGGAAGACGGGAAGCACGCAGGCTCTCCCTCTTCTTTTTCGCCCTCCGCTTTTCTGCTTTCCCCTCGTCGCTTACGGTCTCCGGTCGCGCGAAGGGGCAAGTCGCGGCTCGCGCGGGGCAGGCGGCTCGTTCCGTTCGTCGAGCAAACGGCGCTGCTGTCGTCGCTCCTGATCTCGACGCCGCTTCCTGTCTCCGAAGCGTGCGGGCGCGTCGCCTTGCGAGTCGCCCGGCGGTTGCTGAGGTTGATCCTCGCGCCGGCGTCGCGTGCGGGTCTGGCTCTGGAGACGGCGAAAGGCGTCGAGTTGTTCGGGCGAGAGGACACGCCTGATTCTGAGTTCGGTGAGCGAGCGCAGGCGCACGACGGCCGACTGCGCCTCGCCCAACTCACGCACGCGGTTTTCGATAACGCCCTCGTCGGGGTCGGCGGCATAGATGGCTTCGTCAAGCTCGCGGCGAGCCTGCCGGAGGCGCGCGCCGAGCAAGCGGTTTTGCGGTTCGGTCTCACGCCGGATCGCGCCGATCCTCGCGCGCTGTTCGGGCGTCAGGTTCAGGACGCGGAGCAGACCGGCCGCGTTCGCGCCGCGCCTTCGTGCGTCCAACTCGCGCTGCACTTCCGGCGTCGCGTCGGGCGCGTTCTCATCCTGCGCACGCACGGCCGCCGCGCCCGCCGACAAAAACAGTGCGAGCAGGGCGGACACGCCGAAAGGGAACTTACACATGCACAGTTTCCTGTTGAACTCTTCCATACGCTTTCACCGGCCGGCAGTGTCGCGTCATCTCGCGGCGCGTCTGGTGGCAACGCGTCTTAATTTGCTTCGCTCAAAAGATCGTAGAGGCGGGGCACATCCTCCTCGTCTCTTCCGCTTGGCCGCCGTTTCGGCTGCGTTGCGGGCGCGCGCCGCCCGCGCCGCGCATTGCCGGGCGTCGAGATCGTGCGCGAGGCAGACGCCGGTTCCAGCGTCGTGACCGCCGCGATGAGGTTTGCTTCACGACTATCATCCAACTGGGCGCGCGTGTCTTCGAGTTCGCGCAAGGCCGCGTCGCGCTCGGCGACGAGTTTGTCCAACTCCGCCTGCGAGTAAACTTTTTCGCCGGAGGCGTAAACCTTTGCGGGCGGCGCGCTCTTCGTCTCACTTCGCCGGAGACGCGTGCCGAAAGCCAGCCCGCCGTCGTCCCAGCGAACTTCCGCGTTGAACACTGCGAGCGCGACGAGCGTGCACACGGCGAGCGCGCCGGCGGCCATCCCGGCGCGCAGCCACACGGGCGTCAGTGTGAAGAATTCGCGCAGGGCTGTGATCGCAGAGCGTCGCGGCACGGCTGCGGGCGCGCTCGCGGTTTCACGCCGCGCAACCGTCGAGAATGTGCCGGCGAGAGACGGCGCGGGCGCGTTGCTCAAAATCTCCGCGTGCCAATGGCCGACGGCCTCGCGCACCTCGGCGAATGCTGCGAGTTCTTCGCGGCACGCGCCGCAGAGAGCGAGATGCGCGTCGAAGCGCGCGCGCTCGTCGCGGCTCGCTTCGCCATAGAAGTAGGCGACGAGTTCTCCGGCGCGTTCGCAGTTGTTGATCTTCGTGGTCTCGTTCATAACTTGATCTTCCTAGACTGGAATCTACACGCGCGCCGCTTCCGCGCCGTATTTTTCGAGCCGCAGACGCAGTTGCTTGAGCGCGGTGTACAGGCGGCTCTTGACGGTGCTCAGGGGAACGCCGAGCGCGTCGGCGATCTCCTGAAACGTCAGTTCCTCGAATTCCTTCAACACGATCACTTCGCGCAGTTCGGGCGGCAGAGCCGTCACGGCGCGCTTGACCGCCTCGCTGCGCTCGCGCCCCTCGGCCTGATGTGCGGGCGAGCAACCGACGGGCGCGGCAAATTGCGCGCCGCCCGCTTCCGTCTCCGCTTCGAGCGAATGCTCTGCGCGCGTGCGCGCGCGGCGTTGGCGCGTGATGCACTGGTTGACGGCGATGCGGTGCAGCCACGAAGAGACTTTCGCCTCCCCGCGAAAGCCGCCGAGGTTGCGGAAGGCGGCGATGAACGTCTCCTGCGTCGCGTCGCGCGCTTCCTCTTCGCGGCCGAGCATGCCGTAGGCGAGCGCGTAGATGCGCCGCTCCCAGCGACGCACGATCTCGCCGAACGCGTCCGCGTCGCCTGAGAGCGCGCGCTCCACGATCTGCTCGTCGCTCGTTTCGGCCGTCTCCATTCTCGTCTCTTCCGCCGGGGCTTCCCGGCGCGTCCGCCGCGCCATTCGAGCGCGCGAAACCGGCGCACCCGCCTCTTTAGACGCGACACGCGCGCCATTGGCCGAAATATTACACCCCCGCGATAATCGACAGGAGCGCGGGGCAGGCCGTCCTTGCGATTTTCCTCCAGGTAAACGTTGACACCGCTTGCTTCAACTACGTACTATGAAATTGGCCTCATGAGCGCACCGGCGCAGAAGGCCGCCCCGGATTTTCTCTTGCTTGTCCCGCTCTGAATTTCTCCTCTCGTAACCCGGCATCGCCCGATTTCCGTCTCTACTCTTGCGCAACTTTCATGCTTGAACGTTTCCGGCGCGTGCGCCTGCTCTACATCGTGCTCGGCACGCTGCTTGTCGTCGGCCTCGTCCCGCTCGGCCTCGCCGGCTGGATGCTCTCGAATCGCAGCGCGGAAGAATTGCGCTCGGTCGAAGGCCGCTATCAGGCGCAACTCGTGCAGGACAAGGCGCGCCAGATCGAACTCTACGGCCAACGCTACCGCGACGTGGTGACGGGGCTGGCGCGCGCCTTCGAACTCGCGGGCGGTGTCCGCGTCATCGGCGAGGAGGGCAGCGACAAGCGACTGCAAAAGGCCGTCGTGGACGACCCGAACCTGCTCGCGCTCGTCATCCTGCCCGTCGGCAGCCTCCCGCACGTCGCCTACAAACCGGACGTGATCGGCCGCGAAGAACTCAACGAGCGCGTCGGCGAAGTGCTCGCGCGCATGAGCGGGCGCGGCCTCGTCGTCACGCGCCCGCAGTTGATCCGTTCGAGCCAGGAGATGAGCCTGACGATTGCCGCGCCCGTCATGGGCGGCGCGGGCGGCGAAGAGGTGGTGGCGGCCGTGGCCGCCGTCATCTCCTTCAACGAGGTCTTCGCGGCGGTGCAGCAGCCCAGTTCAAAGAGCGAGAGCGAACTGCTCGAACAGGGCTTGCCGGTGATCTTCGTCGTGGATGCCGGGGGGCGCGCGGTGGCGCACCCGGACAAGCGCGTCGCCTACGCCGAGCGTTCGATGGTTGATCTCAAGATCGTGCAGAACTGGATGGATACGGGCACGCAGGTGCAATCGCTGCTTGAACCCTTCACGGCGGAACGCGACGGCCGCCCGCTGGCGATGCTCGGCGCGTATGCGACCGCCGAACTCGACACGGGCGCGCGCCTCGGCGTCATCGCGATTCAGGACGAGCGCGCCGCGCTGCGCTCCGTCACGGACATGCGCAAGCAGACGTTTCTCATCAGTCTGCTCGCCGCCACCTTCGCGCTCCTCGCCGGTTTCCTCTTCGCCAAACAACTCACAAAGCCCGTTCGCGATCTGGCCGACGCCGCCGGTCGCATCGCCTCCGGCAACTTCGCGCAGCGCATCGAGGTGCGCAGCCGCACCGAACTCGGCGAACTCGGCACGTCGTTCAACACGATGACCGATCATCTCGAACAGTATATCGAAGACCTGCGCCGCGCGGCCGAAGAGAATCGACAGTTGTTCGTCGGCACGGTCAAGGCTCTCGCCGCCGCCATCGACGGCAAAGACCGCTACACGCGCGGCCACTCGGAGCGCGTCGCGCGTTTCTCCATCGCCATTGCCGAGCGCCTGCGCCTGCCCGACGACGAGATCGAAGCCCTGCGCATCAGCGCGCTGCTGCACGATGTCGGCAAGATCGGCATTGACGACAAGGTCTTGAAGAAGCCGGCTAAACTCACGGACGAAGAGTTCGAGATCATGAAGACGCACCCGCAAAAGGGCTTCAAGATCATGTCGCAGATACCGGCGATGCGCGAATTCCTTCCCGGCATGTACATGCACCACGAGATGATCAACGGCGAAGGCTACCCGCAGGGCTTGCGCGGCGAAGAGATTCCGATGCAGGCGCGCATCGTCTCCGTCGCGGACACCTTCGACGCCATGACGACCGACCGCCCCTATCAGAAGGCGATGGAACTTGACGAAGCCCTCGCGCGCATCAAGACCTTTGTCGGCACGCGCTACGACGCAAGCGTCGTGGACGCGCTGGTCGAAGCGTGCGAGTCCGGGCGCATCAACGCGGTGGGCGGCAGGACACGCCCACGCCGCGCGGTGGAGCAATCCATGGAGCAGCCGTCGGAGCATCAGGCAGAGCGTCCGTTGGAGCAACCGGCGGGAAGCGTCCTGCCCGTCGTCGAGCCGGCGGTCGAGCAGCCGCAGGTCGCTTAGCCGCGTCCGCGCCGAGAGACGTTTGCCCGGAGGCCGGTTCGATACGTCTATTCGTGCGACAGGAGTTTCGCGTGTTCGCCCGTCGAGAGCGCGAGCTGCCAGCGTCCCGCGCGCTTCATATACACATCGACCACGCCGAATTGCCCGTTGTAGCCCCCGGCGCGCGAGCGCGCTTTCAAAGTGACCATGCCGGTGACGAGGGCTGCGTCGCCCGCCAGACGCACCTGCATTCCCTCAATCTTGATTGACTCGAAGGCGAACGCGCCGGAGGCAAGGTCTTCCAGCCAGCGGTCTTTCGTGATCGACGTTCCGAGCGGGTCGGTAAAGACGAAATCATCGGCCATGAGCGACGCGAGCGACGCGGCATCGTTGCGCCTGAAGGCTTCGATTAAATCCTGTTCGAGTTGTCTTACCTGCTGCGCGTCGTCGCTGTTCTGAACTGACATAAAATTCCACCCCCGTAGATAAGTATAAACGCCTGACAGCCCCGCGCCGCCCTCGCACGCGTCGTTTGACCGCGATCATGGCACAGTAATACTCTTCGTCAAGTCATGTTATCTCCACACGCGCCGGGCGAGCCTGACGAACGCAAGGTTCGACTTCGAGCAGCGGCGGCCGCACGTTTTGTCGCCGCGCGCCCGTTGCAGTTATAATCAACGACTTTCAATTCGACGAAATTTTACGTAAGGGCATTCATCCAACACATGGCATTCTGGCGACGCAAAAAAGAAGACCGCTACATCACGCTCGGACTCAACGAACCGCTCAAGCCGGCCGCGAAAGAAACGCCGACCGGGAACGAACCGGCGGCGCGACCCGAACCGCCCGCCAATCTCGACGCAAAGGCTAATACCGCGAGTGTGATCACGCCCGCGCCTCCGCCGTTTGAGCCGACAGTGATGGGCGGCGCGCCGACGCCACTACCGCAGGAGCGTGGCGCGAACGATACAGGGATAGGCGCGCCGACGCCCGACGCCTCTGCCGCGCGCCCCGCCGACGCTCCCACGACCACGACGGGCGGCGCATCGCGCACGACGCCCGAACTGTCGAAGCCCGGCGTCTCGCAGCAGCGACCCGTCCCGACGCGTTCCACCTTCTCGACCTCCATCCTCGGCCTCGACCGTTCGATGGAAGAGTTGCAGGCGGCCGAGGCCGCGCTCGAACGCACGTTTGAGAAGCGTTTCAAAAACGCCATCTCGGCCACGCGGGAATCGCTCTCCGAGAAGATCGACACGGTCTTTCAAGGGCGCAAACAGATCGACGCCGAGTTGCTCGACGAACTCGAAGAAGCCCTCATCGCGGCCGACATCGGCGTGCCGACCACGCTCGACATCCTCGATTCGGTCAGGCGCGGCATCACCCGCAAAGAGATCAACGACATCGAAGCGCTCAAGGCCGCGATCAAGAACCAGTTGCTCGCCATCCTGCGCGCGTCGGAAGCGAAGGGCGTCGCCGCCGAAACGAACGTGCCGGAAAACATCTCGCCCTACGTGATGATGATCGTCGGCGTCAACGGCGTGGGCAAGACGACGACCATCGGTAAACTCGCACAGCGCATCAAGGCCGAAGGCAACGACGTGCTCATCTGCGCGGCCGACACTTTCCGCGCCGCCGCCTCCGACCAACTCGCCATCTGGGCCGAACGCACCGGCGTCCCGCTCATACAGCAGAAGCAGGGGACTGATCCGGCGGCCGTCCTCTTCGATTCGCTCAAAGCGGCCAAGGCGCGCAACTCCGACGTGCTCATCGTGGACACGGCCGGTCGCCTGCACAACAAGTCGAACCTGATGGCCGAACTCGAAAAGATGAAGCGCGTGGCCGGGCGCGAAGTGGAGGGCGCGCCGCACGAGACGCTGCTCGTGATAGACGCCGTGACCGGGCAAAATGGTCTGGAACAGGCGCGGCAGTTTTTGAAAGTCGCGGGCGTGACCGGCATCGTCCTGACGAAACTCGACGGCACGGCCAAGGGCGGCATCGCCGTCGCCATCTCGAAAGAACTCGGCCTCCCGATTCGCTACGCCGGCATCGGCGAAAAGGTTGACGACCTCGTCGTCTTCAACGCCGAGCACTACGTGGACGGACTCTTCGAGTCCCAGTAGGTCTCAAGTCCCAAGTCCCGAGTTCTTCGTGATTGACCTTGAGACTTGGGACTTAAGACTTGAGACTTGTAACTAAAATTGCAACCCGAAATAATAAATTCAACTTCGGAGACGCGCAGCGAGGCCGACGAGCCTTTGATGCGGCGCGCGCTGGAACTCGCGGCACGGGGCTGTGGCCGGGTCAGCCCCAGCCCGCTCGTCGGGTGCGTGATTGCGCGCGACGGGGGCGAGATCGTCGGCGAAGGGTTTTATTTGTACGAGGGCGTGAAGCACGCCGAGACGCTCGCGCTCGAACAGGCCGGGGGGGGCGCGCAGGGCGCGACCGCCTACGTCTCGCTCGAACCGCACGCGCATCAGGGGCGCACGCCGCCCTGCACCATCGCGCTCATACGGGCGGGCGTCCGTCGCGTCGTCGCGCCCATCGAAGACGCGAACCCGCTCGTCTCCGGGCGCGGCTTCACGCACCTGCGCGAGGCCGGTCTCGAAGTCGAGGTCGGCCTCCTTGCGCCGGAAGCCGCGCGTCTCAACGAGAAATACATTCACGCGATGCGCCACGCGCGTCCCTTCGTCCATCTCAAACTCGCCTGCTCGCTCGACGGGCGCATCGCCACGCGCACCGGCGACGCACGCTGGATCACGAACGAACAATCGCGCGCACGCGTCCACCGGCTGCGGCACGAATACGACGCCATCCTCGTCGGCGCGGGCACGGCCGCTGCGGACGACCCGCTGCTCACGGATCGCAGCGGCCTCGCGCGCCACCGCCCGCTCACGCGCATCCTGCTCGACGACGAACTACGTCTCTCGCCCGATTCTCAACTCGCGCAGACGGCGCGCGAAACTCCGCTCGTCGTCTTCACCTCGGACGCGGCCGACGAGCGCGCCGCCTCGTCCCTCCAATCGCGCGGCGCGGAGATCGTGCGTGCGCCGCGCGGCGCGCGCGACCTGCGCGCCGCGCTCGAAGAATTACAACGCCGCTCGCTGCAAAGCGTCCTCGTGGAAGGCGGCGCGCGCGTGGCCGGAATGTTTCTCGACGCCGGACTCGTCGATAAGGTGAGTTTCTTCGTCGCGCCGCTCATCATCGGCGGGAGCGACGCGCGCGCCGCCGTCAAAGGCACGG
This sequence comes from Pyrinomonadaceae bacterium, assembly GCA_036566625.1. Taxonomy (GTDB): domain Bacteria; phylum Acidobacteriota; class Blastocatellia; order Pyrinomonadales; family Pyrinomonadaceae; genus JAIVJZ01. The sequence continues at coordinate 8,775 of DATCWB010000024.1, forward strand.
GCGCACACAGCATCAGCGATGCCGTGCGCCTCCGCGATGTTGTGATCACGCAGCACGGCAGCGATGTCGAAATCACCGGATACCCGCGGAAGGAAGTGGATCGCAAATCG
>DATCWB010000025.1:0-26541 GCA_036566625.1 Pyrinomonadaceae bacterium
GAAGTGGCGTCGCGGCCGTCCGCACCGGCGCGCGACGCGCTCTCGACGGCGTTCGTCAACGGGCGCGCGCCCGGCGTGTAGCGCACGCGCAGGGTTGATTCGATGCCCTTGTCACTCTTGTTTTCCGTCAGCAGGTCGGCCGAGAAGATGCGGCCTTGCGCCATCGTGCCGAGCATGCCCGTGATGTCCGTGGTGTTGCGCGCGACGACGGCCAGTTCCAATTCAGCGCCGCCGCTGTGCGCCACGTCGCGCACGGCGATGCGCGCGACGCGCACGCCCTGCGGCAGAGCGGCTTCGAGGTCTGCAAACAGGCGCGACCAGGAGAAGTTGCGCCGGTCAATGATGCTGTGCGCGGCTTCGAGCGTGCGCAGTTGGTCGGGCGTGAGCGACTGCGTGACGGCCGTGGCCTTCGCGCGCAGCGAATCCTCTTCGGTGCGCAAGCCCCGCACGTCGCGCTCGATCACGGTCACGCGGTCGCGCGTCTGCCTGAACTGGCTGACGGTAAAGACCAACGCCGCCAACGAGACGCAGGCGACGACGGCCGCCACCGTCCACGGCAGCGTGCGATTGCGAAATGGGTTGGAAGCGAGGTTGAGATTTTCAATCACTACTTTTAACGTCTCCGACACACGCGAAATCATCAAGCGAGGGCCGGGTTGTCTTCACTCGAATTATTTACGGAAAGCATAACGCGCAGGGCGCGGTCGCGCAACGCGTCACGCGCGCCCGAACGCGCCGCACGAGTTACACGCGCCCGCCGCCGCCGGGTTGCAAAACTATCGAACGAACGGGCGGCGCGCGGTCGAAAATAACCGCGCGCCGCCCGCTCGACTTCAAAAATTCAACCCTGCTACTGCCGGGGCGTCGTTCCCGTCGCCTGACTGACGACGCGCGAGTTGGCGATTTTCCCGGCGGCGTCGAGCGTCAGTCGCCGCGCGGCGGCACGGAGCGCGGGAGGAGTTGGCGCGGGGTCGCGTCGTCGGGCGCGAGGCAGAACGCGCTGACGCGATTGCGGCCTGACTGTTTGGCGTGGTAAAGGGCGGTGTCGGCCAGTTCGATCAGCTCGATGGGGTCGCGCGCGTCGTCCGGGTAGGCGGCGACGCCGATGCTGATCGTCATGCGGAGCGTGCGGTTCTCTTCCGTCCCCGCGCCGCGCCGCGTGGCCGAGAAGGCGTGCTCTTCGATAGCGCTGCGGACGCGTTCGGCGGCCACGAGGGCTTGCGTGCAGTCGGCGTCGAGCAGGAACGCGGCGAACTCTTCGCCGCCGAAGCGCGCGGCCACGTCGCCCGCGCGCAGGGCACGCGTGATCAGGCCGCCGATCTCTTCGAGCGTCTGGCTGCCGACGAGGTGGCCGCAGGTGTCGTTCACGCGCTTGAAATGATCGAGGTCCATCATCAGCACGCAGAACGGGCGACCCTCGCTCTCGGCGCGCGCGGCCTCGCGGCGCAGTTCGGAGAAGAAAGACTTGCTCGTCAAGAGGCCGGTCAGTTCGTCGTGTGCGATCAGGCGGTAGAGTTGGCGTTGAAACTCGCGGTCGAAATCGTCCAATAGGTCGAAGCGGATGAGGTGCTCGCCGATGTTGAGTTTGTCGCCGTGTTGCAGGAAAGCGTCCGAGACGGGCTGGCCGTTCAGGAGCGTGCCGTTGGTCGAGCCGAGATCGGTGAGACGGTAGCGCGGGGAATTGGTCTCCGCATCTTGTTCGATGCGGATGCGCGCGTGCAGGCGCGAGGCGCGGGCGTCGTTGACGCGCACGTCGGCTTCGAGCGCGCGGCCGAGCACCACTTCGTCGCGTTCGAGCGGGATGGGCGCGGCCAGTTGTTCGCCGCGCATGAAGACGAGCGCGGGGCGGCGTTCGTGCGACGTGGGCGGAGCGGCGGGGATCGTGATCTCTAAATCTTCCTGTTTCATAACTCGTCCGGCGGCGACGGGGAAAGGATGCTGGATGAACAGAAAAAGATCAACATCGAACTCGCGCTCTCACGATTTTTTGACGCCCGCCGACGCGCGCCCGCCTCCTTGTCGCCGACGCGCGCGGGAACTTATAATTCGAGGCAGATTAATCGTTCATCAAGACACCCGGCCGGCGGCCTCATTTTCGGGCAGGTCGTCCGAAACATTTTGCCGGTCGTCCGAGGAGTGAGAAGCTTTGGAAGAAGCGTCGCAGACCAACACGAGTTGCCAGTGGGAGACCAGCCAACTCTCCGTCGAACGCGTGTCGGTGGCAAACCTGCCGACCGAGTACGGGGAGTTCAAGATCGCGGGCTACCGCGCGCGCGAATCCGGCGAGGAGTTCGTCGCCATCTTCAAAGGCGAGATCGCACGCGAGACGCCCACGCTGGCGCGCATCCATTCGCAATGTTTGACGGGCGACGTGTTCGGCTCGCTCAAGTGCGACTGCGGCGCGCAACTGCATCAGGCCATGCGCATGATCGAGGCCGAGGGACGCGGCGCAATCGTCTACCAGATGCAGGAGGGGCGCGGCATCGGCATCATCAACAAGATACGCGCCTATGCTTTGCAGGACGGCGGCGCGGACACCGTCGAGGCCAACGAGCGACTCGGCCTCGCCGTTGACCTGCGCGAGTACCGGCAGTGTGCCGAGATACTTTTCGATCTGGGGCTGTGCCACGTGCGCATCATCTCGAACAACCCTCTGAAGCTGCGCGCGATGGCGGAAGCGGGCTTGCAGGTCGTCGAGCGCGTGGCGATTGAAGTCGCGCACGGCGAAGCCTCCGCTCATTACCTGCGCACGAAGAAAGAAAAGTTAGGCCACCTGCTTGACAACATCGAACTGGAGAGCATCAAGTAACTCCACCGCTCAAAGCGGCCTCGCCGGACGACAGGCTACCCGGAAGCGCGATCTGCTTTCCTCCCTCACCTTATATTTGCGCGCGCACCTCCGGCGTTAATCCAAATTTTTGAATCCGCGCTCTTTATTTTTTTGTATAACCAACCTCGCCGCTCGACCCGCCCGCAGGAAATTTCCTTAACTAACCAACTTAATTCTGCGCGCGAATTACCCGCGAACAGTGGAACGCCCGTTGCCTGTGCAATTTCGACAGGCTATTCCTTATATTAGCGAGCGTCACTTATCGGCAGCGGCAGCGGTTGACCAAAGTGAATCCGGCCACCGCTCAAACTCGCACAAGCAACATCTTTACAACCAGGCACTCGTCGGACTAAAGGGTTTGCTGACCTGTTTCAAGTTGCGACCCACAAACTCCCCGGGCGTTTTCAAGTTTAGCAATTCAGACCCCATCGCTATCGTTTCGGAATTTCTCAACTCCGGTCATTAGCGCAAGCGACGGCCGATTGCCCTAACCCTAATTGGAGGCCCCAATGAAAGTTCAGTTTTCTGCTCGAAGATGCGTCGCCCTCGCATTGCGCGGACTCATCTTCTCTCTGCTGTTGGTCGGCAGCGTGGCGGCACAGACCGGCACCTCTTCGGTGCGCGGCACGGTGGCCGATCCGCAGGGGAACGTTGTCCCCGGCGCAACCGTCACGCTGCTGAATTCGGACATCAACCTCAGCCGCACGACGACGACCAGCGACGACGGCACATTTGCTTTCGAGTTGATCCCGCCCGGCACGTACCGGGTTGAAGCCGAAGCCCCGAACTTCAAGAAAACGGTCGTGACTGACGTGCGCGCCCTCGTCGCCAAGCCGACGGAAGTGAGCCTCGCGCTGGAAGTTGGCAACGTCTCCGAGACGGTCACGGTCGCCTCGAACGCGAACGAAGCGTTACTCAACACGCAGGATGCGACGCTCGGCAATAACTTCGTGTCGCAGCAGATCACGCAGTTGCCGCTCGAAGCGCGCAATATCGCCTCTCTGCTCACGCTCCAACCCGGCGTCACCCGCACGGGTTACGTGGCGGGCGCGCGCAGCGACCAGTCGAACGTGACGCTCGATGGCGTTGACATCAACGAGGCGCAGAACAACCAGATCGGAAGCGTCGACAGCAGCAGCGACACCGACCCCTCATCCGGCACGGTGCTGCGCCTGAATGCCGAGGCCATCGAAGAATTTCGCGTCACGACCGTGAACGCCAACGCGCAGTCCGGCCGCTCCTCGGGCGCGCAGATTTCGCTCATCACCAAAGGCGGCTCGAACGATTTCAGGGGCGTGGGTTTCTGGTTTCACCGCCCCACGATTCTCACCTCCAACGACTTCTTCAACAACCGCAGCGGCATCGAACGCCCGACGCTCATCCGCAACACTTTCGGCGGCGCGCTCGGCGGCCCCATCATCAAAGACCGCGCCTTCTTCTTCTACAGCTTCGAAGGTCGGCGCGACCGCAGCCAGACGAGCGTGCTCTCAAGGGTTCCGCTGGCGAGCCTGGGGCGCGGCGAGTTGCGCTACGAGAACCCGCAGGGCGGCATCACGACGCTGACGGCGGCAAACATCGCCACGATCTTCCCCGGCCTGAACGGCGTGAACCCGGCGGCGCAAGCCGTGTTCGCCGCCGCCGCGGCGCGATATCCGGCCAACGATTTCGGCTCGACGGGCGACAGTTTTCGCGACGCGGGCGGGCTGGTCTTGCTCAACACCGGGGGCTATCGCTTCAACGCCTCTCAGCCCATTGACCTGAACTCTCATGTCGCGCGCTTCGACCTGAACCTCACCAAGAACCAGACCGTCTTCGCGCGCGCCAACGTGATCTACGATTTGATCGCCGGCACTCCCGTGTTTCCGGACACGCCGCGCCCGGACACCTGGTCGCACCCGTGGGGCTTGGCCGTCGGCCATACGTGGACGCTGAGCAGCCGCTTCGTCAACCGCTTCACCTATGGTCTGACCCGCGAGGCTTTCACTCAGGGCGGCGACGCCGCGAAGAACGAAGTCTATTTCCGCTTCGTCTTCTTCCCGGTGCTCGACTCGCGCACCATCAACCGTACCACGCCCACGCATAACATCACCGACGACTTCTCCTGGGTCGTGGGCAACCACACGGCGCAGTTCGGCACGAACATTCGCATCATCCGCAACCGCCGCACCACTTTCGCCAACGCCTTCGACGTGGCGCTCACCAACCCCTCTTATTACGCGAACTCCGGCACGCCGCTGTTCACTTCCGTCAACGCCTTCTCGCCTGCCGGCAACGGTCAGACCGCCGTCATTCAGAACGCCGTCTCGGCGCTGCTCGGACGGCTGACGCAGTACACGGCGCGCTTCACTTTCGATCTCGCAGGCAACCCCCTCCCGCCGGGCACTCCCACGAATCGCGAGTTTGCCACCGAAGAGTACGACCTCTACGGGCAGGACTCCTGGAAGGTGCGCCCGAACCTGACCGTCACCTACGGGCTGCGCTACGGTCTCAGCCGCCCGATCTACGAAACGCAAGGCTACGAGACGAAACCGAACATCGGGCTCTCAGAGTATTTCCGCCGCCGTCAGGCCGCTGCGCTGCAAGGGCAAAATTACGACGAGCCGCTGCTGGTCGAATTGTCCGGCCCGGTCAACGGCAAGGAATCCATGTATCCGTGGGACAAGAACAACTTCCAGCCGCGCCTCGGCGTCGCGTGGTCGCCCAATTTCAAGAGCAGGTTCCTGGGCGGCCTCTTCGGCAGAAACAGCGAGTCGGTGATTCGCGGCGGCTTCGCCATCACTAACGACTATATCGGTCAGGCGTTGGCCGTGCGCTTCGACCTCAACAACGCGCTCGGCTTCTCGTCGGAGACGACCAGCCCGCCCGGTCAATGCAACACGACGGACAGGCCGTGCCCGCTGTTCACTTCCTTCTCGCAGGACGTACGCGGGTTGCCGGGCATCACCGTGCCGGGTCGCCTGACATTCCCGCAGAGCCAACCGCAGGATTTGTCTCTGCGCATCGAGTCGTCGCTCGACGAAGAGATCAAGTCGCCGACCAACTACCAGTGGAGTCTCACCTTCGAGCGACAAATGCCGAAGGGGCTGGTGGTGCAGGCTGCCTATGTCGGTCGCCTCGGGCGCAACCTGCTCGCCTCGCGCGACGTGATGATGCCGAACAACATCACAGACCCGCGCTCCAGCATGGATTGGTACACGGCGGCGGGGATGCTGGAAGACATCCGCCGCAATTTTGCGAATCAGGGCATCACGGGCTCTTCGCCGCGCGCCGTGCAACAGCAGGCGATCAGAAGCATCGCCGCCATTCCCTATTTCGAGAACCTCTTCGGGAGCATTCCCCTCAGCAGCTTCGCACGCAGCCTGCTCGGCGGAAGCCGCTCCACGATCCCCTTGAACGCGACGCAGGCCGTCTTGGCCGACGCGCTTATCTTCAACGGCAACGATTGGTCTTTGACGCAGGTTGACATCGACGGCGCGCTGCTCGCGGCCGGGCGGGGGCATCTGTTCTATCAATCGCAGTACGGCGCGCTCTCGGCCTTCTCGACCATCGCCAACTCCGACTACCACGCGGGCACGCTCTCCATCCGCCAGCGGCTCGGCAACAGCCTGACCGCCGACTTCAACTACACGCTGTCGAAATCAATGGACGACGCCTCCGGCTTGCAGAACGGCGGCAGCTTCGGCGCGGCCTTCATCCTCAACCCGTTGCGCCAGCGCGACAACTATTCGGTCTCCGACTTCGACGTGCGCCACATCATCAACGCCAACGCCGTGTGGCAACTGCCCATCGGTCGCGGTCGCTGGATCAACACCGAGAACAAGTTCGTCAACGCCGTGATCGGCGGCTGGCAGATGTCGGGCATCTATCGCTGGAATTCCGGCCTGCCTCTCTCGGCCCCGTTCGACGACGCGCGCTGGGCGACCAACTGGCAAGTCCAGAGCAACGGCGTGCGCACCCGCCCCATCGAAGCCTGCCCGACGCGCGGCGGAACCGATGCGCCCGCCGTCTTCTGCGACCGCACGGCCGCCTACCAGAGCTTCCGCAATCCGAAGCCCGGCGAAACCGGCGACCGCAACGTCTTCCGCCTCCCCGGCTACGTTGTGCTCGACATGGGCATGAGCAAGACGTTCGGGATGCCCTGGAGCGAGACGCAGAAGCTTCAACTCCGCTTCGAGGCGTTTAACGTAACGAACACGCAGCGGATGGGAAGTCTGACGGGCGGGCGCGACGGCTACGGCCTCGTGCTCGATCCGCAGAACGACTCGCCGCCCTCGAACTGGTCTAACTTCTCGGGCATTCAGGGCGACCGGCGCGTGATGCAGTTCGGTTTCCGCTTCGAGTTTTAAACCTGCCTCTTGCCGAACACTACTCTGCGGCGGGTCGAAGCTCCGGCTTTCGACCCGCCTTTTTTTACCGCGACGATGCCCCGACAAATCAAATCAACACGCCACGGAGGAACGGTCATGTGTAGAACATCCATGTCTACCGTCTCTGTCAGACGAGGAACTCGCGGGCGATTGTCCGTTACGACCGGAGGCCGGCTGTTATTCGCCGGAGGCACGCCGAGAGCGGCGGCGATATTATTCGCGGTGTTACTATGCGCCGCCGAAGCCGTCGCGCAACTCGGAGGCGGGCACACGCTGTATGGCGATTTGAAGGTTGACGAGAGCAAGACGACCGGACTGAAACCGCTCGCCTTCGACGTTTTGCTCTACGCCGAAGGCGGCACGCTCATCACGCGCCAGAGCGTTGCCAGCGGCGGTCGCTTTCGTTTCATCAACCTGCGCGACGGAAGGTATGACATCGTCGTCGAGGTCGAGAACATCGAAGTGGCGCGCATCCGCCAGATCAGCGTCATCTCTCCCTTCAGGAACGACTTTCGGCAGGACATCGCGATGGAGTGGCACGAAGATGCGGCACGCCGCCCGGCGCGCGCCGCCACCGTCTCCGTCGATGATCTATATGAACGCGGCGCAGCAAACCAGAAACTCTTCGTCAGGGCGGGCGCGGCGATGGACAAGGGGGAATACGACCGGGGCATCGCGCTCTTACGACAAATAGTCGAAGCCGACTCGCGCGATTTTCAGGCGTGGACAGAATTGGGCACGGCTTACCTCATCCGTAATAATATGGCGGAGGCCGAAAAATCCTACACGCGCGCGTTGGAAGCGCGCCCGGCATTCATCCTCGCGCTGGTGAATCTCGGCCGCCTGCGCCTCGCGCAGAAGAACTACGACGGCGCAATTGAACTACTCACTAAAGCGGTGAAGACGCGCCCGCAGTCCGCCAGCGCGAACTACTATCTGGGCGAAGCATACCTGCAAATTAAAAAAGGCTCGGTCGCGGTGGGTTATCTGACCGAGGCGTTGCGTCTCGACCCGGAAGGCAGGGCTGAGGCTCACCTGCGGCTCGCGCTGCTCTACCACGCCGCCGGGTTGCGCGATAAAGCCGCCGCCGAGTACGCGCAGTTTCTCGTCAAGCGGCCCGGCTATCCCGACCGGAAAAAACTGGAGCGGTACATCTCGGAAAATAAGCGGCCTTAAACAATCGCTCCGGGCGTGCGAAGACCTCCCGCTCTATTTACCATTTATCATTTACGCTTTAGGATGGGTTGCGATGAGCGAACGCATCTACCGCGACCCCGTGCATAACATCATCCGCCTGCGCACAGACACGCGCGAAGGGCGGCTGCTCGTGCGCCTCGTTGACGCGCCGGAGTTCCAACGCCTGCGCCGCATCAAGCAACTCGGCCTCGCGCTCTACACCTATCAGGGCGCGGAACACTCGCGCTTCGCACACTCTCTCGGCGTGCTCCACCTCATCACGCGCGTGCTCGACCGCCTCGGCGAAAACTACTCGATCAACGAAGAGGATCGCGCGGCGGCGCGCGCCGCCGCCCTGCTGCACGATGTCGGGCACGGTTCGTTCTCTCACGTCATGGAGCACGTCCTCGGCTTTCATCACGAGACATGGACGGTGCGCGCCGTGCTCGCCGAGGAGACGGAGATCAATCGGGTGCTTTGCGAGTTCTCCCCCTCGCTCCCGCAGCGCGTCGCCGACATCATCGAGGGCAAGTTCCAGCCGGCTTTTCTCGGCCAACTCGTCTCCTCGCAGTTGGACGTGGATCGCATGGACTACCTCCTGCGCGATTCCCTGATGACGGGCGCGAAGTACGGCATCTACGACCTCGAATGGATCATCAACGCGCTCGCCGTGGACGAGGAGAACGACCGCATCTACGTTACGGCGCGCGGCCTCTACGCCGTCGAGGAATATCTACAGGCGCGCTATTACATGTTCCGGAAGGTCTATTTCCACCGCACGCTGCGCTCGGCGGAAGCTGTCCTGCGCTCGACGCTCAGGCGCGCGCTCGAACTCGTCGCGGCGGGCGAAGAGGTGTGGTGCGCGCCCGGCACGGCCTTCGAGAAAGTATTGAATCGCGAAACGCTGACGCTCCAGGATCATCTTGAGATGGACGACTCCGACGTGCTCTTTCACCTCAAGCAGTGGCGGCGCGCGAAAGACACCGTCCTGCACGATCTCAGCCACCGCTTCATCGAGCGCCGCCTCTTCAAAGCCATTGATCTCGACATGCCCGCGGGCGAACGCGCGCAGTTTCTCGCCTCGGCGCGCGCCTGCGTGGCGCGCGCCGGTTTCGAGCCGCGCTTCTACTTCATCGAAGACCACGCGGGCGACGTGCCCTACTACAACTACTACACGGCCGAGGGCGCGGAACCCAAAGCGCGCATCTATGTCGAAGACGGCTACGCCCGCCCGCAGATACGCGAGATCAGCGAGGTGAGCGGCGCGGTGCGCGGGCTGCAACGCTACCAACTCGACCGCGTCTGCTTCCCGCCCGAGGTGAAAGAAGAGATTTACGCGCTCTACCACGACGCCTCGCCCTACGCATCGCCCCGCGCCGCCGAAGCCGGCGATTGAAGGACACACACGGACGTGTCTCTATCACGAGCCAGCAAAATTTCGCGTCGCCGCCGCCGGTGTTCGCTCGGCCTGCTGTGCTGCTTCCTGCTGCTGCCGGCGGCTGTGCGCGCGGAGCAGTTGCCGGTGCGCGTCTACACGTCTGCCGACGGGTTGGGGCAAAACCGCGTCAAGCGCATCGTGCGCGACTCGCGCGGCTTCCTGTGGTTCTGCACCGCCGACGGCCTCTCGCGCTTCGACGGCTATCGCTTCACCACCTACGACGCCGCGCACGGCATCCCCTATCCATCCATCAACGATCTGCTCGAAACGCGTGGAGGCGTCTACTGGATCGCCAGCAACGGCGGCGGCGTCTTCCGCTTCAACCTCTCGGAAGGAGCGGGCGCGGCGGCCGGAGCAACGACCGGAGCGGCAGCGTCGGCAAACGCTCGGGATGCCCGGGCGCGCTCGCGTTTCACCGTCTACAAAACCGGCGACACCCCGCGCACGAATCGCTCGAACCGCCTGTTTGAAGACGCGTCGGGGCGCATCTGGGCTGGCACGGACGACGGGCTGTTCATGTTGGACGTGCCCGCGGGCGCGGGCGAGTTCCGGCGCGTCGAGATGGGCGCGCGACCGAGCGGCGTGTGGGCGTTTGTCGAAGACGGCGAACAGAGGCTCTGGATCGCCACCTCCAACGGACTCTGGCGACGCGATGCGGACGGCCGCATCGTCTCCTTCTCCGCCCCCTCGCCCCTCAACGGCATCGTCTGGGACTTGTACACCGATCAGGCGGGGCGCATCTGGGCCGCGCACGAAACCGGCCTGCTCATCTTCAAGCCCTTCAACGCCCCGCCGAACGCCGCGCCGGATGCGCCGCCGCCTGAGCTTCGCATGCGAACGGGCGCGACGACCGGCGCGAGCGCGCAGGCTTCCACGCCGTTTCTGCCGCTTCCGAACGAGCCGGGCGAAGCCTACCACTACACGAGCGCGGACGGCCTTGCGAATGACGCCGTGCGCGAGATACACGCAGACGCCGACGGGCGCATCTGGCTCGGCACGGCGCGCGGCCTCAGCCGGTTCTCCCCGCAGGGTTTCTCCAATTACACCACCGCGCACGGCCTGAGCGACGACAACATCCGCGCGCTTGCCGAAGACCGCGCGGGCAATTTGTGGATCGGCACGGAGACCGGCGGCGCGATCAAACTCGCGCGCCACGGCCTCGTCACCTACCGCGAGGCGGACGGCCTCGGCGGCCGCCACGTCAACGACATCTTCGAGTCGCGCGCCGGACAACTCTGCGCCGTCTCCGTCAACGGCTTCGTCAGTTATTTCGACGGGCAGAAGTTCAACGCCGTCCGCCCGAACCTGCCACCCGAAGTCACGCGTCTGACCGGCGTCGTCGAAGACCGCGCGGGCGATTGGTGGGTGGGCACGAACCGCGGGCTGTATCGCTTCTCCGGCGTCCGTCAGGTCTCGGAACTGGCGCGCGCGCGCCCCATCATCTATACCTCGAAGAACGGCCTGACGAGCGATGCCGTGAGACGCGTCTTCGAAGACTCGCGCGGCGACATCTGGATCGGCATGGACAGCGATGAGGTGCTCGTCCGCTGGGAGCGCGCGGCGGGCAGATTTCAAAGCTATTCGGAGGGGCTGCCCGGCCGCAGCGAGGTCTTGTCGTTCGCGGAAGACAAGGCGGGCAACGTGTGGATCGGCTTTCGCGAGGGCGGCGCGGCGCGCTATCGTCATGGCCGCTTCGACGTGTTCGGCGAGTCGGCCGGACTGACCGCCGACGAAATTCTGAAAATGTACGTTGACGAAGCGGGGCGGCTCTGGTTCGGCAGCAACTCTTACGGCCTCGTGCGCATTGAAGACCCGGCGGCCGAGCATCCCTCCTTCCGCGTCTACACGACCGCCGCAGGACTCACGAGCGACATCGTTCGCAGCATCGCCGAAGACGGCCTGCACCGTCTCTACCTCGGCACGTCGCGCAGCGTAGACCGTTTCGACCTCGGAAGCGGGCGCGTCAAGCGTTACACCACCGCCGACGGGCTGGCCGCCAACGAGTCGCAAGTGGCCTACCGCGACCGCCACGGCGCGCTCTGGTTCGGCACGTGGAACGGCATCTCGCGGCTCGTCCCCGAACCGGAAAACCCCTCGCCGCCGCCGCCCGTGATGATAGACGGCTTACAGATCGCGGGCGTGCGCCGCCCCGTCTCCGACCTCGGCGAATCGAGGATCGAGAACCTGCGCCTGCGAAGCGACCAGAATCAGGTGCAGATAGACTTTCTCGGCCTCGGCTTCGCGACGGGCGAGGTCTTGCGCTACCGTTACAAGCTGGAAGGCGCGGCGGCGGGCGATGATTGGAGCGCGCCGAACGATCAGCGCAGCGTTACCTTCGCCAACCTCTCGCCCGGCTCATACCGTTTCCTCGTGCGCGCCGTCAACACGGACGGCGTCGAGAGCGCGGAAGCGGCCAGCGTCGCCTTCGTGATCCTGCGCCCCGTCTGGCAACGCCCGTGGTTCGTCGCGCTCGCCGCGCTCGTCCTCGTCGGTCTCGTCTTCGCCGTCTACCGCTATCGCATCGCGCGCCTCGTCGAGTTGGAGCGCGTGCGCACGCGCATCGCCACGGACCTGCACGACGACATCGGATCGAGCCTGTCGCAGATCGCCATCCTGAGCGAAGTCGTCAGCCAGCGCGTGCCCGCCGATAATGCCCCCGTCATCGAACCGCTCTCGGTCATCGCGGGCACGTCGCGCGAGATGGTCGATTCGATGAGCGACATCGTCTGGGCGATCAACCCGCAGCGCGATCACCTGAGCGACCTGACGCAGCGCATGCGCCGCTTCGCCAGCGACATCCTGAGCGCGCGCGACATCGCTTTCCGCTTCCGCGCTCCCGATGCCGACGAGGACATACGCCTCGGCGCAGACCTCCGCCGCGAGGTCTACCTGATCTTCAAAGAGTGCGTCAACAACCTCGTCAAGCATTCCGGGTGCGGCCAGGCGGAACTGGAACTGCGCATCGTCAACCACTGGATCGTGCTGCGCATTACGGACGATGGGCGCGGCTTCGACGCGACGCAAACCGCGCCGCCCTCGAACGGCAACGGCGTGAGTCTCGGCGGCCACGGCCTCCTGAGCATGCGACGGCGTGCCGCCGCGCTCGGCGGCACGTTTGAAGTCGAGTCGGAGCGCGGGCGCGGCACGACCTCGACGCTCAAAGTCCCGGCGCGACGCCGCAATGGGTTCGGCCTCTCCGGCGGCTGGCGAAAGTTACTACGTAAATAGGTAGTGACGCGCCGGGCGCGCAGGCTTACTCTCTACTCCCCGCCGCACGCGAAACCACGGGAGAGAGATAATTTTCATGCTCGACGAATTGAGGAGTTTACCCACGATGAACAGCCCGGAACCCGGCGGCGCGGCTCAACCCGTCATCAAAGTGGCTATCGTCGAAGACCGCCGCGAGATACGCGAAGGGCTGGCGATGCTCATCAACGGCACCGAAGGGTATCGCTGCACCGGCAGCTACGGCTCGATGGAAGAAGCCTTCGCTAAAATCGGCGCGAACCTGCCCGACGTTTTGCTCTCCGACATCGGCCTGCCCGGCATGGACGGCATCGAAGGCATCCGCATCCTGAAAGAGCGACACCCGGCGCTGCTCGTCCTTATGCTCTCGGTCTACGACGACAATGAGCGCATTTTCGACGCGCTCTGCGCCGGGGCGTGCGGCTATTTGCTCAAGAAAACGCCGCCCGCGCGCCTGATCGAGAGTCTCAAAGAAGCTTCGGCAGGAGGCGCGCCGATGTCGCCCGAGATCGCGCGCAAGGTGGTCGCCCTCTTCCGCGACTTCCGCCCACCCGAGCGCGCCGACTATCAACTGACGCCCCACGAAACGCGCCTCCTGAAACTCCTCGTCGAAGGCCACAGCTACAAAACGGCCGCCGCCGAACTCGGCGTCACCGTCAACACGGTCTCCTTCCACCTGCGCCACATTTACGAAAAACTACAGGTACATTCCAAGTCCGAAGCCGTCGCCAAAGCGCTCCGTGATCACCTGATCAAGTAAGCGCGCCTGCGCGATACCCGTCTCTGTGCCCCGTCTGCGGTGGTGAACGGCAATCTCAAGCCTTCGCCACAGAGGACACGAAAGGGGCACAAAGGGGCACTGCGGAAGACGCTTTTTCACCCGCCCGCCTGCTTCACCCTCTCCCGAAGTCTCTCGCGAACAGTCGAAAACTTACCACCTACATGCGTGGTGACACGGGCGCGCGCCGCGTCTATTCTCACTTCATACAAGGGGGCGAGACGAAGCCCCCATACGAGATTGAAATTTTAATTCGCAGTCATTAAGGAGCAAGTCATGCAATTTATTTACGCCACAGGCCAGCCGCGCAACATGGAATTCGCCGTCACCAGCCGTCAGGATCGCGTCCCGTCGGGCGCGACCATCTACGCTACCCTCTATCGCGGCGGCAAGGCCGTCGAGAATCTTGACGAGTACACTTTCAACGCGATGTCGGACGAGGAGTTCTACACCTTCCGCTCGCTCATTCAGGACGCGCGACAGAACGAGGCTCAGGGCGCACGCACCGGCGAACTCGCCGCCCGACCGCTGCGCAAAATATTCCAGTTGTTCGGCCTGTGCTAGATCGGCCTGTGCCGGACAGGCCGTGCCGCCCGCACGCGCATGCTGGCGGCGATGCCGCCTGCGTCTCGGCCGCGGCGTGGGTAAGATTTATTTGATCGCTTTGATGTTCGCCGGTTTGGCGAAGAGGGTGTCGGGGATGGGCGTGTTGAACTCGACCGAGTCGTAGTTGATGCGGCTCGACTGTTCGCCCGCGCGGTAGTGGTCGATGACGAAGGGCACGGTCAGGCCGTTGACGGTTTTGTAACTCGCAAAGCGATCCTCTTCCGTCACCTCTTCGCCTTCCGCGTTCTTACGCTTGTAAATAGTTTTGGCGGGCAGAAAGTCTTTCGCGCCGATCTCATAATCCACTGTGAAGCCGTGCGGGTAAGTCACCCGCACGGCTTCGTTGCGTTTGGCGACGCCGGCCTCGCGGCGTCCGAGATAGGTGAGCCGCGCGCCTTCCTTGCGCCACCAGCCGCGCAACAGGTTGTCGGTGCTCGTGCGCATCGCGAGCCGGAAATCCGCCACCTGCTCCGGCTTCATATCCACGAGCGAGCGCGTCGAACTCTCGAACAGCCAGCCGCGGTCGCCGTCGTTGGTCTGGATGGCGCGCCCCCGGCTGCCGCGAAACTCCGTGCGCTCGCGGTCTGGAAAGACGAGATAATCAACGAAAGTTTGCGGCGGCAGCGAGAGTCCCTTATCGAACTGTGAATAGTAGCCGCGCCCGATGATGGTCTTGACGGCGAGGTACGCGCCCCCGCCCTGCGCCTCGACCGCACGCCTGACGATCTGTTCCGCCTTCTCGTCATTCGCCGCCTGCGCCGTCGTCACTTCGACCTTGGGCGGTGAATTATCCGGCGTCGCCTGCGCGAAGACGGAGACGCTCAGAGCGCACAGCAAGGCAAACGGCAACGCGAGCCGCACGAATTTACGGGTTGAGGGCATCTTGGAAGTCATAAAATTTGAGACGCCTTTTGAGTGAAATCTCGGGCGCAAATGAGAGAGGGTTTCAGACGATTTCTAAATTCAATCGCTGAAACCCTCCGGTTCAAAAACGGGCGGCGGAAACTCCCGCCCGGTTAACGGGCTGGCGGCTTAGTTCACGCTCGGCGCGTCCAGAGCCTTGATCGTGATCTCGCCGTCCTCGTAATCAACGACGAACTGCGACGCCCCTTTCCACATCGCCGTCAAAGGCAGTTTCACCTTCTCGTCAATGTGGCGTTTGAGGAAGCGCGCGCCGTAGGCCGGGCTGAACCCCTTCTCCGTCAGGCTGTCGATGGCACGCTCCGTCACCTGCACGGTCTTGGCCTGCCGCTCCATCTGGCGGCGCAGCTTGTCGAGATAGATGACGGCGATCTGCCTCACCTCGTCCATCGTGAGCGGCGAGAAGACGACAATCTCGTCAATGCGGTTGCGAAACTCCGGCGAGAAACGCTGCTCGGCCGCCTTCATCACCTCGCCTTTGACCGCGCGCACGTCGCCCAAAGTCTTCGTGCCGAAGCCGAGCGGCTTCTCGTACTTCTTGAAACTCTCCGAGCCGAGGTTCGAGGTCATGATGACGATGGCGTCCGAGAGATAAACTTTCTTCCCGCGCCCGTCCGTCAACCAGCCCTCGTCGAAGCCCTGCAAAAAGAGGTTCATCAACGTCGGCGAAGCCTTCTCAACTTCGTCGAGCAGCAAGACCGTGTAAGGATTCTCGCGCAGGCGTTCCGTCAGGATGCCACCACGCTCCGAGCCTACGATGCCGCGCGGCATGCCGATCAATTTCTCGACGCCGACCGTGCCGTCGCCGTATTCCGACATGTCTATGCGCACCATCTTCTCTTCGTCGCCGAACATGAACTCGGCCACGGCCTTCGCCAGTTCGGTCTTGCCGACACCCGTCGGGCCGAGGAATAGAAGTACGCCGTCCGGCTTGTAGTGCGAATCCTTGAGCGGCCCTTTGTTCAGACGCAGGCGTTGAGCGACGGACTGCACCGCCTCTTTCTGCCCGATCACGCGATGCGCGAGTTCCAACTCCATCTGCTGGAAGCGGTCGGTCGTGTCGCGCGAGATCATGTCGCGCGGGATGTGCGACTCCTGCGAGATGACTTCGATGATGTGCTCCGGCCTGACGACCAGCGCCTCCGGCTCGTTGATCTCGACTTTGACCGAAGCCGTGTCGAGCCAGCCGATGGCCTTGTCGGGCAGGTGGAGGTTACGTATGTACTTCGGAGCCATCTCCAGCGCCATGTTGATGGCATCGTCCGAAATCGTTACCGAGTAGTTGCGTTCGAGTCTGGGGCGCAGGCCGAGAAGAATCTCGCGCGTCTCGGAGATCGTCGGCTCGTCAACCTTGACCATGCGGAAACGACGCGCCAGTGCCTCGTCCTCGCCGATGTATTCCTTGTATTCGGTGATGGTCGTCGCGCCGATGATGCGCAGGTCGCCGCGCGCCAAAGACGCCTTGAACATGTTGGCCGCGTCGCTCGACGTGCCGAGCGCCGCGCCCGCGCCAATGATGGTGTGCGCCTCGTCGATGAACAGGATCAGGTCGGGGCGTTCCTTGACTTCGTCAATGATGCCCTTGATGCGTTCCTCGAACATGCCGCGCAGCATCGTGCCCGCGACGAGTCCGCCCATCTGTAGCTGGACGACGTGAGCGTTCCTCAGACGAGCCGGGACTTTCTCCGGTTCGAGTTCGATCAGACGCGCCAGCCCCTCGACCACCGCCGTCTTGCCGACGCCGGGTTCGCCCACGAGCATCGGCGAATTCGCTCGCTCGCGGTGGCAGAGGATTTCCACCATCTGCTGAATCTCGCGCTCGCGCCCGATGGTCGGCGGCAGCTTATCCATGCGCGCCAGGCGGTTCATCGAAGTGCCGAAGTGTTTCAGGTAAGGCGGCAGTTCAAACTTCTTGCGGTACTGTTCCTCGTCCTGCTCGCGCAGG
The DNA here is from genome assembly GCA_036566625.1 of Pyrinomonadaceae bacterium. Taxonomy (GTDB): domain Bacteria; phylum Acidobacteriota; class Blastocatellia; order Pyrinomonadales; family Pyrinomonadaceae; genus JAIVJZ01. The sequence goes on from DATCWB010000025.1 coordinate 17,308, forward strand.
CGGACACGCGCGCGGACGTTTTCCGTCAACGCTTCCGAATCAGCGCCGAGCGTGCGGAGCATGCCGCTCAGGATGCCGCCGTCCTGCGCGAGCGCCATGAAGAGGTCTGTGGATTCGATGGTCTTGCGCCCCTGCGCACGCGAACGCTCCATCGCGCGCTTGAAGAGATCAATCGTCTCCGGCGCGATGCGCAAGCCTTTGCCGACGTGCTGGAAACGGTTGTTGTCCAGCCGCCGCTCGATCTGCATTTTGATGTGAAACGGGTCGAGCGAGAGGTCGCGGATGGCCGAGTTGAACAGTTCGGCTTCCTCCGTGATGAAGGCGTGGAGAATGTGTTCGACGGCGATGTAATTTTGGTCACGACGCTTCGACTCCTGCATCGCGTACTCAAAAATGCGTTGTCCGCTCTCCGCGAAACGATCTTTGTATGTTCCGAGATCAACCATTGTGTTCCTTCAATCTTGCTGGTCGCGCCCGCTGCGGGTCGCGAGTTTGTTGATCGCCAACTTCCGCCCGAATAATTTACGCCTGCGACGATCCGTTCGGTTCTTCGCGGAGAAAATGAAGGCCGCTTCTCTCCGTTCGTGCGGCTACTTTTAGATGCCACGCGCCCGCGTCCCGTTGCGTTTCGGGACGACCTGAGCATAGCACACTTGGGACAGCAATTATCCTGCCATTCGACGCGGGCGGAGGCTAAAAGGTAAAAGGCAAAAGTGGAGAAACTGTGTCGCCCCGCCTTCTGCCTTTTACCTTCTACTTTCGCCCGTTTTTAATAATCGCCGTAGTCTTCCCCGCCTCCCATCGGCGGCGCGGCCGCCTTCTTCGGTTCGGGCGCGTCCGTGATGGCCGCCCCCGTAGTCAAGAGCAGGGCGGCGACCGATGAGGCGTTTTGCAACGCCGTGCGCACCACTTTCGTCGGGTCTATGATGCCGGACGCGACGAGGTCTTCATACTTGCCCGTCGCCGCGTTGTAACCCTGTTTGCCCTTCGACTCTTCGACCCGTCCGATGACGATTGCGCCGTCAATGCCTGCGTTCTCCGCGATGCGCCGCACCGGTTCTTCGAGCGCGCGACGAAGTATGCGCACGCCCGTCTGCTCGTCCTCGTCTTTGAGTTCCAGCTTGTCGAGCGCGCGCGCCGCGCGCAGCAAAGCGATGCCGCCGCCGGGGACGATGCCCTCCTGCGCGGCCGCGCGAGTGGCGTTCACGGCATCGTCCACGCGCATCTTCTTCTCTTTCATTTCCGTCTCGGTGGATGCGCCGACGCGTATGACGGCCACGCCGCCCGCGAGTTTCGCCAGACGCTCCTGCAACTTCTCGCGGTCGTAATCGGAAGTGCTCTCCTCGATCTGACGGCGAATCGTGCCGACGCGTCCCTGTATGTCTTTGGCCGCGCCCGCGCCTTCGACAATCGTCGTGTTGTCTTTGTCCACGATGACGCGCTTGGCCGTGCCGAGGTCGTCCGCAGAGACGTTCTCCAGTTTGACGCCGATGTCTTCCGTGATGACGCGACCGCCTGTTAAGGCCGCGATGTCTTCGAGGATGGCCTTGCGACGGTCGCCGAAGGCGGGGGCTTTGACGGCGCAGACTTTGATCGTGCCGCGCAGTTTGTTGACGACGAGCGTGGGCAGCGCGTCGCCCTCGATATCTTCGGAGATGATCAGGAGCGGGCGACCCTGATTCGCCGCCTGCTCAAGGATGGGCAGCAGTTCGCGCATCGCCGCGATCTTCTTTTCGTGGATCAGAATAAGCGGGTCTTCCAGCACCGCCTCCATGCGATCCTGGTTGGTGACGAAGTAAGGCGAAAGATACCCACGGTCGAACTGCATACCCTCGACGATGTCCAACTCGGTTTGGAGGGTGCGCGATTCCTCGACCGTGACCACGCCGTCTTTGCCGACCTTGTCCATCGCCTCGGCGATCAACTCGCCGATCTCGCGGTCGTTGTTCGCCGAGACGGACGCGACGTTGGCTAATTCGTCCTTGCCCTTGACCTTCTTCGACTGCCGCTCCAGGTCTTCGACCGCCACTTCCGTCGCGCGCTGGATGCCGCGCTGCAAGGCCATCGGGTTCGCGCCCGCCGTCACGTTCTTGACGCCCTCGCGGAAAATGGCCTGCGCCAGCACGGTCGCCGTCGTTGTGCCGTCGCCCGCCGTGTCGTTCGTGCGCGTCGCCACCTCGCGCACCATCTGCGCGCCCATGTTCTCGTAGTTGTCTTTGAGGTCGATCTCTTTCGCCACCGTCACGCCATCTTTCGTGATCACGGGCGAGCCGAATTTTTTGCCGAGCACGACGTTGCGACCCTTCGGTCCCAGCGTCACCCGCACGGCGTTCGCCAGCGTGTTCACGCCCTTCAACATCGCGTGTCGCGCCTCTTCGCTAAACTTCAAATCTTTTGCCGCCACTTCGTTTGTTCTCCTCGATAAGATTGTCCGTTGTCAGTTGCCCGTGGTCAGTTGTTTTGTCTTTACTCTTAGCCGAAACTCTTTTCTTCTGCCTGCCGTTGATGCACTGCTAACGACGGACGACCGACAACCGACGACGGACAGAAACTTTATTCTGCCGCCGCCTGTCCTTCGGCTCGCGCCCGCCCGACCTGCACGCGCGCGGGGCGCAGCAGTTGGCCGCCCATGCGATAGCCCCGGCTGTACTCGGCCGTCACCAGCCCATCACGCTCCGGTTCCACCTCGGCCACGTCAACCGCCTCGTGCAACTCCGGGTCGAACTGTTCGCCCACGGCCGTGATCGCTTCGATCCCGCCAGACGTGAGCGCGCTCTCGAAACCGCTGAGCGTGCCGCGAAGCCCTTCAAGCAGCGCATCGAGCGAGCCGCCGCTTTCGGCCGCCTCCATGGCGCGCCGCAAATTCTCCATCACGGGTAGGAGCGCGGCGACGAACGCCGCCTTCTCGCGCGCCGCGCGTTCATCGGCCGTGCGCGCAAGACGCTGCCTGATCTCGTCGGTCTCGCGCCTGAGTTCCGCGCGCACCTGTTCAAAACGTGCCTGCACATCCTTCGACGCCTGTTCCGCGGCGCGCGTGCGCGCTTCGAGTTCTTCGACGTACTTCGGTTTCAAGCCCGGCGCGTCAGTCGAGTCCTCCACGCGCACACCTTCCTCCGACTCGTCGAGGGTGACGCGCCGCCTGTCCGTCACACGGATGCCGGGGGCTGCCGCAGCATCGGCCGCACCTTCGCCCGCGCGCGCCTCTTCAGCCGCCATTCTCTCTCCCATATCCTTACTCTTTTTCTCCCTGCGAAAAGATACCATATAAATTTTAGTGACAAGTGACGAGTGACAAGTGACAAGTTAGAACAAGTTTTCCGACTTGTCACTTGTCACCTGTCACTTGTCACTGAACTGCTATTTTGACGCGCCCCGCCTTCTGCTCCGTGCGTTTGGGCAGGCGCAGACGCAGGACTCCGTCCTTGTAGTCGGCCGCGATATTTGTCTGATCGACCGTCGGGGGCAGAGGCCCGAAACGACTGAGGAAACGCCCGAACGGGCGACCTCTGCCGCCGCGCCCGCGCCGCGTCCCAACTTCTTCCGGCAGGCGTTCGCCGCGCACCGTCAAGCGATTCTCGTCCACACTCACTTCGAGCGCACTTCGCTCGATGCCCGGCAAATCAAGCGCGATGATGAACTCCGCCCCGGTTTCATATACGTCCGAAGCGGGCGTCCAGTCGGCGCGCTCAAGCTCCGCCTCACGCTCCTCGTTCAAATGATCGTGTCGCCGCGCCGTATCCTCGAACAGACGATTCATGCGCTCCTGCAACGTCGCGTAATCGCGCCACTCGTCCCACTTGTGTCCCATCTAAAGCCTCCGGTTTTATGCTGTTGCCGCGACCAACTCACTTGCGAACCCGAGCGCGTCGCCCTCCGCCGTGACGCGGATAGTTTGGCCGGGCGCGATCTCGCCGCGCAGGAGTTTCGAGGCCAGCGGATTTTGGATCAACGTCTGGATAGCGCGTTTCAGAGGCCGCGCGCCGTACATCGGATCGTAGCCCTCGCGCGCGAGCAGGGCGCGCGCCGAATCGTCGAGCGCGAGCGTGATGTTGCGCTCCGAGAGCATCTGCCGCAGGCGTTCGAGTTGCACTTCGATGATCTGGACGATCTCCGCCCGCGACAGTTGGTGGAAGATCACCACGTCGTCAATGCGGTTGAGAAACTCCGGCTTGAAGTGGCCGCGCAGTTCCTCTAAGACCGCCTCGCGCACCTGCCGCTCGTCGTCGCCCGCCGCCTGTATCTCGCGCGAGCCGAGGTTGGAGGTCATGATCAAGACCGTGTTCTTGAAATCGACCGTGCGCCCCTTCGAGTCGGTCAGGCGACCGTCATCAAGTATTTGCAGCAGCACGTTGAACACGTCCGGGTGCGCCTTCTCGATCTCGTCGAAGAGGACGACCGAGTAGGGCCTGCGCCTGACGGCCTCGGTCAACTGCCCGCCTTCTTCGTAGCCGACGTAGCCGGGCGGCGCGCCGATCATGCGTGCCACGGCGTGCTTCTCCATGTACTCGCTCATGTCGAGCCGGATCATGGAGCGTTCGTCGTCGAAGAGAAACTCGGCGAGCGCGCGCGCCGTCTCGGTCTTGCCGACGCCCGTGGGGCCGAGGAAGATGAACGAGCCGACGGGGCGGTTCGGGTCTTGCAGCCCCGCGCGCGCGCGGCGCACGGCGTTGGCGACCGCCGTCAGAGCCTCGTCCTGCCCGATGACGCGCTGGCGCAGACGTTCCTCCATCGTCACGAGTTTCTGCATCTCGCCTTCGAGCATCTTGGCGACCGGCACGCCCGTCCACTTGGCGACGACGAGCGCGATGTCTTCTTCGTCAACCTCTTCCTTGAGGTAGACGCCCTCTTTCTGTATCTCCGCGAGCTTGGCGTGATCCTCCGCGAGTTGCTTTTGCAGTTCGACGGCCGTGCCGTAGCGCAGTTCGGCGACCTTACCGTAGTCGCCCGCGCGCTCATACTGCTCGGCCTGCACCTTGATCTGTTCGAGGTCTTCCTTGGCTTTGCGGATGTGCTCGATGATGTCTTTCTCCGAACGCCACTGCGCCTTCATGCCCGACGCGCGCTCGCGCAGATCCGCGATCTTGACTTCGATCTCGCGCAGGCGAGCCTGCGAACGCTCGTCCGTCTCGCGCGTGAGCGCCTGCTTCTCGATCTCAAGCTGCGTCGTCTCGCGCTCCAACTCGTCGATCTCCACGGGCAGGCTGTCGATCTCGATGCGCAGGCGCGAGGCCGATTCGTCGATCAGGTCTATGGCCTTATCGGGCAGGAAGCGATCCGTGATGTAACGGTTCGAGAGCGTGGCCGCCGCGACGATGGCCGAATCTTTGATGCGCACGCCGTGATGAACCTCGTAACGTTCCTTCAAACCGCGCAGGATGGCAATCGTATCTTCCACGGTCGGCTCGCCGACGTAAACCTGCTGGAAACGGCGTTCGAGCGCGGCGTCCTTCTCGATGTGCTTCTTGTACTCGTTCAGGGTGGTTGCGCCGACGCAGCGCAACTCGCCGCGCGCCAGCGCGGGCTTCAACATGTTCGACGCGTCAATCGCGCCCTCGGCCGCGCCCGCCCCGACGAGCGTGTGCAGTTCGTCTATGAAGAGGACGATCTGACCCTTCGCGTTTTCGATCTCTTTCAGGACGGCCTTCAAACGATCCTCGAACTCGCCCCTGTACTTCGCGCCCGCGAGCATCGAGCCGAGGTCGAGACCGACCAGACGCTTGTTGCGCAAGGTCTCCGGCACGTCGCCGGAGATGATGCGCTGCGCCAGCCCTTCGACGATGGCCGTCTTGCCGACGCCCGGTTCGCCGATGAGCACAGGGTTGTTTTTCGTGCGGCGCGAGAGAACTTGAATCGTGCGGCGTATCTCGTCGTCGCGCCCGATGACGGGGTCGAGTTTGCCCTGGCGCGCGAGGTCGGTCAGGTCTTTCGCGTATTTCGAGAGGGCCTGATAGTTGGCCTCCGCGTTCTGATCCGTGATGCGCGAATCGCCGCGCATCTCGCCGACGACTTTCGTCAGATCGTCGCGGTTGACGCCGTGCTGGCGCAGCATGCGCCCGGCCGCGCCGTCCTTTTCATCCACGATGGCGAGCAACAGGTGCTCCGTCGAGATGTATTCGTCCTGCATCGCCTCGGCCTGCTTCTGCGCGGCCGTGAAAATTTGCGTGAGGCGCGGGCTGAAATACTGCTGCCCGCCCTGCACCTTCGGCAGACGATTGATGGCGGCGTTCGCATCGTTTAAGACGACTTGCAGGTTCGCGCCGAGTTTGCCGAGGAGCGGGCGCACGATGCCTTCGGGCTGTTCGAGCATGGCGACGAGCAGGTGCTCCGGCTCGACCTGTTGATTCTGGTTGCGCTCGGCCCCCTCGATGGCCGTCTGGATGGCCTCCTGCCCGCGCAATGTGAAACGTTCTAGACGCATAATTTCGTCACACCTTAACCGACAAGCGCGGAACGATGAATGAGTTCACCGCTCATCGTTCCGCGCGTTCTAACTTGAGACTTGCTCTTTAGTTACTTTCCTGCAATTACCTTCCGGCGGTCGCAGTCTTACCTTTGCTCTCCGCCGTACCGGGCTCTCCGGCCTTCGCCTCGATGGTCTTCGGCGTTGAGGACGCGCCCTCGCCCGTGATCTCGATGCGCCGCGCCTTCACCTCTTCGCGCTTTTGCAGCACGACGCGCAGCACGCCGTTTTTGTACTCGGCGGCCACGTTCTCCGGCGAGACCGTCTGCGGCAGCGTGAAGGAGCGCGTGAACGAGCCGTAAGAGCGTTCGACGCGATGATAGTTGTCCGATTCATCCCGCTTCTCGAAGCGACGCTCGCCGCGCAGCGTTAAGACGTTGTTCTCGATGGAGAGGTCAAAGTCTTCACGGTTCATGCCCGGCAGTTCGGCTTCGAGCACGATCTGATCTTTGTTCTCATAGATGTCCACCGTGGGCGCCCACGCGCCGCGCGCGATCCCCTCGTCGCCGAAGGAACGGGACAAATTGCTCGAAAACAGGCGATTTACTTCGTCTTGCAGCATCCGCAGGTCGCGGAACGGGTCGTAACGGGTAATAGACATGACGTATTTCCTCCTCTTTAACTCAACAAAAGCGTTTTTTGCTGGACGCTCAAACGAACCTTCGGCGAGCCTGTCTGTGCGCCATTCACTTTTGAGCGTGGCGAAATAATAATATCTGAGTCTCTTCTTGTCAAGTATCCGATGCAAAAAATTTTCACTTTATCCCGCCTCACCGGAGAGAGTCGGCGACAGGGGTGCGCGAACTACGCTTAGTCTAATCTAAAGAAGCGTTTAATGGTGGAGATGACGCCTGCGGAAACCTTCTCTTCGTCTCCGATTTCGGCGGAGGCGGCGAGACCGGCGCGGCGGTGTGCGATGGTCTGGCCGAGCGTTTCGGCCAGATGCGGGTTGGAGTCGAAGACGGATTTCATCGCCTCGTGACCGATTTCGAGCACTTCGGTCTCTTCGGCGGCGACGACGTGAGCGGAGCGCGGTTCGCCCGTGAAAAGCGCCATCTCCCCGAAAAAGTCGCCCTCGCCGAGCGTGGCGACGGTGCGCGGCTGGCCGTTGTCGTTGACCTGCACGGCGACGTTGCCGTGATGGACGACGAACATCGAATCGCCGTCGTCGCCCGCGCGGATGATGGTTTCGCCGGGCGCGTAGGTGTGGCTGCGGGAGGCGCAGACGAGTTGCGAAAGCTCGTCCGCGTTGAGCGGGGCGAAAATATCTGTGGCGGAGAGGCGTCCCGTAAACGTCTCGGCATCGGTCGCCGGGTTGGCGTCGGATTTCGCACGCTCGATATAGAGCGTCTGCGTGGGATAGGCAAAGTTCAGCCCCGCGCGTTTGAAGGCGTACCAGACACGCTGGCGAAGCAGCGCGTCCGTGTCGTTGAACAGGGCATAATCTTCCAGCCAGTACTTGATTTCGTAGTCCACTGCGAAGTCGCCGAGATTGCGTATGCGGACGATGGGCGTGGGTTGACGGCGCACATTCTGCGTTTCGCGGATCGCTTCGCGCACGACCTGTAGGACGCGTGCGGGCGAGTGTGAGTAGAGCGCGTTGAAGAAGAGGAGGCGCGCGTTCGGGTTGTCGCGCGGGCAGACTTCTATGGCTTCTTTGGCGATCTGGCTGTTGCTGAGGAGCACGACGTGGTTGGTGAACGTCCTGATCTTCGCCGCGCGCCACGTCACGCTCTCGACGACGCCCATCCACTTGCCGACAGTGATCACGTCGCCCACCTCGAAGGGCTTGTCGGCGTGCAGCGAGATGCCGGAGAAGAGGTTGCCGAGCGTGTCTTGCAGCGCGAGGCCGAGGATGATGCCGAGCAGCGCAGAGCCGGACAGCAGCGCGCCGAGAGACAGGTCGAAGAAGTGCTTCAGGATGAACGCGACGATCAGTATGTAGGCGACGATGGAGAACAGGTCGCGTATGAGGCTCGGCGCTTCGCGGCCTTTGCGTATGCGGAAAATGAAGTCGAAGAGGAACGCCCCTGCGAGCCGCACGCCCACGAACATGAGGCTGAGCCACAGGCCGATCTTCGAGAGCAGGTGCGCCCAGTAAAAACCGGGCGCGCTCGCCCTCAAGTCCCCGCCCGTCGGCGGCGGCGCGAAGGACGGCAGGACGACATAGAGCAGTATGACGAACACCGCGGTCGCGATGAGGGGGAAGACGAGTTGTTTTTTGAGACGGGAGCTATTCATCTTGTAGCGTTCAAACGGCGACGGCGAATCGTCCCCGGCAGGTTTGGTTGAAGTGCGCGGGCGCGCTTTCAGGTTTCGCTGCCGAACAGCGTCCGCGCAACCAGCAGGAGCGACAGGGCGGAGACGATTATCACCGTCAGCCACGCCAGCACATTATAGACCGCCCCGTTCACGTATTCACCCATCAATTTGCGGTCGCCCGCCAGGCGCAGGATGGCGACGAGCATCACGGGCAGGAGCAGCCCGTTGATGAACTGCGTGACGACGAGCACGCGCATCAGCGGCAGCCCCGGAATGATGGCGATGAGCGCGCCCACCGCGATCAGGAAAGTAAAGATGCCGATAAAGATCGGCGCTTCGCGAAAACTGCGCGAGACGCCTTTCTCGAACCCCAGCGCCTCGCTGATCGAATAGGCGGTGGCGAGCGGCAGCACGCCCGCCGCCAGCATCGACGCGCCGAAGAGTCCGACGGCGAAAAGCAAACCGGCGTACTCGCCCGCGAGCGGGACGAGAGCGCGCGCGGCGTAGGCGGC
>DATCWB010000026.1:0-2187 GCA_036566625.1 Pyrinomonadaceae bacterium
AAGGAAATCTTGTACTCTCCGCGCAAGCACACAAGATGCGACGACCGCTCGGCGTCTTACTCGTTCTTGAAACTCTTGACGAAGTTGTCGAACCACCCGCCGCTTTGCCGCGTCATCTCTTCCAACTCGCCGCGATCCAGCCAGATGCCGCCACACTGCTCGCAGCGATCAATCACCACCGACCCGCGCGCCTCTTCGGCGAGCGTGCCGTGTCCGAGCGGGCACTGCCGCCCCCCCGCCTGCCCGCGCGCCGCCGCTTCGGCCGCCACGTCCTGCCGCATCTTGTCCAGCAACTCGCGCTCCTTGCGCCGGAAATAATCCTCTTCGAGCGCCTTGCGCCGTTCGTCAAAAATCTCTGACATGATTTTCTCTCTCCTCTGCGATGGATCGCGCGCCCGCCGCGCGTGTGAAACTTTCGATGCCATTGTAATAACAGAAAGCGGCGAATGCACGCCACTCGCCCGCTTGCTTCGCACAAGGCGAGCGCATATCCTGTGAATCCCCCGCTCGCTTTTTCAAATCGCGCAAAACTTTCCGGGAGACCCTGTCACATGGCACTCAGCCCGCGCGCACGCGTCCTGCTTCTGGCGGCGTCAATCCTGTTAGGGTTGACCGCCCTCGTCTGGTATCTCAGCAGCAAGCCGCGCTCGACCCCCGTCACGCCGATCTCTCAACCGCAGGCGACGGGCGAACTCAACGTTCCGCCGAACGACGCGGCGAGCACGGCGGCCCCCTCTCCCGCGCCGCCCGCGACTGAGAGCGCGCCCATGCCCGACGCCTCGCCTTCCGCGCAGTCGTCTTCCGCTCCGTCCCTCACGCCCTCGCCCTCGGTCAACAGCACGCCGCAAATGTCGCCCGCGCCGCCCGCCACGTCCGAAGTTGCGCCCGCCGCAGCGACGAGTTCCGCCGCGTCGGGTTTGGTGATCCCGGTCGCGGGCATCCGCCCCGAACAACTTCAAGATACCTACACGCAGTCGCGCAGCGAAGGACGCACGCATAACGCCATAGACATCATGGCCGCGCGCAACACGCCCGTCGTCGCCGCCGCCGACGGCACGGTCGTCAAACTCTTCCAGAGCGAGCGCGGCGGCATCACCCTCTACCAACTCTGCACGGACAACCGCACCGTCTACTATTACGCGCACCTCGAACGCTATGCCGACGGCCTCGCCGAAAATCGCTTCATGCGTCGCGGCGAACTGCTCGGCTACGTCGGCGACAGCGGCAACGCCGGAAGAGATAATTGCCACCTCCACTTCTCCATCTGGCTCATCACAGACCCCAAACGCTTCTGGGAAGGCGAGAATCTCAACCCCTACCCGCTATTAACAAAACGATGAAAGAGGAGCGCGGAACGATGAACTGAAAGCGGGACAGGAGTCAGAAGTCAGGAGTCAGAAGACAGAATTCAGAAGTCAGAAGCCGGAATAAAACGCGCGCCCGCCTTCCTTCTGACTCCTGAATTCTGTTTTCTGTCTTCTGTTCTCCGTCTTCTACTTCCTCCTTCATCGTTTCCTTTTCATTCCTCCGCCGTCCGTTTATGGTGCGAGCGTGGGAGCGCGCGGGGCATGGGAAACGCGAAAAAGCGGCGATTATGCGCGACCGGGGGTGGGAACGGGTGTTGCTTGCGGATGTGGGGATGTGCGGGAGTCGTCTAAAGCGCGCGAGCGCGGGCGCAACCGGCGCGCGAAAGTTTTTCTAAGAGGAGCTAAAGACAGTATGAAAAGTGTGTGGCGTGTGGCGGGCGGGATGATGTGTCTGTTCGCCCTGTTCATTTTCGGCGGTTGCACGACCGCGCCCGTATCGAACGGCAATACAGCGGCGGTCGCGACGCCGTCGCCCGCTGCGAGCGCGACGCCCGCCACGACGGACAACGCGGGCGCGAACAATCTGCCGGTGACGCTGCCGGTGCTCGACGCCATGTTCGCCGAGGAGAAATTCGCGGCCGAACTGAAGTCGGAGTTGCAACTGACGGACGAGCAGATCGAGCGTCTGCGCAAAGTCGCGCGCGAAGAGACCGGGAGTTTGCGCGAGACCGAGACGGGCGAACACGGCGGCACGACGGCCGCCGCCACCGCGCGCGCCACCGAACAGATCAAAAGCGTGCTCGGCGACGAGCGCGCGGCGCGCTTCTCACAGTTTGTGAGCGCGCGTTGGAGCGGCAATGAGGGCGGCGCAACCGTCGCC
>DATCWB010000027.1:0-2417 GCA_036566625.1 Pyrinomonadaceae bacterium
GCCCCTCGCGCGTGCGCGTGAGCGCGCGGCGCGCGCCGCCTTCGTCGATGAGGAAGAGCGGGAAGGAGTCGGGCGAGGTGTGAACCTGCGCGTGGTAGCCGGCCGCTTCGAGTTCGCGCGAGCGCGCGTCGGTCGCCGAAGCAATCTCGGCCCCGAGCCGCGCGGCCTCCGCGTAGAGCGGCGCGGCGAGTCGCTTGAGGCGCGCGTCGAGCGGGTCGAGCAGGATGAGTCCGTGGCGACTGACGAGCGCGGTCAGGAGGCGCGCGAAGGCTTCGCCGTAAGTGCGCCCCGGTCGGTAAGCGTCGCGCAGGAGCGTTTCGAGGTCGGGGAGAAACTCTGTCGTCGGCAACAGGTCGAGCAGGCGTTGCACGGTATCACCCGCCGTCTCGTCGAGCGTGACCGCGCCGACGGGCGAGCCTTCGCGGTGAAGCGCGTCGGGCACGTCGGTCGAGGCGAGGCGGCCGTCGCAGGCCGTGAACTCGGCCGTCTGCACTTCCTCCCAGTCGTGATCCTCGGTCGCCATCCAGAAGACGGGCACAGCCTCCGTGCCGCGTTGCGTCAGGCAGCCCGCGAGTTTGACGGCCGAGAGCGCTTTGTAGATCGTGTAGAGCGGGCCGGTGAAGAGTCCGACCTGCTGGCCGGAGACGACGGCCACCGACGAGGGCGAACGCAGCCGCGCGATGTTGCGCTCGGTTTCCGCGCCCGCGCCCCAGCGCGTGTTCATCTCTTCGAGGGCGTCGCAGAGCGCGGCGCGATCAGTCTGGTGCGCGGCGAGCACTTCGGGCGCGCGCGCGGCGAGTTCGTGATGAAAGCGTACGGCGTTCGGGTAGTAGCGACTGAGCGCGGGGGCGTCCGCGAGGTATTCGAGGAAGAGGCGCGACTGGTGCGGGATGCGCGCGAAGGGCAGAGGTTCGATGCGCAAACCGGCCTCTTGCGGCGTGCTGAAACAGGCCGGTTCGGTGGTCGTGTGGGAAACTTCGGTGCTCACTTAACTGCTCCTTCGGCCAACTTCGTCTCGTTCTCCGTCTCGACATACGGACAACACTCCGCCAACGTTCGCGCGATCTCGCGGCGCGCCGCATCGTCCGGCATCGAGAGCGGCGCGCGCACCTCGCCGCCCGCGTAGCCGCACAGGTCGAGCGCGTATTTCAAGCCGCCGATGCCGAAGCGCGTGGTGACGGCGCGGGCGAGCGGCGTGAACTTGCGCTGCCACGCGAGCGCGCTTTCGTGATCGCCCCGTTCGACTAAACGCGTGATCTCGACGGCGACCTCGGGCGCAACGCATCCGGCGGCCAGTATCCCCCCTGACGCCCCCGCCGACAAAGCCGCGTAGAGCACAGAGGCGTGCCCGGTGAGCACGGCAAAGCTGTCGGACGCGAGCCTGAGCATCTCAAGGAAGTTGACCATGTCGCCCGAACTGTCTTTGATGCCGATGATGTTCTCGTGCTCGCACAGGCGCGCGAGCGTGTCCGGCGACAAGGCGACGGACGTGTTCTGCGGGATGTTGTAGAGCACGATGGGGACGGGCGCGGCGTCGGCGATTGATTCGTAATAATTCGAGAGGACGGCGGGCGTCATGGCGGCGCGGTAAAAATGGGGCGTGATGACGAGCAGTGCATCCGCTCCCGAATCGGCCGCGCGCCGCGCCTCCGCGATGCTCTCGCGCGTGCCGTGTTGGCCGACGCCGACGACGAAGGCCAGATGCCCCGGCACGCTCGCTCGCGCCGCGCCCACGACTTCGAGGGCTTCGCGTTCGCCCAGATGGACGCGCTCGCCCGTCGAGCCGAGGATGACATAGCCGCTGATGCCCGTCTCGTTCCAACGCGCGATGTTGCCGCCGAGGGCGCGGCCGTCCACGCGGCCGTCCTCACCGAACGGCGTCGTGCAGGGCAGCAGGATGCCGCGCAGTTTTTCGGCCGTAAACTTAGCGGCGCGGGTGTCTCCCGGATGAGTTGTGTCGTGTAGTTTCAAATGAAGGCATTATAACGAGCGGCGATGGAACAGCGCAACGCAGTTACCTCCAAAGGCAAGCGACGCGCTCGCGGCTTTCGCGCCAACCCGGCATCCCCGTCCCGACGACATTGTACCCGCCCGGCAGTGATCTATCGGTGCAAGTTGCGTATTGCGCCCGTGCGCTATCCTCGTGCCGGTGAATTCCGCTTTTGTCTTAATCCTTATTGACATCAGTGGCGCAAGGAATTATGTTGCATTCGCTTTCGAGCGGTTGATTCTCTTTTACCGAAGAATTGCACCCACTTCCGATAGTGATCCAGCATAGCCAACCCGCTCACAGGACACCTTACATTTCGACATGCTCATCTCCGGCGCCTCTGGCCGAACGCGCCGCAGCAGCGGAAAGCGCTCCGAAACTCACGCGCAGTCAAAACCATTCAGAGAGACCCCTTCGTCTGACAGGA
>DATCWB010000028.1:0-4801 GCA_036566625.1 Pyrinomonadaceae bacterium
CGTTCAAGATGTTTCTAAATTTGAATATCTGTTTAGCCACTTCTTTCCGCGAGACTTCCGCCTTCGGGTACAAGACACGATGCGGCACTTCGCGGACATTAGTGTGGGAGGGGTGAAAGAAGGCGCCGCCTCCGCCCGCCATCACCGAAGTATAGTTATCGAACTCTCCCGTCGCCGGTGCAGGCCCCCAATAGCGCGCATAGTGGTGGACATCACCGGCCAGATCAACGCGGCACTTCCCTTCACCCATCGCCTCGGGTTTTTTTAGGAACGGTCGCTCCAGCCCCAGTTCTTTAAACGTCTTTGACTGGTTCTCTTCCGGCTTCGCAAATTTACCGAAGACCGTCGTCGGCTCCGGTGTTGCCAAGATTATTCTGCGCGGCGCATGTCGCGCCTGAATGTCTTTGAAGAACTGTCCCTGGCGATAATCAATTTCGCCTTGTTCCGTATCCATCCCCCAGAACCACCAGTCGAAGGGCAAGCGAAGCGCGACATAGCTGGACTCCTGCTCGCGGCTGAAGGTGGGTATCCTCAAATAAGGCGGGCGCTTCCCTTCGACAACTTTGTCCCCGGTGGAAGGGAGGCGGAATTGACGGTTGAACCCGTCAAGCGAATCGTAGTAGTCGTGGTTGCCGGGGATGCCTAACAGCAGGCGCTCCACTTCGTGCCCTACGCTTCGCGCCTTGGCGATACTCAGATCGTCGTACGCCCACCAGAATGGATTCTGAAAGCGGATGGCGAGAGTGCCGTAGTCCGCGATGTGGTAACTGGTGTCGCCCCCGACGAAAAGGAACGTGCCACGGGGGAGCAACATTTTTCCTTCGCTTTTCAGGAGGGTCGGGTCAGGCTGCAAGATGAATTCGGCCTCATCGCCGAGTTGGGGATTTTTAGCGATGGCGAAATCACTTAGACACAGGTAGGCGACGCTGTAGACCGCCTTCTGACCATCGCCCGTGTCTGAGATATAGTCGAACCAGAACTCTTTCTCCGAGCCCGGGTCGCCATCCTCCGACTCTTTCCAATTCTCGTTCCACGTCCTCCAAAATCGATCCACCTCTGTTGATGAATCAACCTTAGGGATTACCTCTGGCTTCATCCAGTCTCGGGCGTCAAGTTTCCCCTTGAAAGCAGTGTAGAGGAGTATCCACTTCAGATTTGCAATGAGCTGTCTGCCGAACAACCATGCTACCGGCGGCTCAAAGTCTTCCGGCTTGGGCTTTCTAGGGATGTTCCGTTTCGAACTATTTGAGGGCGCCATAGGCGGTGGAGATGAGGCGGTCGTCATTTGTTTCTCCTAACTAGTCGGGCGGTTATGATAGGCGGTCAGTCCATACTCGGCACTCCATGGAAGGGTATTGAAGCAATCAACATGATGAGAAAAGGACAGGTTAAGAGGTTAGGCGGTAAAGACGCGGCGGGGCAGGCGAAGTTCGTCGAAAGTCTGTTCGGGGTCGCCGCGTCGTCGAAGAAGTCCAAAGCCTTAGTGCGCCTCAACACAATGTTTGCAACACAACCGCGTAGCGTAACGTTGGAAGATGCTTCCGGCGTCTTGAGATCGTAGGTTGTGCCCGTCATCTTCGGCCCGGCTCTTATTGCCCGCGATATTCCGGCCGTTGTTTCCACCCGCTCTACTTTCCCCGCACGCATCGACACGACACGCCGGGCGATTGGTTGTGTATATCCTTACGCATTGGGCACGGGCGGCAACTCCTCGATAATTTTATCGGCGATGCGGAGCGCCAGCGTCGAGATGGTGAGCGAGGGGTTGACACCGAGCGCGGTCGGGATGATGGCCGCGTCCGCGATGTACAGCCCCTCGTAGAACGGGCGGCTGTTTGTCTTCGTCTGATCGAAGACACGTCCGTACTGATCAACCACGCCTCTCGATGCGTCCGCCCCCATGATGCACCCGCCGAGCGGGTGGCTGAGCGCGATGGAGTTCGCCTTTAGTGCGTTGCTGACTGAGTTCAAAAGGGGGTTCTCGAACGTGCCCTTCTTGCCCGCGGGCGACAGAACCTCGGCCAGCCGGTCGAGAGACTTTTTGATCGCGTCGTAGATAGGGTCTTCATGGAACTCTCGCCCGTCATTTCGCTTCACACGCAGGCGCGATTCGCCGCTACTCTTTCCGAGGCGAAACTGTCCAACCGAAGCATCACGCCCCATCGCCACGATGCACATCATCTTGGCCGTCACCTCGTCGTCGGAGCGGAAGATGTCCTGCCGCTCGCGGAAGTTCGTGCGCAGGGCGCGAAAGTAGTGGCGCACGCGCCTGAGTGCCCTCAGCAGGATCGCCCATATGATGAAAAGTTTCTTGTCCCGACCGTTGGCGAGCGAGCGGATTAAGGGCACGCCCACGCCGATGACGGAGGCGAGTGCCGGCGGCACGCCCTGATCCTCGATGGTGTGAAATGTGGCCGCGTCGCCGCCCGTTCCGGCCTCACCTGTGTTGAAGTGTCCGAACGAGGTGGTGACGGGGCCGCGCACGAGGCTCACGCGCTCCTGCGTCCCATCGAGGAACGCGAGGTAATCGCCATTAGTTGAGAACCCGAAGCCCACCTTGTCGCTGAGATTAGGCAGCGTGCCCCTCTCCTTGCAGCGCAGCATGATCTCGCTCGTGCCGAGGCAGCCGGCGGCAAGGATGACGCGGTCAGCCGTCACACTCTTGCGCGTGAAGCTCTCAGTCTTCAGCCGGTCGCGCTGAAGGTAATGTATCTCGTAGCCGCCCTGCGGGCGCGCGACGATGACATCCACCTCGGCCAGCGGTTCGAGTTGCAGCTCCTTGTGATGAAAGACGGGTTCGGGGTGCTTGGGCGTGCCGTACATGGCCGCCATCAACTGCTTGTTGAGCGTGTGGCGCGCGCCCGGCAGGCAGCCGACATTGCAGCGCCCCTGCCGGTCGCAGAAGTTTCTCGCTACTCCCTTGTCGTCATACTGGTTCTTGCCGTGTTCCTTAGGGTCGAGGTCGAATTTGTAATCGTTGATTGAGAGATCAACCGTGCCGAAGTCGGCCGTCAGCTTCTCCATCGCGCTCTGGAAGACGCGCGCGCGGGCGAGCCACAGGTCGTTTTTAAAGTCCCGCTTGTCGTCGTCGGGCGGCAGGCCGGGGCTGGTCGCGTCCAGCGGCGTCCTCGGCGTGTTGATATGCTTCAGCCCGCGCTTGGCGTTGAGCGGGTCGGGCTTGACAACCCAGTGCGGGTTCAACCCCGCCACGCGCGTGACGATGTTGCTCAGACCCGTGTTGGGCGCGCTCGCCTGTAGGATAAAAGGGTTCGGGCTTTGCGCCTTTGCGCGCTCGTTGAGCGCCCAGAGGATTCCACGCCCGATGGCTTGGCGCGCGAGGTCAAAGTAATCGTCGCGCTCCTTGTCGCTCTTCCACTCGACCGGCCAGCGCGGGTCGTCGAGCACGACGTTGGGCGGGCGGATGGTGATGTTCGAGTAGACGAGCGAGCCGCCGCCTACCCCGTTGCCGCGGATAATGCTGACGCCGTCGTTCTGATTGCCGAACAGGCCGAGGAAGCCGCGCTTGCCGAGGAAGGTCATCTCGAACAGCCCGTCCTCGTTCCTGTGCCGACGGAAGCACCGCGTGAAGATGTCTACGAACCCGCGAAAGTGATTGAGTGAAGACCAGAGCTGCACGGGCTGGCCGTTGTTCATGAGGTGGGTGTAAGTCTTGACCTCCTGATCCTGCACGGTGTTGACGGGAGTCGTCCACCACGTGCCGCGCTCTAAGATCAGGACTTTCTCGCCGCGGTCGCGTTCGGCGAACTTGCGCGCCAGAGGCAGGGCAGTCATACACCCCCCGAAGCCGGAGCCAATGACGACGGCGGCGTAATGAGGGACTTGTGCGGACATTGCTACAATCCTCCGCGAGGGAAAAGATGAGGGGGCGTTGAACTCACGACTGACGAGACGCGCGCCCTGACAACGGACATTAAGAAATTTGCTTCGGGCGAGTCTGGGCCGCTTGTGAAGCTCAAAGCGTCAGAGGTTACGGATTAACAGGAGCTGACGGATGAGATTGTTTCCTGATCCGCCCCTGAGTAAAGGATATAACGAACGGTTGCGTGAGGCTGGCGAGAAAGGGTCTCGTCAGCGGATGTGCGACTATCAAACGCGGGTAAGATATTCCCGTTCGAGCGGAGGTGTCAATAAGAATGTCAACCGACCGCTTACTACTTTTACGGGCCGTCGGCCACTTGAACGTGCCCATAGCAGGTAGTGCACCTCCTTACTAGAGAGGGCACGGCCGGTAGGCTCTGACGGGAGATCAGGCGGCGAAACCAGCTTTGTCGAGGCGGAGTTGAGAGGCACAGCCCCTGTGGCCTTCAGGTATTCGAAAAAAGACGGACGACAGAGAGTTTGAAGGCCACCGTGACCGGCGTCTCCTGTGCGAGCGCAAGTGATCGCGCCAGCGTTGCACGTCGGCAGGGACAACCGGCGGTGGGCGGGTAGGGTGGGTTTCCAGCCATCCTCTCTGAGGATCGAGTGTTCACTCCCCTCTACGAGGCCGTGGAAGGTCTCGGCCACGAGTCGGCTGCCCACATCGCCCAGCATCAGCCCGCCTTGACTTCCGGAATGGACACAGTCAACAACTTCGTTCGTAAAAATCTCGTAAGAGGTCGGCATCAAGGGCCTTCCAGCAGAGGCATCGCAATATGAGATGGCTTATAGCCAACACAATTCGCCTCCTAGTGTCGCCGAAGCTGCTTTTTTACTGAGTTTAGCCTAGCTCCAGAATTGACACAGTGAAGAGGGTTATTCGTAAAATCAAGATGAATGCTGGTTCAGCAATCATCAATAG
>DATCWB010000029.1:0-2706 GCA_036566625.1 Pyrinomonadaceae bacterium
GGAAGTGGCGCGGCTGGCGGGCGTGGAGATTCCGGTCGTGCCGTTGCGCAGGCAACTCGTCAGCGTGCGCCCGCGCGCGCCTCTGCCCGCCGGGCTGCCGATGGTCATAGATATGTCGGACGGGTTTCACTTCCGTCCCGAGTCGCGCGCCATCCTGGCGGCGGGCAGAGCGCCCGGTGCGCTCATGGCCTGGCCTGACGACGCGGAGACGCCGGGCTTCAAGACCGACTTCGACCCGGCCTTCACCGAAAAGGTTTTCCGGCGGGCGAGAGAGCGCGCGCCCTTCCTCGCCGACGCGACCGTCAACGCGAGCCGTTGCCGCGCGGGACTCTACGAGGTGACGCCCGACCACCACGCCATCATCGGGGAATCGAGAGAGGTCGGCGGGCTGTTCTTCGCCAACGGTTTCAGCGGGCATGGCGTGATGCACTCGCCCGCGACCGGCCGCCTCGTCTCGGAGTTGATTCTCGACGGGCGCGCTTCGCTGCTCGACGCGAGCGCGCTCGCGGCGGAGAGATTCGCGACAGGCCGCCTGCTGGCGGAGACTTCCGTGCTATGAAAACGATGAAGGAGCTGACAGAAAACAGAATACAGGAGTCAGAAGTGCAACGCCGTAACGCGCTTTATTCTGACTCCTGTATTCTGTTTTCTGTCTCCTGTTAATCGAGCATCGAGACTTCGCCATCAACCACGCGCGCGAGGTATTCGCCGTCGCGCATGACCCATGCGATGCGACGGCCTTGCCGCGCGAGTTCCGCCCACTCGCTCTTTTTCTTCGGGTTCTGTTCAACGAGCAGCGCGCCGCGCGCGAGTGTGACGTAGCGCAGGCCGGAGCGCGCAAACTTACGCACGCCGCGCCCGCCGCCGAACAGCTTCTCGAAGGCGACGAGAATGCGCCCCGGCGTCAGGTCTTCGTCCGCCGCGCCCGCGCTTTTGTTTCCTTCAGGCATGCGGCGTGCGGTGGCCGTCGTGGCTTTGATAGGCGTCGTCGCCGGGGTGGCCGTCGTGTTGCCGGCTTTCGCTCAGGGTGCGTGCGACGAGATCGAGGAGGTCTTTGGAGCGATAGGGTTTGGCGAGGTAGGCATCGAAGCCCGCGTCGAGGGCGCGTTGGCGGTCCTGCTCGGCGGCGAAGGCCGTGATGGCGATGCAGTGCACGCGGCGGGTTCGTTCGTCGGCGCGCAGCGCGTCGAGCGCGCCCCAGCCGTCGAGGATGGGCATCGAGAGATCGATCAGGGCGATGTCGGGCAGTTCCGCCTGCGCCGCCGCGAGAAACTCGTTGCCGTCGCGCGTCTCGCGCACGCTGTAGCCCGCGCTCTCCAGCATCAGGCGCAGGAGTTCGCGGTTATCGTCGTAGTCGTCGGCGATCAGGATGCGAGCCAGAGACATGATCGTTTCGGCTGCGGGAGAGGGCGTGCGCGTCAGTCCTTTCGTCGGTTGATGAAATGCTTTTGCACTGCGGAACAATAGAGTCTTGAGCGAGCGGCGCGCCCCTTATAACGTAGCCGCGCCCGCGTGTCAAACAGTTCAAGCAGGAGGAAGGGGAAAGGGCACAGGGGGAAAGGACTAAAGCGAAAAGAAGGATCGAACGGCGCGGGCGTTGATCCGTCCCTGATCTTCCCATTAGCCCTTACCACTTACCCTTTCCCCTTTGTCCTGATTCGGAGACTTGTCTTGACACCGCGCGCGCCCGCCCGCCATAATCCCTGACTGGCGCTAGCGCACCCCTGTAAGCGCGCGCCTTCGGTCAGTCAAAAATATCTGACAGACCACCGCTGTAACCTACCGGCGGGAATAGCCCGCATCACCAGCAACACGAGCATCAAAGGAGAGTCACAGGTGGCAGGAAGCGAAGACTTGGAGCAGAGTTTGCGCGCCGAAGTGGAGAGCTATATCAAGGCGCGCGTGCAGGGGCAGCAAGAGGAGATCGCGCGCTTGCAGAGTCAGGTCAACGAAGCGTTCACGCGCCTCAACGAACGCCTCTCCGACGACTCGCTCTCCGACGCGCCCATCGCCATCTCGATCTCGGAGCACCTGCGCGCGGCGACCGGCAAGGGGTCGGAAGAAGCCGCGCAGTCGTCGGCGCGCGCGCGCGCCACGAGCGATATCGCGCTCCTGAAAGCCGCCGTTGACGACATTGACAACCAGCGTTCGCAAGCCGATATCCTCAACACGCTCGTCAACCGCGCCGCCGCCTTCACGCCCCGCCTCGCCTTCTTCGTCGTCAAGAACGAACGCGCCACGGGCTGGCGCGCGCGCGGACTCGAAGGCACGGTCGGCGACGACGCGGTGCGCGAAATCTCCCTGCCGCTCACGGCCGAGACGCTGCTCAGCCGCGCCGCCACCTCTCGCTCCACCTGGAGCGGCGCGCCCGGCACGAACGCAGACGACGACCAACTGGTCTCCAAACTCGGCGACGAACCCCCGCAGCGCATGGTCGCCATCCCGCTCGTCGCCCGCGACAAGTGCGTCGCCGTGCTCTACGCCGACAGCGCCGCGCTCGAACCCGAAGCGATCAACCTCGAAGCATTGGAAACGCTCGTGCGCGTCACGAGCATGTCGGTCGAACTGCTCGCGCTCAAACGCCCCGCGCCGCGCCCCGTCGAACGCACACACACGGCGCAGCCGTCGAGCAGCGCATCGGCGGCGCGCCCGTTCGTCACGGCCGAAGCGACACTCGCCCCGCGCCGGGAAGAGGATGCGAACACA
>DATCWB010000030.1:0-10669 GCA_036566625.1 Pyrinomonadaceae bacterium
GGCGCGCGCCTTGCGCAGCAACTCCTCCACGGCGCGCACCTCTTCCGGCCGCACCGGCAGATGCGGCACGCGCGACACCTGGCCGACGCCGAGCGGCGCGACGACATCGAGATAACGATCCACGGCGTGCTTGGCGCGATCTTCCAGGGGCGGGCGCGGGCGAAAGTTTGAGAGGAAGTCGAGCGAGCGCGTGGGGCGACGCCCGTAGAGCCGCGTCCCAGCGCCCGACAGAAAGCCGAGCAGGTTCGTCTCCGACAGGCTGTGCAGGTCTATGACGAAATCGAAGCGGCGCGCGCGCACTTCTTTGACGAGCCGCGCGATGCGCCACACGGAGAGGGGCTTCGACCCGTCGCGCAGACTCACGCGATCCACGACGAGCGTGTCGTCCGCCGCCTGCGACATCTCCACGACCTGCTTGCCCGGCTTTCCCACCGCTACCGTGATGCGCGCGCGCGGAAACTTCGCGCGGACGGCGTGCAGCGCGGGCAGGCTCAACACCACGTCGCCGAGTTGGCCGAAGTCTATGACGAGAATGTTTTGCGGCTCGAAGTTCATCGTGCGAAAGTCAATGATAACAGTTTGAACGCTTCTCTTCGATGCGCCGACCCGGCGGCGCGCCGGGGCTATTCGTATAACGCTTTCAGGGTGCGGCAAAGTTCGACTTTCGAGAGCAGGTCGGTCGAATCGACAAACTGGTTGACGGAGCCGACGTGATGCTTGAGTTTGAAAATATCCGGGCTGCTGATGGTGTCCCTGATCGCCGCCATGATCGCGTCGGCGTGAATCACGAGGTATCCGCGCCCGTGGTAGTCGGAAACTTTCTCGGGCATTGGCCGGGTGATGCCGAGCGCGTTGTGCAGGCGCGCCGCCGCACGGTAAGCGGCCGAGAGATGCGCCTCGCGCTCTTTCCAACTGGTCGCACTCAAAGTGGCCTGTAACGCGGGCGTCATCTCTGCCGCCGCGCGCAACTCGCCGAACGCTCGCCCGAACCATTTGCCGTAGGGCGCATAGCTGCGCGCCATCAGAAAACACAGCCCCATCAAAATTCTGACCTGCCTGGCGGCGAGGACGGCCGAGCCGAGTTCGTCGCCCGTCGCGCCACACCTGCCGACGAACGCCTCGTTCTCCGAAAGTTTCCCCCACTGCCGCGCGAGTAGAAACCTCCACACGTCGTCGGGGTAATAACCGAACTTGCGGCGCGCGGCTTTGAGTTCGTTCAAACCGTCGTGGAAGACTTCGCCGCTTGTGACGCCGAGGAGTTTATGCTCCGAGAAGGTGAGCCAATCTACTGTCGTGATCTCGGCGTGCGGATCGCAGCCGAGATACCAGCCGAAGAATGAACGGACGGTTTCGCAATCAATCGCGTGTTCGATGGTTCCGGCCTCGCTCTGCCGTGCGTGTCGCACGCCGCCCTCGTCAGGGCGGCCGAAACTCGTCGGGTAGCCGCGAAACTCTCGCGGCAGGTTTACGCCAAGCGTGTGTTTGACGGGCTTCTCATACTGCTCGCGGTCGGCTTCGGCGAGAAACAGATAGAATCGCGGCCCCCAACTATGATCCGTGGATTGCGCGTCGTCGTAGCCGAGCACCTCGGAGCTCCAACCGAGGAGCGCGGCGGAGTGTGGCAGACGCGGGAAGTGTGCGTCGAGGATGGGGCGCGCCGCTTCGCGGTAAAATGCTTCGCTCAGTTCGAGGCCGCCGATGAAATCCGGATTGGACGACATTTTCAGATGCCTTCGGTGTTCATCAGGACGACGCGCCAACCGTCGGGGTCTGCGATGGTCGTGCCGCGCTCGTTCCAGTAAGGGTTCTCGGGCGCGACCGCCACGTAGCCCATCGCCGCGAGCCGCGCCGCGATGCGTTCGATGGCCGCGCGTTCGGGAATGTAGAGGACGAGCAGATTGTCCGCGCCCGGCGGCGAGTAGTCGGCATCGCCCGCCGCTTCGTGCTCGGTAAATTCGAGGTGATAGTCATTGCCGGGGAGTCCGAGCATGATGCCGGAATACCCTGCGTGCCCCTCGAAAGAATTGATCACTTCGAGGCCGATGCCTTCGCAGTAGAATTTTTTCAGCTCCCGCAAGCTGCGCGTCGGGCGCGCGATGCGCACCTGCGCCACCGGCAAATTCTCCGGCCATTCTCTGTTCATCAGTTCCGCTCCCCGCTTTCGGACGCTCGCGGGATCGCCCGCCCGCTCGCTGTCAGAGTAGCAGATGCTATAGTAGATTTTAAGGAATCAACTGACGATGGAGTGACGGCGAACAGAGGGCGGGACGACGATGGACACGTTAATCAAGATCATCTATATCGGCGTCGGCGGCACGGCCGTCGTCATTGCGTGCGTCTATTTAATCTGGCGCGCGAAATCCGTCTACAAACTGAAACTCGCCGGGCCGCCGCCGCAACGCGCCCATCGCAAAAGCCTCTGGCGCGACCCCGGTGCGGTCGAACAACTCGACTTCCACGCAGGCCCCGGCGGCGCGGACGGCGCGCCCGCCCCGCCCTTCCAATTCGTCGCCGAACACTCTACGGGATCGAACCCCTGCGTCTCCGTGCGCGACGCGCGCGGGCGCGTGTGGCGCGTGAAGTGGGGCGACGAGGTGCGTTCCGAAACCTTCGCCACGCGCATGGCGTGGGCGGCCGGCTACTACGTCGAGGTCGCCTATTTCATCCCCGAAGGGCGCATCGAAGGCGCGGCCGGACTGACGAGAGCGCGCGAATGCGTCGGCGAGGATTGCAAGTTCGCGGACGCGCGCTTCGAGCTTGACGAAGAGGGCGTGACGAAACTCTTCGACGAGCACGGCTGGGCGTGGGACGACAACCCCTTCGTCGGCACGCGCGAACTAAACGGGCTGAAGATCATGTTGATGCTCACGTCGAACTGGGACAACAAGGACGTGCGCGACGTGGCGCGCGGCTCGAACACGGCGGTCTTCGAGTACGCGCTTTCGGGCGGCCTCGTCGAAGCGCGCTATTTGATCATTGACTGGGGCGCTTCGATGGGCAAGTGGGGCAGCAACCTGTTTCGCAGCAAGTGGGACGCGGCCGGGTATGAGGCGCAGACGCCGGAGTTTGTGACCGGCGTCGCCGACGGCCTCGTACAGTGGAGCTACATCGGCCAGCGGACGGCGGAGGCGCGCGAGGAGATCGGCGTCGAAGACGTGCGCTGGCTCTACCAATACGTCAGGCGCATCACGGACGCGCAACTGCGCGACGGCCTGCGCGCGAGCGGCGCAACCGACGAAGAGACGGCCGTTTTCACACGCGCCATCCGCGCCCGCCTCGACACGCTGAAACGAATCAGCGAAGAGAAGTGAAGAGATTGATTCATTGATTCATTGATTCATTGATCCATCGGCTCATTAGGCGTTTCTTTATTGAACCGGTGAACCAATGAATCAATTCTTCCGTTCGTAATCTTTCGGGTCGAATTCGTAGAAGAACCAATCGCGCAAGGGGCGGTGGCCGAGCGCGTCGTACCAGCCATACTTCATCATCTCGCCGAACGCCTGTTCCTTCGTCCAGCCGCAATCGGTCACGCGATAGACGGCGACGAGCGTGCCCGTGCGATGGCGGCCGCCGCGACAATGTGTGAACAGCGCGCCGTGCGTGTCGGCGGTGCGGATGTAATCGAGCCACTCGCGGACGCGTTCGGTCGCGGGCGCGTCGCGGTCGGAGAAGGCGATGTGCCGCCACTCTTTGATGCCCGCCGAGAGCGCGCGTTCACGGTCGGCGCGCACCTCGTGCTCGATGATGCTGCACACGCGCTCGACGCCGACACGCTCGATCAGTCCCCGGTAGCCTTCCTCGTCGGGCAGCGCGCCCCT
The DNA here is from genome assembly GCA_036566625.1 of Pyrinomonadaceae bacterium. Classification (GTDB taxonomy): domain Bacteria; phylum Acidobacteriota; class Blastocatellia; order Pyrinomonadales; family Pyrinomonadaceae; genus JAIVJZ01. The sequence continues at coordinate 3,822 of DATCWB010000030.1, forward strand.
GTAGATCGTCTTCGTAACCTGCGCGAAATTAGGAATGGGCACGCCGAACGGGTTCTCCTCCGAACGCGACTTCGCCCACTGGATTAACCACACTGTTTCACTCTCCTCCCCTCGTCCGCCCGGCGTCTAACTGCGAGCCGTCTCCTGCACAGAGTCGTCCGTTAGCGAGTAAGTCTCCGGCGAAGTCGGTTGCCCGGCGGCGGAGTCGGCCGCCGACTCCGCGCCCGTGCTCAACTCATATTTGCCGCGATGCTGGGCATAAAATTCGTCCAGAAATTTCACGACCTCGGCGGGCTTCAGCGTGTGCAGTATCTCCATGTTGTCGTTCGCGCGAAACTTCTCGCGGCGGTCGGGGCGTTCCAGGTAGCCCCGCCGGTATGCGAGCGCGGCATCGAGCGGGCGGACGCCCGGCAATTCGCTCGGCGCGAGGAACGCGTTGTTGTACTCCACTTCGAGGATGGCGTAGCCGTGGCGCGCGGCCAGCTCCGCGAGGCTCGCAATGCTGTAGCCGAAAAAGTGGTGCGTCATCTGAAACGCGGGGTCGTAGTTCACCACGAACTTTACTGGCGGCGGTATCTTCTCGTTGATCTCCGTCACCACCACGCGCGGGCGAAACTCGTCGAGCACGGCGTCGAGCACCCAGTAGTCGTAGCTGTCTATGTCGAGCGAGAGCACGCCGAACTCCCGCTCGACGTTGTAGGCTTTCAAGAGCGGCACGACGTTCGACGGCGTGACCACGCAATTTGCGGCCGAGACCTGCGGGTAATGTTTATAAGCCGCCGCCAGTTTGCAGACCTTGCGGTTGCTGCCCTCGAACCCGACGCCGCGCCACCCTGCGCGGAACAGCGCGTAAGTGTTCGAGCCGCGCACGCCGTCGCCCGCGCCGATGTCCACGGCCGTCCGGCTCGCGCCCGCGGGCAGCAGTTCTGCGATGTACTTCTGCAGAATCCGCTCCTCGCTGAAGTTGGAAAAACGATCTCGCCCCGCCCCGACACGCGCGCGTTGCAGCCGGTGTTCCAGTCGCTTCAAATACCCTTGTGCCGTCTTCATGATGCTCATCGCCACGGGATTATAGACGATGATTAGTAAATTGAGGGCTTAACGTCGGGCGGAGATAAAACGCGCGGGATTCCATCGAAGCGGTGTGAGAAGCCCCGCAGAGACGGCAGGCGATGGCCGGGCCGCGAAACGGCGGTTAAAGTTTGCGCAAGTCTCGCCCGGTCAGGTCAGGAGTTCCGGCTGAGGGCAGCCAGAAACTTCTCGGCCTCGCCGGGCGAACGCAGCCTGAGCATCTGCTTGCTCCCGGCATTCTCCCGCATCCGTTTCAGTATTTTCGGCCGGCGCGTGCGCGGGTAATTCCAGACCCAGAGGATGAATTCGAGGGTGAGTTTTTCGTCGCACCCGGCGGCCATGTCCGGCCTCGTGCGGCGATGATAGACGATCAACCTCTTCAACACGCGCCAGAGGCAGACGAGACGGGGCATGTCCAGAAAGATCAGCGTGTCGCAAGCCTCGACACGGAGGTCGAGCGTGCCCGAATAATTGCCGTCCATGATCCAGGCGTCGCGCCGCGCCAACTCGGCGACCGTCTCCGCCCATTCGGCCTTCGGCGTCTCGACCCAACCGGATTTCCAATAGAGCGAATCGAGATGGATGACCTCGATGTCGAGTAGTTGTCCGAGACGACGGGCGAAGGTGCTTTTGCCCGCCCCGCCCGAGCCGATCACTAAAATCTTCCTCATACTTTTCCGCGCGCCCCGATGCGTCGAGCGATGCCTGTTTAGAGTTCGCGCAGATCGCGCCCGGTCATCTCGGCGGGCTTCTCCAAACCGAGGAGGCCGAGCATGGTGGGGGCTACGTCTTCGAGCGCGCCGCCTTCGCGTAATTTCAGGCCGACGGACGCTTCATCTATGAGATGTAGGGGGACGAGGTTGGTCGTGTGCGCGGTGTGCGGCTGTCCCGTGGCCGGGTCGATCATCTGCTCGCAGTTGCCGTGGTCGGCGGTGATGAGACAGCGACCGCGCGCCGTGCGCATCGCGCGCATGATCCAGCCGAGACAGGTATCAACGTACTGGACGGCCTCGATGGTCTTCGCCAGGTTGCCGGTGTGCCCGACCATGTCGGGATTGGCGAAGTTGACGATAAAAGCGTCGGTCTCGCCCTCTTCGATAGCGCGCAGGATTTTGTCCGTGAGTTTGAAGGCGGACATCTCGGGCGCGAGATCGTAGGTCGCCACTTTGGGCGAGGGGATGAGCAGGCGACGCTCGTGCGGGTACTCGCGCTCCGTGCCGCCGTTGAAAAAGTAGGTGACGTGCGCGTACTTCTCCGTCTCGGCCATGCGGTAATTGCGTACGCCAACCGAGGCGAACACGTCCGACAGAATGTTATAAGGCTGCGTCTTCGGGAAAGCGACGGGGAGGTTGAACATCCGGTCATACTCGGCGAAGCAGACGTACTCGACCGCGGGACGGCCCGCCACGTCGAAGCCGTCGAAACCGTCTTGCGTGAGCGCGGCCGTGATCTGGCGCGCGCGGTCGGCGCGGAAGTTGAAGAAGACCACGGAGTCGCCGTCGGAAATCGTCGCCACCGGCTCGCCCTCCTCGCGCGCGCGCGTGACGATCATCGGCTCGATGAACTCGTCCGACACGCTGCGCTCGTAAGACTCCTTGATGGCCGCCACCGGATCGATCACACGCTCGCCCTCGGCATTCACCAGCATCCGGTAGGCGCGTTCCGTGCGTTCCCAACGCTTGTCGCGATCCATCGCATAGTAACGCCCGCAGACGGTTGCGATCCGGCCGCAACCGATCTCGGCGCAGCGCACCTGCAAGGCTTCGACGTAGCCGTAGGCGGACATCGGCGGCGTGTCGCGCCCATCGAGGAAGCAATGGACGTAGACGCGCTGCAAGCCTTTGTCGTGCGCCATGCGCAAAAGCGCGTAGAGATGCTCCTGCGACGAATGGACGAGACCGTCAGAGAGCAGCCCGAGCAAATGCAGAGCGCGATTATTTTCGACGGCGTGGTCCAAAGCGCGGTTGAGAACTTCGTTCTGCAAAAACTCGCCCGACGCGATCTCGTAGTTGATGCGCTCCACGTCCGTGCGCAGGACGCGCCCCGCGCCGAGGCAGAGATGGCCGACGTTGGAGTTGCCCATCACGCCCGACGGCAGGCCGACGCACTCGCCCGACGCCTGCAAGAGCGTATGCGGATACTTCTCCAGAATCTCGTCGTAGAAGGGCATCGAGGCTTGCGCGATGGCGTTGCCCTCGCGCGCGGGACTGTAGCCGAAGCCGTCGAGCACGATGAGCGCGAGCGGACCTGCTTGTTTGACGGACAACTTACGATCTCCTTAGAAAATTGATCCCTACCGAAAATTGATCTCTACTTCTTCGCGGCGCGCGCCTTCTTCGTCGAACTGTTTGCGCCTCTGGCTTTCGCCGGGGGCGTCGCCGTCGCCGCCCGTTCGAGTTGATAGAACGCGGCCATGCCGGGGAAGCGCGCGGAGGCACGCAGGTCTTCTTCGATGCGCAGGAGCTGGTTGTACTTGGCGATGCGGTCTGTGCGCGAAAGCGACCCCGTCTTGATCTGCCCGGCGTTGGTGGCAACGGCGAGGTCTGCGATGAAGGTATCCTCCGTCTCGCCCGAGCGGTGCGAGATAACGGCGGTGCGACGGTTGGTGCGCGCCAGTTCGATGCAGTCGAGCGTTTCGGTGAGCGTGCCGATCTGGTTGACCTTGATCAGGATCGAGTTGGCGACGCCGCGCTCGATGCCGCGCCGCAAAAAGTCTGTGTTCGTCACGAACAGATCGTCGCCGACGAGTTGTACGCGCGCGCCCACTTCGTCCGTCAGCGTCTTCCAGCCGTCCCAGTCGTTCTCGCCCATGCCGTCTTCGATGGAGATGATCGGATATTGTTCGACCCACGATTTCCAGTAGGCCACCATCTCATCGCTCGTGAGTTTACGCTTGTCGGATTTTTTGAAGACGTAATTTTTGCCGTCGTAAAACTCGCTCGCCGCCGGGTCGAGCGCGAGCAGGACATCCCCGCCCGCCTTGTATCCGGCCGCCGCGACGGCTTCGAGGATGGTCTCAATCGCCTCTTCGTTCGAGCGCAGGTTCGGCGCGAAGCCACCCTCGTCGCCGACGCCGGTCGCGTAGCCCCGCTTCTTGAGGACGCTTTTCAGCGAGTGGAAGATTTCCGCCCCCGTGCGCAGGGCTTCCCTGAAATTCACCGCGCCGACAGGCATCACCATAAACTCCTGAAAGTCCACGTTGTTGTCTGCGTGCGCGCCGCCGTTGATGATGTTCATCATGGGCACAGGGAGCGTGCGCGCGTTCGCGCCGCCGAGGTAACGGTAGAGCGGCATCTCCAGAAAGGTGGCGGCCGCACGCGCCGTGGCGAGCGAGACGGCGAGCAGCGCGTTTGCGCCGAGCCGGGATTTCGTCGGCGTGCCGTCGAGGGCGATGAGCGCGGCGTCAACCTCGGACTGGTCGAGCGCGTCGAAGCCTTCGAGCGCGTCGGCGATCATCCCGTTGATGTTCTCCACGGCTTTGAGCGTGCCCTTGCCGCCGTAGCGCGTTTTATCGGCGTCGCGCAGTTCGACGGCCTCGTGCTCGCCCGTCGATGCGCCCGAAGGGACGGCGGCGCGCCCCGTCTCGCCGCCGATCAAAAACACTTCCGCCTCGACCGTGGGGTTGCCGCGCGAGTCCAGAATCTCGCGCGCGTGTATCGCCTCAATCAAACTCATAAGTTTGCTATTCGCCTCCCGCCAAAAATTTTGCCGCCGATTTTTAAAGCGCAAATCTATCTCATATTCGTCACAGACAGTCAAAGTAAAAGCGCGCCTCGCACAGAATTGCACGATTTTACAAACAACCGCGCGACGAAGAGTTTGTATAAGTCTGTTTCGTTCGGCGGCGGCAGAGGGGAAATGACGAAGCAGGACACGGAAAAAACACCGTCGGGTCAGCAGGAGATTCAGGCTACGACCCAACCGGCGAAGCGACGACGACCACTGGCGGGCTTTTTCATCGCCGGGGCGTCGCTCGCGCTGCTCTTCGGCATCGCTGCCCTCAAAGGGCGCGTTACTGACGACAACACAGATAGCGAAAGGGGATTAGAGTAATGTCAGCACAAGGATTAGGTAAGTCTACGGCCACGGATATTCTCGGCGGCAACACCGGCACGGGCGCACAGCCCACCCAGACGGATAAGGCCGAGACGCTCTTAAAGACGATTGATAACACGACCGTCCAATCGACGGGCATCAGCCTGTTTCATATCTTAACCATCGGCTCCATCGGCGCGTCGCTCGCGCTCTTTTTCAGCGGGAACAAGCAGGCGGGCATTTTCGTCGGACTCTGGCCGCCCACCTTTCAGGCATTGAAATCGGTGGTGGACAAGAGCGACAAGCAGTAGTCGCGCGGCAAACGAGCACTAAGGAAACGTACAAAGGGTGACGAGCAAGCGGGGGAAGGGCGGCGCGGTCAGGCAACTGGCTGCGCCGCTTTTATTCGCGGGCGATTCATTCCGCGCCGCTTCACAGGTTAAAATACGAAGCACTCCTCCCCAAACCGAAAGCGCGCCGCGGCCGGGCGGCATCATAGGATGAACGTGACGGGCGCGGCCGTTTGTTCGGGTAAAGTTTTCCAGAGGGGGACGTGTGAGCGTTAAATGAGATTCTTCGCCCAGACCATCGCCATCGCCTTGTCCGCGACGCTGCTGCTCGCGTCTCTCGCTTTCAATCCGGGCGCGCACGCGCAGACGCCCGCACCCGCGTCCCCACAGCAGGAACCGCAGGCGACGCCGACTCAGACGCCCGCGCCGACTCCAGCGCCAACCCCCGCCGACGCGGCGATGGAGGACGATGCAGTCGAACAGGTCGAAACCAATCTCGTCAACGTCATCTTCAACGCCGTGGACAAGAATCGTCGCTTCGTCACGACGCTCCGGGCGGAGGACGTGCGCATCTTCGAGAACAACGAGCCGCAGACCATCTCCATCTTCGAGCGCGAGACAAACCTGCCGCTCTCGCTCGCCATTCTCATCGACACAAGCAGTTCACAGGCCAGAACGCTGTCCGACGAGAAGGACGCCGCGCACGCTTTCATAGACTCGGTGCTGCGCCCCGACAGGGACCGTGCCGCCATTGTTTCCTTCACCGGCGACGCCACCATCGAACATGACCTGACGGGCGACCGCGCGAGTTTGCACGCCGCCATTGACCGCGTCGAAATCCCCGAGCCGGCGACGAAGGATGAAGAGTTCGTCTACGAGCGCGCGGAGCAGGAGGTGGCGCGCACAGGCGTTGACAACAACCCCGGCCTGCGCGGCTCGACCGCCATCTGGGACGCCGTCTGGGCGACGGCCACGGACATGCTCTCGCAGACGCCCGAACGCACGCGCCGCGCCATCATCCTGCTCTCGGACGGCGTGGACTCGACGAGCCGTTTGAAGAAAGAGGCGGCGATTGAGGCGGTGGTGGGGGTGAACGCGGTGGTCTACGCCATCGGCATCGGCGCCGAAGACTTCGACGAAGGCGCGCTCAAAAAACTCTCCGAGCGCACGGGCGGCCGCGCCTTCGTGCCCGAAGACGAGATCGACCTGAACGCCGCCTTCGGGCAGATTCAAAACGAGTTGCGCACGCAATATCTCATCTCCTATTCGCCGACCAACAAGGCGCGCGACAACACTTTTCGCCAACTCAGGATCGACCTCGTCAATCCCGAACTGCGCAAGCAAAAATTGAAACTCACTTACCGCAACGGTTATTTTGCCCGCCCGCCCGCCGCTCGCGTCAAAACCGAGCGACCGCCGAAGGCCCGGCTCGCGCGACCCCGCCGGCCGCCG
>DATCWB010000031.1:0-2361 GCA_036566625.1 Pyrinomonadaceae bacterium
CGTCCGTGCGTCGAACGTAGCCGCCCGCCGCGAGCGCGGCGCGCACCGCTTCGCGTACGGCGTCTGCGACGGCGGGGGCGCGGCGGAAGCGCACCTCGGTCTTCGCCGGGTGGACGTTCACGTCAACCTCTTCGAGCGGCACGTCGAGAAACAACAACGCCGCGGGGTAGACGCCTTGCGGCAGCACCGTGCGATAACCTTCGCCGAGCGCGCGGCTGACGAGGCGGTCGCGCACGTAGCGGCCGTTGACGAACAGGTATTGCGCATCGCGCGTCGTGCGACGCTCACGCGGCGCGGAGACATAGCCCGAGACGCGCGCGACTGTCGCGTGCCCGCCGCCGACTTCCAGCAGGCTGTCGAGAAATTCCGCGCCGAAGATTTGATAAGCGCGCTCGCGCAAGTTCGCGGCCACAGCCGCGCGCAAAGACTCGCGCCCGTTATTCGTCAGGACGAACGCGATTTCCGGGTGGGCGAGCGCGTAGTGTGTGACGAGACTCGTCAGGTGAAAACTCTCGGTCGCCTCCGAGCGCAGAAACTTGCGCCGCGCCGGGATGTTGAAGAAGAGGTCGCGCACGGTGATGGTCGTGCCGCGCGGGCGGGCGGCGGGCTTCACGTCGCGCATCCGGCCGCCTTCGATAGCGACGCGCGTGCCCTCCGCCTGCCCCTCGGTCTGCGTGACGAGTTCGACGCGCGCGACAGAGGCGATGGAGGCCAGCGCCTCGCCGCGAAAGCCGAGCGTGCCGATGCTATGCAGATCGTCGGCCGTGCTGATCTTCGACGTGGCGTGACGCTCGAAGGCGAGCAGAGCGTCGTCCTGCGTCATCCCCTCGCCGTCGTCCGAGACGCGCAGGAGTCTGCGCCCGCCCGCCTCAACGTCAACCTCGATGCGGCGCGCGCCCGCGTCTATCGAATTTTCCACCAACTCCTTCGCCACCGACGCCGGACGCTCGACGACCTCACCGGCCGCGATCTGGTTCGCCAGATGATCTGATAAGACACGAATCTTTGACATACAATAGTGACAGGTAACAAGTGACGGGTGACAGGATATTAATCAGCTTTACTCTTGAGGTATTGTGAAAGGCCAACGATCATACGCCCGATGCTGTCGAGGGTAGCACGCATCTGTAAGTAAATTTCTTCCTGTAGATAATTAAGGCGTTGGGCTATTAACAGCTCCGTCTCAAGTTCGCTGGCCGAGCCTTGAGCAATCGAGAGGAAGTGTGCAAATTCTTTAGGCGATTGGCGCGCCGCACCCTCCGCTATATTGGCTGGAATTGAAACGGCAGCGCGTCTAATCTGCGATGTCAGCCCAAACCTTTCTTCTTTCGGAAACGAGTCGGTCATTTTGTAAACGGTAACTACGAAATCAACGGCCTTGCCCCAGACCTCTAATTTTTCGTGAGGCCGCATACCATTAACTCCTTCCTGTCACCTGTCACTTGTCACCTGTCACTTAAAGGTAAACAATTTGATGCTCGACCGAGCCGAGATCGATGGCGTCGTAAATCCAGTCGAGGCAGTAGTGGCCGTGGCGTGCGAGGAGGGAGGTGATGTTGAGATGCCGCTCCTGCAAAGTCTTTTCGGGGTAGAGGGCGGCGTAGGCGCGTTCGAGTTGGCGGTGGGCGGCGCGGTCGCGCGCCATCTGCGCGCGGTGGAAGCGCGTGCGCAGGCCGGCCAGTTGGTGCTCGATCTTCTGCGTGCCGTGCGTGAGCGCGTCGGCGAGCGTGGGGTCGAAGCGGCGCAGGTTCGCGCCGAGTTCGGCGAGCGCGCCGCCAATCGTCGTTTCGGCGCGGTCGAAGGCTTGCGCCTGTTCCGCGCCGAGGTGTTCTTCGACGACGCGCGCGATCACGGCATCGAGTCCCGGGAAGAAGTCCGCGAGATGCAGGTCGTAGCGTTCGAGCGTGCGCCCGGTGCGGCGCTCGACGAGCGTGAGACTGGCGCGATGCAGGATGGGTGTCGCCGGTCTGTCGAGCAGACGATAGACTTCGGCGGTCTGCGCGAAGTAGGCGATCTCGGCCGCGCCGCCGAAGTAAGCGATTGAAGGCAGCAGGTAATCCTGCACGACGGCGCGCAGCGTGACGTTCGGGCTGAAGCGTTCGGGGTCGCTCGCCGCCAGTTCGCCGAGTTCTTCGGCCGTGTAACTCTTGTCGTCCTTCGCGCCCTTCGCCTGATAGCGACCTTCCGTGTTGCGCGTGATGGCGCGGCGCGAGCCGTCGAGGTGTATGAAGAGCGGGAAGGCATCGGGCGAGGCGTGCACCTGCGCGTGATAGCCTTCGGCTTCGAGTTGGCGGCTGCGGGCTTCGACGGCCGCGGAGATGTCGGGCGCGCGGCGGGCGGCCTCGGCGTAGAGCGGCGCGG
>DATCWB010000032.1:0-4568 GCA_036566625.1 Pyrinomonadaceae bacterium
GCTGCCGAGTTCGTCGTAAAAATATTTGGGAAAGAGTTGCTTCGGCGATGCCGTGAGGCCGTGCGATGTGTCGCGGGCGAAGGCGGCGCGGGCGTCCGCGGTGTCGAGCCGGTGAAGGCGCAGGCGCGCGGCATGGGGGGCGTCGGCAGTGGGCAGCATCGTCGTGGAGATTTGCTCCGTCAGGCGTTTCGGGTCGCGGCTTCCGAAGAAGAATTCTAAAAGTTTTGTTTGATGGGCTTCGGCCCCGGTTCGTCCGTTTGGCATGCTATCATAACTCGTCAAAGTTCACTGTCAAACGACGCCGGAGAGGGAGTTTTAGGTTTCAGGTTTCGAGTTTCAAGACCGAGTTTCTACGGTCTTTAACTTGAAACCTGAAACCCGAAACCTGAAACTTTTCTTATGATCGAAAATGCCGCACGGCTCACGGAGATGTTGGAGGCGACGCGCGCCGCCACTTTGAGACTGTTCGACACGGTGACGCGCGAAGAGTATTTGCACGAGAGTCCCGGCGGCGGCTTTCGCCCCGTCATCTGGCATCTCGCGCACATCGGCGTCTTCGAGGCCTACTGGATTCTGCAAAAAGTGAAGGGCGACGATGCGCCCGACGCGCGCTACGAACGCATCTTCGACCCCATCGCCACGCCGCGCGAGGACTCGAAAAACCTCCCCACCCGCCGCGAGATGGAACTCTACCTCTCGCGCGTCCGGAGCGAGACGCTCCGCTATCTCGAAGAGGCCGGGTCGGAAGAGTCCGCGTCGCGCTCGCCGCTTCTCAACGACGGTTACATCTTCCAACTCGTCCTCGAACACGAGCGGCAGCATCAGGAGACGCTCGCCTACCTCCTCTACATGCTCGACCCCGCGAAGAAACGGCGCGCGGCCGGGCGCGACGCGCACGACGCGTTGACGGGCGACGCGCAAGGCGCGAGCGCATCGCCAGCCGTCACACTTCCGCCGCCACCCGTCGCGCCCGTCTCGCGTGGCGACATGGTGACGGTCGGGGCGGGCGAGTTTCTGTCGGGCGCGCCGTGGCGGATGTTCGTCTACGACAACGAACTCCCCGCGCACACGGTCTCGCTCGACGCTTTCAAAATTGACCGGCTGCCGACGACCAATGAAGAGTACGCGCACTTCATCAAAGAGGGCGGCTACGCGCGGCGCGAGTGGTGGGACGAAGAGGGCTGGGGATGGCGCGAGCGCGAGAACTGGACGTGCCCGCTCTACTGGACGACGCAGGGTTTAGACGGCGACAACGCGCACCGTTGGAGCGTGCGCACGATGTTTGAAGAAGGCGCGCTCAAGTCGGAGCATCCGGTGGCGGGCGTCAGTTGGTATGAGGCGTCGGCCTATGCGCGGTTCGCGGGAAAGCGCCTGCCGACGGAGGCCGAGTGGGAGAAGGCCGCATCGTGGGACGCCGAAAGGGGACGCAAACGCCTCTACGCGTGGGGCGACGACGCGCCGGACGACACGCGCGGCAATTTCGATCTGCGTTATTGGGAGACGACTCCGGTAGGAAGTTTCCCGGCGGGCGCGAGCGGTTACGGTTGTCTGGACATGACCGGCAACGTCTGGGAATGGACGAGCGAGCCGTTCGACGGTTACGAGGGCTTCAAGCCCTACCCCTATCCCGAATATTCCGAGGTGTGGTTTGACGGCGACCACCGCGTGCTCAAAGGCGGATCGTGGGCTACACACCCGTCAATCCTGCGCACCTCTTTCCGCAACTTCTTCCGACGCCACTTCCGCATCGCCTTCGCCGGAATCCGTTGCGCCTCGGATGCCTAAGCCGCCTGCAAGTCAACGCAGCACCCGGCGCAACGCGTGGCTTTGAGCGGGATGGTGGAGAGACAGTGTGGGCAGTCCTTCGTGGTGGGCGCGGCGTCGCCGTCCTGTTTGCTCTTGAGGTGGTTAACGTAGCGGACGATGAGGAAGACGACGAACGCGACGACGAGAAAGGTGATGATGTCGTTGATCAGTTGGCCGTAGGCGATGACGGGGATGCCGTCGGCCTTGGCGGCGGCGAGGCTCGCCGGGCGCGCCTTGTCCGAGAGGTTGATGAAGAGGCCGGCGAAGTCCACGCCGCCGAGCAACAGGCCGATGGGCGGCATGATCACGCCGTCAACGAGCGTCGTGATGATCTTGCCGAAGGCCGCGGCGATGATGACGGCGACGGCGAGGTCTATGACGTTGCCGCGTTTGATGAACTCTCTGAACTCTCTGAACATGTGGACGCTCCGAAGTTTTCCCGTGAGGCGCGCGCCGGTGGGAGATTAGGGTCGTGCGGCGTGGTTCTATTGTATTCGCGCTGCAAAGTCAAACTTAATTCGGGCGCGGCGGCGCACCTCGGCGCACCCTGTTTGGCTTTCCGCGTCGCCTTACATTAAACTCCCGGCAGCTTCGGACAACTTTCAACGGCAAGAGATACGGCAAGAGATTCGGATGAGTGAACTGCGAGAACCACGCTGGTCGGTCGTGAGCGAACGCGGCTGCGAGGCGTCGGGCGTGAATTACGAAGAGGCCGCGGGGCTGGTCGGCCGCCTGCGCGCCGAACGGATTCACGGCCTCTGCATCATCAGCGACGAAGCCGCGCGCCGCTACAACTCGAACAGCCACCGCGCGGCCGCGCCGCCCGCGAAACCCGCCCCGCCGCCCGCCGGAAAACGCGCCCCGCGCCGCAAAAACGCGAAACTCTCCTGAGCGACCTGCAAAACCCGCGACGTGCAAAAGCTGCGAAATTTGAACGCGTTTAGGGCTACTTCGACGCGCGCACGCGGAAGTCCGCGACGAGCGGCAGATGGTCGGAGGCGACGAGCGCGGTGAGGCTCTTGTGCAAAGTTAATTGCCGGAGTTCGAGCGCGGGGTCGAAGTAGATGTGGTCGAGGTGGACGAGCGGCAGCGCGCCGGGATAGGTGCGCGGGCTGCGCAGGTGCGTGCGCAGGTCTGCGCTCTGGAGGTGTTCGGTCAGGAGGCGCGTCGCCAGTCCCTTCGTCCACTCGTTGAAGTCGCCGAGGACGACGCGCGCGCCCGTCAGTTCGCTGCTGCCGAGTATGCGGTCGCCGACGAGTTGGCGCGCCTGATGACGACGCTCGATGTAGGCCGTGCCGAGATGCACGTTGAAGAGATGTAGGATATGTCCCGCGCCGCCCGTCTCAATGTCCACGCGCAGGCAGCCGCGCCGCTCGCGCCCGCGCCAGGTGATGTCGTAGTTGTGTACGTGTCGCCACGGCAGGCGGCTGAGGATGACGTTGCCGTATGCGCCGCCGGCGAGTCGCCGGTTCTCGCCGATGCAATAATCGTAGCCCAGTTCTTCGGCGATGAAGCGCGCCTGATCCATCTCGCGCGCCGCGCCGCCTACGCTCAACACTTCTTGCAGCGCGATGATGTCGGCGTCCAGTTCGCGCAGCACCGACGCGATGCGCGCCGGGCGCACGCGCCGGTCCATGCCGCGACATTTGTGTACGTTATAAGTGACGATGCGCATGCGAAGCCGTCGGCCGTCAGCCGTCAGCTATCAGCGGAAGGCAAAAAAGCTGACTGCTGATAGCTGACGGCTGACGGCTCTCACTGTTGTCTCTCCAGCAGCATCCCGAACAGTTCGTGGACGCGCTCGAAGATGGAGCGGCGACGCCATTCCTCGTAAGAGACGGGGGCGCTGTCGGCGCAGTCGCGCTCGAAGTCTTCGGTGATGCGCGCGGCCAACTTTTCGTCGCAGGCGGCGAGGTTCACTTCGTCGTTGAGTCCGAAGGAGCGGTTGTCGAAATTGGTCGAGCCGACAACGCTCCAGATGCCGTCAACGACGAGCGTCTTGGCGTGCATCATCGTCGGCGCGTACTCATAAATCTTCGCACCCGCCTCCAACAAATCCCCGTAGAGGCGGCGGCTCGAATTGCGCGTCAGCGCGTGGTCGCTCTTCTGGCCGGGGACGACGATCCGAATCTCGACGCCGCGCTCGCGGATGGCGCGCACCATCTCGGCGCGCGCGCTGCGGTCGGGCAGAAAATAGGGTGTCGTGATGAGGATGCTCTTTTGCGCGGAGGCGAGAAGCATCTGGAAAAGTATGCGCGCGCGCGTGGAGCGTCCGGCCGAGGGCGAACTGTTGACGACGAGCGAGGGCGTCGAGTCACGCATTTCGCACAGCGGGAAGTATTCCTTGCTCGTCAGTATCTCGCCCGAGGCTTCGAGCCAGTTCTCCGCAAACGTCGCCTGTAGATTCGCCACCGCGTCGCCTTCGACGCGAAACATCGAGTCGCGCCAGCGCGGGTGATCCTTGACGGGATGACGCCAGTGGTCTGCGACGCCCGCGCCGCCGACGAAGGCGACGCGCCCGTCCACGATGAAGAGTTCGCGGTGCGTGCGGTTGTTGATGCGCGGCAGCGTGTACCAGCGGAACGGGTGATACCAGCAGATGCGCCCGCCCGCCGCGCGCAAATCTTTGAAGTAGCTGTCCCACGAGGCGAAGCTGCCGATGGCGTCGAGCACGAGGTTGACGCGCACCCCGGCGCGCGCGCGCTCCGTCAAAACCTGGACGAACTCGTCGGCCACACGCCCCTTCTGGAAAATATAAGCCT
>DATCWB010000033.1:0-13997 GCA_036566625.1 Pyrinomonadaceae bacterium
TTTTTGTCGTTGCAATGAAAATACAATATTGCGGCGAGGCTGACCGCGCCCGGCGAGGATTTTCATGCACGATATGGATTAGACACGATACGATATGATCAATGCTTGCGGCGCGAACGTGTGCCCGGTTGGACGCCTGACGCGCACACAAGCTATAATCCGGCTTCTCTTCCACGTCCAAGTTTATTGGAGGTACGACCGCATCGTGTCCACCGCTCCGTCCGTCTTTCGTCTCGCCACGCGTCTTGAAGCGGTCGGGTTTTCCGACATCGTTAAGATTCGCAATCGCATCATGGAACTGCGCGCGGCGGGCGCGACCGTCTACCAGTTTGAAGGCGGCGAGCCTTTTCTCGACACGCCCGCGCACGTTAAAGAAGCGATGACGCGCGCCCTCGCCGAAAACCAGACGCGCTATGCACCCTCTTCCGGCATAGAAGAACTGCGCGAGGCCGTGGCCGCGAAACTCCGTGCGCGCAACCGCATCCCGGCCGAGGCGAAAGACGTGATCGTGCAAAACGGCGGCATGCAGGGTCTCTTCGGCGCGTTCCAATCGGTCGTCAATCCCGGCGAAGAAGTGCTGTTGTTCGCCCCGTACTGGACGCCCATCAAAGACCTGATCGCGGGCTGTGAGGGGCGCGCCGTGATGGTCTCGACCGACGAAGCGCGCCGCGAAGGTTTCGCCCGAACGCTCGCGCGCCACACTATGAACAAGACGCGCGCCATCTATTACAACACGCCGCAGAATCCGACGGGCGTCGTCTTCACCCGCGCCGAGGCCGAGGCCATCGCCGCCTTCGCGCGCGAGCGCGATCTCATCGTGATCGCCGACGAGGCTTACGAAGATTTGGTCTATGACGGCGAACACGTCTCCATCGCCTCGCTCGAAGGGATGTGGGAACGCACGCTCACCTGCTTCACGCTCTCGAAGTCTTACTCGATGACGGGCTGGCGCATCGGCTATGTCGCGGCGGCCGAGCCGTGGATGACGGGCTTGCGTAAGACCACGCTCTACTCGACGAACGGCGTCTCCACGCCGACACAATGGGCTGCACTGGCAGCCGTCAATTCCGCGCCCGACTTTTTCCAGGCGATCCGCGCCGACTATCTCGCACGTCGTGATCTGATGGTTGGCGGCTTAAACGACATCGGGCTCACCTGCGCGCCGCCCGCCGGGGCGTTCTACGCCTTTCCCGACGTGACGCGCATCCACGCCGACAGTCGCCTCGCCGCCGAAATCCTGCTCGACCGCGCGCAGGTCGCCACCGTTCCCGGCGTCGTCTTCGGCGAACACGGCGAAGGCCATCTACGCTTTTCCTTCTCCACCTCGCTCGAAAATATCCGCGCCGGACTCGACTCGATGCGCCGGAATCTGTGAAGGGTGGGAGCACAAGGGTGACGGGTGCGGGAAAGCCGAAAGCTCGCCCGGTCGTCGCCCGTCCTTCTTCAAACGCCTCGCGCGACAACACGGAATTCGATTTCATCTCGCGCATCAAGCGACGCGCGGAAGCGGCGCGCGGGGCAGCGCAGGCTGACGGGCTTGTCCTCGGCATCGGCGACGACGCCGCCATCCTCAACGGGCGCGGTCAACGCGACTCGGTCGTCACCGCCGACCTGCTCGTCGAAGACATAGACTTTCGCCGCACCTCGCTCCCGCAAGACATCGGCTACAAAGCTCTCGCCGTCTCGCTCTCCGATATTGCCGCGATGGGGGCGCGCCCGCGCTGGGCGCTGCTCTCACTCGGACTGCCGCAGGACATTTACGATTCGCCCTTCGCCGCGGGCATGTACGAGGGCTTTTTGTCGGCCGCGCGCCGGTTCGGCGTGACGCTTGTCGGCGGCGACGTGTCGCGCACGCCCGAACGCATCGTGATCGATTCAATCGTCATCGGCGAGGCGCGGCGGGGTTGGGCGGTGCTGCGTTCAGGCGCGCGCGCGGGCGATCAAATTTATGTCACCGGCACGCTCGGCGGCGCGGCGGCAGGCTTGAAGCTACTGGAGCACGCCAACCGTCTGCGCATGCGCGCCGCACGCGTGCGCTCTCTCTCCGGCCTCGCGGGACTCACGCGGCGGCAGATGCGCCCCACGCCGCGCGTCGAATGCGGCGCACTGCTCGGCGAGCGGCGACTGGCCTCGGCGTTGATTGATTTGAGCGACGGCCTGTCCTCTGACCTCGCGCACCTGTGCGAGCGAAGCGGCGTCGGCGCGCTCGTGGAAGCGGCGCGCATCCCCGTCGCCCCTCTGCTGCGACGTGCGAACGCAACCAACCCTAATCAACTCACCCGAGCGTTAACAGACGATGCGCTCAATCTCGCCCTGCACGGCGGCGAAGACTTTGAACTGCTTTTCACCGTGCGCCCGCGCGTTGCGACGCAGCTCCCGCGCCGGCTCGGCGGCGTGCGCCTCACGCGCATCGGCGAAGTGAGAGAGGCGCGTGAAGGCATCAGAATCTCGCGGGGCGGAAGCGCGGAAATTCTGCGCCCTGCGGGCTTCGACCATTTCAAACATACACTTTGATGTTTATCGCTTTCACGCCCTCGACCGCGTCAAAGAGTTTCACCGCGAATGCTCGGAGCCGCGCGTGGGAAAGCATCGTGATCTCAAGCATGTTGATCTCAAATTTGAAATCTCAATTTGTTTCCTTCCGCCTCCCTCCCGTGTCTGCGCCGTCGTACGCCTTCCGCGCCGCGCACCCATCCGCTGGAGACCGAAATTTGACTAGCCGCATTTCCTTCCCTAGACTCTCGCTCAGGGACGACAACTTGCGGCCACCCGCGTGGCCGTCCGATGCATTCTCAGGTGAGGTTTGCTATCAGAATGAGACAATCGCGCGCCGGGTTCGCGGCGACGCCCCTCGCGCGCCATGATCTCTAAAACATTTACTCCCGAACATTGATGTTGAAGTTTCACAACACGCTCACAGGCCAACTCGAAGAATTCCGCCCGCTCACAGAGGGCGAGGTCAGGATGTACAACTGCGGTCCCACCGTCTGGGACTTCGCGCACATCGGCAACTTTCGCACCAGCATCTTCGTGGACATCCTGCGCCGCTACCTGATCTTTAAGGGCTACCGCGTGATCCAGGCCACGAACATCACGGACGTGGACGACCGCATCATTCAGATGGCCGCGCGCGCGAATGTTTCGCTCGACGAATACACCGCGCCCTACCTCGAAGCCTTCTGGCAGGACTTCGACGCGCTCGGCTGCCAGCGACCGGAAATCGCCCCGCGCGCCACGCAACACATCCCCGTGATGGAAGAGATCGTGCGAAGTCTCATGGAGCGTGGCTGCGCCTACGAGTCCGAAGGCTCTTACTATTTCCGCATCACCTCGTTCCCCGACTACGGCAAACTCTCGAAGATCAACTTCGCGGGCAACATCGCGGGCGCGAGCGAGCGCGTTGACACGGACAAGTACGACAAAGAGGACGCGCGCGATTTCGTCCTCTGGAAGGCGCAGAAATCCGCGGACGAACCGGCGTGGGACACCGCGCTCGGTCGCGGCCGTCCCGGCTGGCACATCGAGTGCTCGGCGATGTCCATGAAGTATCTCGGCCAGACGTTCGACATTCACTGTGGCGGCGTCGATCTCATTTTCCCTCATCACGAAAACGAGATCGCGCAGAGCGAGGGCGCGACCGGCAAGCCTTTCGTCAACTACTGGCTGCACGGCGAACACTTGAAGATCAACGGCGAGTCGATGTCGAAGTCGAAGGGCAACTATTACACCTTCCGTGATCTCACGCGGCAGGGCTTCAGCGCGTCGGCCATTCGCTATTCCCTGTTCAGCGCGCCCTATCGCAAGCAGATCAACTTCACGCTCGACGGCCTGCGCGGCAACGAGAAGACGGTCGCAAGCCTGCAAGACTTCCGCGCTCGTCTCGAAGAAGCGCGCACCGAACCGGGCAGCAATCCCGCGATGCGCGCGGTCGCCGCGCGCGCCCTCGAAGAGTTCACCGCCGGACTCGACGACGATCTCAACACCTCGGTCGCGCTCGCCGCCGTCCACAATCTTTCGCGCGAAGTGAACACCGCGCTCGATAACCACGCTTTGCGCGCCGACGACCAGCGCGATCTGCTCGCGCTCATCAGCCGCTTCGACACCGTGCTCAACATCTTCGGCCAGCCCCGCCGCGAGATGCTCGACGCCGAGATTCAAGCCCTCATTGACGAACGACAGGACGCACGCCACCGCCGCGACTTCGCGCGTGGCGACGAAATCCGCGATGCGCTCGCCGCGCGCGGCATCATCCTCGAAGACACGCGCGACGGCGTGCGCTGGAAGCGACGTTGAGGAACTTGCCCGTGGTCAGTAGTCAGTTGCCCGTCGTTTGTGATAAATAATCATCCGACTTTTTAGTGAAGTCTTAAAACAACTGACCACGGACGACGGACAAAGGCCGTTTTTCCCCATGCTCGAATCGCACCTTACCCATCTCCGCCCGCAAGACCTTCGCGCGAACATCTTCGCCGGGTAGCCTCGCACATTCTTCTTTCTATGCGCCTTCGCACGTCTAATCTCTCATTTCAAATTTGAGATTCGCAATCCCGCACCAGCTTTCCGTTTCGCCGAAGGAGAAAATTTCATGTCAACCATCGCCCCGCCGCAGCGGCCGGAGATCAAAACCGCTTTGCCCGGCCCGAAGGGTCAGGAAATTATTAACGCCGACGCGCAGTACGTCACGCCCTCTTACCCGCGCCCGTCTTTCAAACTCGTCGCCGAACGCGGCGAGGGCGTCTGGGTGACGGACGTTGACGGCAACGTCTTTCTCGACTGCAACGCGGGAGTCGCCGTCTGTTCGACCGGCCACTGTCACCCGGAAATCGTTAAGACCATACAGGAGCAGGCCGCGCAACTCATACACATGTGCGGCACGGATTACTACTACAGCCAGATGCCCGATCTCGCGCGCAAACTCGACGAGATCGTGCCCGTCCCCTCGCCCACGCGCACGCACTTCGCCAACAGCGGCACGGAGGCGGTCGAGACCGCCCTCAAGCTCGCCATGCACGCCACGGGGCGGCAGAAGTTCATCGCCTTCTTCAACAGTTTCCACGGCCGCACGCTCGGCAGCCTATCGCTCACTTCATCCCGGATCGCGCAGCGCATCGGCTTCAAACGAAGCGTGCTCGACGTGACGCACGTCCCTTACCCGAATGCCTTCCGCCACCCGTTCACCGGCGAGCGGACGGACGAGGCGACCGTGAGCCGCGCCTGTCTCGAATGGATCGAGGAGCGTCTATTCAAGACGACGACGCCGCCCGAAGAGGTCGCGGCGATCATCGTCGAAGTCGTGCAGGGCGAGGGCGGTTACGTTCCCGCGCCGCGCGAGTTTCTGCAAGGGCTTCGCCGCATCTGCGACGCGCACGGCATCATGCTCATCGTTGACGAAGTGCAGTCGGGCATGGGGCGGACGGGCAAAATGTTCGCGAGCGATCATCACGATCTGCGTCCGGACATCATGTGCCTCGCCAAGGGCATCGCGTCGGGTCTGCCGATGGGCGCGTGCGTGGCGCGCGCCGATCTGATGGACTGGAAGCCCGGCGCGCACGCCTCTACTTTCGGCGGCAACCCCGTCGCGCTCGCCGCCGCCTTGAAGACCATCGAACTGCTCGAAGGCGGGCTGGTCTCGAACAGCGCGGAGGTCGGCGCGTATCTGAAAGCGGGGCTGGAGCGTTTGAAACGTAAGCACGATTGCATCGGCGACGTGCGGGGCTATGGGTTGATGATCGGCGTCGAGTTCGTCGAAGATTCCGCCTCGATGACGGCCGCGCCGGAGCTTCGCGACCGTGTGGAGGTGGCCTGCTTCGAGCGCGGTTTGATCATTCTGGGCGCGGGCGCGAACACGATCCGCTGGTCGCCGCCGCTCACGCTCACGCGCGAGAACGTCGATGTCGCCTTGGAGATTTTTGACGAGGCCATCGCCGCGTCCGTGAAGTAGGGACGAAGCGATACGGTCAACGCACCGCCCGCAACCTGCATTCTGCACAGGTTGCGGGCGTTTTATTTTATGCACGACGATTCTTGCGCCGCGCGGGCGCGGGCGCGTGTTACGCGACGGGCGAGGAATCGTTGACAAGGGAAACACATCTCACTTAAGGTTCTGCCCTGACGCGTCTTTGCAGCGCAACCGGGTTTCGACGGCATCAACATGAGACGATTTTTCTTCACCTCGCTGGTCATCTCTTCGCGCAACCGCCGGTCGGACTCTTTATTTCGTCTCGCGCCAGGCAGCAGGTAACACACGAGCAGGAGTTGGTGAGTTATGAAAGCTTTAACACTGACGATGATGTTGCTATTGGCCTCGACCGCTGTGGCGCAGACGCCGCGCACCGCGAAGGATCACGTCAAACGCGCCGCCGCGCGCTACCTCAAAGGCGACCTCGACGGCGCGATTGAGGACTACAACAAGGCTCTGGATTCCGATCCGCACGCGGCCGAAGTTTACGTCAAGCGGGGCGGGGCGCGACGCGCGAAAGGCGATCTCAACGGCGCGATTGACGATTTCAATCAGGCCTATGACATCGACCCGCTCTCCGTGCGCAACGACCGCAGCGTCGCCGAAGCCTATTCGAATCGCGGCTTCATCCGCACCAACAAGCTCGACATGCCCGGCGCGATCTACGACTTCAACAAGGCCCTCGAATGCTATCAGGGCAACCCCGACCTCTATTTCAAACGCGGGCGCGCACGTCTCATCAACGGCGACCTCGCGGGCGCGATCAGCGATTTCACCGACGGCCTCGCCCTCAAACCCGAAGGCAGTCTCGCCTCCCTGGCCTATGCCTCGCGCGGCTACGCGCGGATGCTGCAAGGCGACGAGGCGGAAGCCCGTAAAGATTTCGCCGAAAGCACGAAGGTCAACAAGGAAAGCAAAATCTTTCTCCACCTCCACCTCATGTCGCTCGACGAGCAACTCAAAGAGATGAAACGCCTCCGTGTCCGCGACCAGCAGCGCGAAACGTAAAAAGCCGTAAATCGTAAATAGTAAATCGTGAATAGAAAGAATCGTCTTCTTCTATTCACGATTTACTATTTACGATTCACTTGTTTTTTCAGTATCGCTGCGGCGCGCCGTGGACGCAGCGTACGGTGTCGCGCGCGATGAGCAATTCTTCGTCCGTCGGGATGACGTAGACAGCGAGGCGCGAAGAGTCCGCGCTGATTAGTCCTTGCAGGCCGCCGTGGTACGCGGCGTTGCGTTCGGGGTCGAGTTCGAGTCCGAGCCACTGGAGGCCGTCGCAGATGCGCGCGCGAATCTCCGCAGAGTTTTCGCCGATACCGCCCGTGAACACGACCGCATCCGCGCCGTTCAACGCCGCCAGGTACGCGCCGATGTATTTCCGCGCGCGGTAGCAGAAGATTTCAATGGCGAGACGCGCACGCCGGTCGTCGGATTCGCGCTCTTCGTCGAGCAGTTCGCGCATGTCGTTCGTCAGCCCGGAGATGCCGAGCAGCCCCGACTGTTTGTTCAAGAGCGTCTCCACCTCCTGCGCCGACAAGCCCTCTTTGGCCGCCACGTAATCAATGATCGCCGGATCAATGTCGCCCGAGCGCGTGCCCATCACGAGACCTTCGAGCGGCGTCATGCCCATCGAAGTATCAATCGAATTGCCCGCGCGGATGGCGGCCACCGAGCACCCGTTGCCGAGGTGCAGCGTGATGACGTTCGTCGCGCTGCGTTCTATCCCCAGCAGTTGCCGGTAGCGGTAGGCGACGTAGCGGTGCGACGTGCCGTGAAAGCCGTAGCGGCGCACGCGGTAGCGCCGGTAGAGCTGATACGGCAGCGCATAGAGGTAGGCGTGATCGGGGATGGTCTGGTGAAAGGCCGTATCGAAGACGGCGGCCTGCGGCAGCCCCGCGCCGAACACTTCGCGCGCCGCCGCGATGCCTTTCAGGTTCGCAGGGTTGTGCAGCGGCGCGAGGTCTATGCAATCCTCTATGCCGCGCAGCACTTCGTCAGAGATCAAGACGGAATGCGTGAATTGCTCGCCCCCGTGGACGACACGGTGGCCGACCGCGTGAACGTCGGCCACGCTTCGCACCTCAGCGATGCCCGACCCCTCGGAAGTAACCCAGCGAATGATCAACTCCACGGCCGCGCGGGTGTCCCTGAGCGGCGCGGTCGAACGCTGCGGCGCGCCGCCCTCAGCCTGCAAAGTGATGATCGCTTCGCCCCCGATGCGCTCCACCACGCCGCGCGCCAGACGCCTGTCCGTATTCCCCGCGATCCGTTCAAGGTCGGTTGCGATCAGTTGAAACTTCACGGACGAACTGCCGCAATTGAGTACGAGTACATTCATTTTTTTTGAGTGACAAGTGACGAGTGACAAGTCAGAACAGGCTAAGGCAGAACAGTCTGCTGCTTTTATAACTTGTCAGCTTGTCACTCGTCACTTGTCACTTTCCTTCTTATCTCCGCCATGCGCGCGCTCAGGCGTTCCTCGTCAACGGTCGTGACCCGGCCGTCTCGATATATTTCGCGACCCGCGACCAGCGTAAGCGACACGTCGCGCGCGGAGGAGGAGAAGATGAGCGCGTGCGCCGGGTCGTAGACCGGAATTTGGTGCGTGCCGTCGAGTCGGACGACGGCGAGATCGGCTTCGACGCCCGGCGCGAGTGTGCCCGTGCGTCCTTCATAACCGAGGGCGTGCGCGCCGCCGTGCGTGGCGTCGGCCAGAGCGTGCTCCGCCGTGTAGAGTTCGCCGCCCGCCTCATGAGGATGCAGGCGCGCGAGCAGCGTGGCGAAGCGCGCCTCTTCGAGCAGGTCGCAGGTGTTGTTGCTGGCGACCGAATCGCTGCCGAAGCCGCGCCTGAGTTTCGACATCTTTGCGAACGGCGCGCGGCCGTGGCCGAGTTTGAGATTCGACTTGGGACAATGAGCGACGGAGGCGCGCGCTTCCCTGATCGTTTCGATGTCGGCCTCGTCAACCCGCACGCAATGCGCCAGCAGCGGCCGTGCCGCGAGCACGCCGCGCTCGGAGAGGTATCGGATCGGCGACATGCGCGGCGAAAGCCATTCGATGCCGCGCTCGGCATAGTGGTCGGCAAACGTGCCGCGACCGTGCCGCATCAACTCGTCTTCGTGCGCCGACTCCGCCGCGTGGATCATCAGCGGCAATTGTTCGGCGAGGACGTAATCCGTCATGCCCGCAAGCAAAGGCTCGCTCGCCGTGAACGGCGTGTGCGGCGAGACGCCGACGCGCACAAGTTGGTTTTCCAACTCGCGCAGCCGCGACACGTCGGCGCGCAACTTCGACAGCAGTTCGTCGGCCACGCGCGCATCGGGGCTGATCGCTTCCTGATAGACGATGCCGCGCAAGCCCACATCGCGCAACGCGAACATGCTCGCGTCCGCGTAGCTCGACGCATCGCCCACGCACGTCACGCCCGCGCGCGCCGCCTCCAACGCGCCCCACGTCGCCGACACGCGCAGGTCATCGGCCGTCATGCGCGTCATGCGCGCGACGGTCAGTTTGCGCAGCCACGCGAAAAAGTCGTGCTCCACGTCTTCGAGATAGCCGCGCATCGCCGTGAGTTCCAGATGCGTATGACAATTGACCAGACCCGGCATGATCGCCGCCGCACCGAAATCTTCGCGCGCGGCTTCGGGAAACTGCGCGGCCATCTCCGCACGCGTGCCGACGCCAATGATGCGCGTGCCCGCGACGGCGACCGCACCGTCTTCAAACGCGGCCGACGCGACGGGCACTACCCAGCGGGCGCAGTAGAGTTTCACAGGTTGAATTTTACTTTGACTGGAGTCGAATGAGTTCATGTCGAAAGGTGTGGCGCATCGGTCTGAGCGGGCGCGCGTCTCCTGCCTCTTCGTCTGAGTAGAAACCACAAGAGGCCGGAAAAGGCAATCACAAAACCGCCCGCCGCGGCCACCGGGCGGATGCCGAATGCGTCCGCACCCGCGCCCGCGGCGTATATCGAAGAGACCATCATCAGCGTCGTCAGAGTTTCGTAGGAGGCAAAGACGCGACCGGCGTAAGCGTTGTCGGTGCGGCGCATGACGAGCGTCTGCTGCGCCGTCCACCAGATGGCGAAGTTCATCTCGCGCGCGATGAGGACGAGGCTCGCCGTCCACAAATTCGGCATCACGGTGAAGAGGGCGAGGCCGCAACCGTCGAGCACGAGCGAGCGACCCATGCGCGCGCCCAGACTATCGCCTGCCGCGTTGAAGCGACGCGCGACGGGCGCGCCGAGCACGCCGCCGACTCCCATCGCCACGAACAACACGGAGATGCCGAAGTCTCGCGGCCGCGCCGCCCAGGCGGACGCCGTCAACTCGCCGAGCCGCGCACCGAAGACGCTGTAGAGCGCGCGCGCCACGCCATTGCCCAAGCCCCAACCGGCGGCGACGATAAAGACGGCGGCGAGCACGCCGTCTCGCCTCACGTAGCGCAAGCCCTCTCGAAACTCGAACAGGGCGCGGCGCAGTCCGGCGCCGATGCGATGTTGAATCGAGACGCGGGCGGGCGCGGCGACAAAATTTTCAGCGGTCGCCGCCGTATTTCGAGCGGTTGGCGCGGGCGAGAGATTAACTGCTTGAGTTGCGACGTGTTGACGCCCCGGCTGCTCGTGCGGCGCGCGCGCGGGCAGACGGATGCGGCTGATCAGCAGGGCGGATGCGATGAAGGTTAAGGCGTTGAGGACGAAGACGAGGTCGCGGCTGATGAAGGTGGCGACGAGTCCGCCGAGCGCGGAGCCGACGGCGATGGTGGCGGCGGTGGTCGAAGCGGAGAGCGAGTTTGCGCCGAGCAGTTCGTCCGCGTCCGTTACGATGACGGGGATCGTCGC
Organism: Pyrinomonadaceae bacterium; assembly: GCA_036566625.1. Lineage (GTDB taxonomy): Bacteria > Acidobacteriota > Blastocatellia > Pyrinomonadales > Pyrinomonadaceae > JAIVJZ01. The sequence goes on from DATCWB010000033.1 coordinate 10,807, forward strand.
GCGCTTGGCCGCGTTAAAAAAAGCCGAGACGGCGAAGAGCGACGCGCCGACCGCATAGATCGCCGGGAGCGACGAGAAGTGTTGCGCGACGAGGAATCCGGCCGCGAGCACGGCGCGCGCCGCGTCCGCCGCGATCATGACGCGACGGCGATCCGTGCGATCAACTACGACTCCCGCGATAGGGCCGAAGAGGAATAGCGGCAGGTGGCGCGCGATGGCATAGATGGCGATGGCGCGTCCCTGTCGCGCCGGGCCTGCGAGTTCGAGCGCGAGGGCGAGCACGGCGATGTTGTTGAGCCAGTCGCCGATCTCGGAGACGACCTGCCCCGACCAGAGGTGTCGGAAGTTGGCGTTCCCGCCGAGCAGTTGCCGGTAGGTCACTTCTTCGGACGCCCGCCGCCTGCGGCGTCTTTCAGTTCGCGGTAGCGCGCGAGGATCGAGGAGACGTAAGCGCGCGTCGAAGCGATGTCGATGCGTTCGACGAACTGCGCGGAGGTGAGCGGCCTTTCATTAGCCGCGACGCGATTCCACTCGGCGGCGCGGCTCGGCCCGGCGTTATAGGCGGCCACCATGCGCGCCTCCGCATCGGGCAGGTCGCGGTAGGCTTTCGAGATTTTTTCCAGATACCAGCAACCGACCTGTATGTTGCGTTCCGGGTCGGCGAGTACGCTTCTGGGATCGCGCGACATCTGCTGCGCAAACTCGCGCATCCCCGTCTCGGCCGCCCACTCGCGCCCCACCGTCGGCGTCACCTGCATCAACCCGATCTCGGCGTCCTCGCCGATCTTCCACGGGCGGAAATAGGTCTCTTCGTAGATGATGCTCCACACGAGGTCGGGGTCGAGACGGTAGACGCTCGCCTGCCGCGCGATGAGCGCGTCGAAGCGATGAATCCAATACTGGTTAAAAAAATAGAGGCCGACGGCGGCGATGATAGCGAGGATGACGGCGGCGAAGGCGAGACGCTTGAGGACTGGCATTCAACTGAACTTCCCTTAACTATCGCGCGAATCCGATGCTAGTTGCGACGCCTGAGCCGTGTCCAGAGTTGGGCCTGGGTGGTGGAGCGGTCGAGACCTTCGTAGCGTGATTGCAGGGCGCGGCGGTCGAGGACGTGGCCTTGCAGCCAAACGTCTGCGGCGAGCGTCGCGCCGACCTGTAGCGCTCCGCCGCGAAGGCTACGTTGATTGATGAGCACTTCGAGTTTGAAGTGGCCGAGGTCGAGGTAAGCCCAGTAGAGTTCGCCGCCGGAGAGCGGGTTGCGCAGCGGCTTGAAGGAGAGCACACGGCCGCACAGGCTCCAATCGTTTTCGTGCGCGGCGCGCGCGGGCGCGAATTCTTCCAGTGCCTGCCAGCGCGGCCGCTCCTCGCGCGAACAGACGCGCGCGCGGTAAGCCAGCCCGCACAGCCCGACGTGCAACTCCTGCCCGCTAAAACCCTCGAAGCCCACCTCCGTCAGGTTCTGCAACTCGAAGAGCACTTCCGTCTCCGTGCCGTCGCAGTAGCCGTGGACGATGGCCTCGCCCTCCTCGTCATACTCGGTCAAAGCCCACGGGCTGATGCGCTGCGTGTAGCGGGCGCGAAAACCGGGGCGGCAGTCGGCATAGAAAATGTCGCCCGTGCCCGATTCGTAGAGCACCGTCCAGACTTCCAACCCCTCGCCCAGTTTCCAGCAGCGGCCGTGCAAGACCGCGCCGCGCCGCAGCAACTGCGACTGCTCGCCCTGATCGCCGGCGCGCTCCGCGAGATGGTTGAAATCCCGCTCGCTCGGCACATCCAGTCCGATGGCTTCAAACGTCTCTTCCATATCTTTAGTACAGTGACAAGTGACGAGTGACTAGTGACAAGCCAGAATCAAGACGAGTTCTCAGTTTCAACTCGTCACTTGTCACTCATCACTTATCACTGCTTTCACTACCTTGTCGCTCGCTTCCGTTGCTGCATGGGTTTCACTTTCGCGTTCGCATCGCCGGCGCGCGGCGCGCGACTTTTGAAGCCGCGGATGTTGCGCTCCGGGCCGTGCTCGGGCTGCGCGCCCGTCCTCGTCATCTCGGCGAACAGTTCCACATCGTAATCGGCCTCACGCGACATCTCCTCGCGGATGGCGTGCAGTTCTTCTAAGAATCTCGGCTTGCGATACATAAGATAACAGTGACGAGTGACGAGTTACAGGTGACAAGTTAAAACAAGAATTTGATCTTGTCACTCGTCACTTGTCACTTTTTTCAGTCAACTCCGAAACCAAAAACTCCGGCGTGACGATCATCGGGACGAAGAACCCGGCGGCGGTGTTGAAGAGACGAATGCGCGCCTGTCTTCGCACGTTCGCCAGATGTCCGAAGTTCCACGTAACTAGATAATCTATTTTATGCACGGAGGCAACCGCGACGTGCAGGGCGTCGCCGATGTACTTGCGGTGAAAGATGCCACGCGAGATGTAGCCTTCGGCGAGGATGGTGGCCTCGTCCGTCAACTCAAGCTGTTCGAGCGGCGCGACGAGTTTCAAGTAGGCCGTGCGGTGAGGTTCGGGCAGGCGTTCGAGTTCGCGCATGACGAGCGGCGAGACGGTGGCGCGGTATTCCGACATCTCGTGCTCCCACCAGCGAATCGTCAGGTCGCGCCGGAACGGCTCGCCGTTGTCGAGATACGCGCCGACGACCGATGTTTCCAGATAGAGGCTCTGCTTCACGGGGTGGCCCCCGAAGCGGGCGTGATGTTTGCGTCGCGCACCGGCGGTGCTGCGGTCGGGGTCGCGGTCGTCAGCGGGTCGAGCCGCACGAGGCCGCGCTGGAAATCGAACGTGACGCGGAAACGGCGCAGGATGTTGCCGCCGATGATGCCGGTCTGCTCGAAGCCGGAGGTCTCGTTGATGGCCGACATGTCGAGCACGGCCACGGAGAAATTCGCGTGCGTGTAATCGCCGAACGAGACGCGCGGCAACAGGAGCGTCTTCACGTCTTCCGAGACGCCCGCCGCGCCGTAAACTTTGAGCCGCGTCTTTTGCTCGAAGCGCGCCATGTCTTCCGTCCTGGCGAGTTCCTTCGAGATGACGGAGATGCTCGCGCCGGTATCGACGATAAAGTTGAGCGGCTTCTCGACGCCCTCAAGCACGACCGAACTGCTCCAGAATCCGCTCGACGTGGCGCGGATCGGAAACTCGTAACTGCGGTTCGCGTCGAGCGGCGCGGTGG
>DATCWB010000034.1:0-3497 GCA_036566625.1 Pyrinomonadaceae bacterium
TCGCAGGATTTGGTCACGGCCTTCTGCGCCCGCTCCGACGACGGCGGTTTGACCTACGGCCCGACCATCCCGATGCAGATACTCACCTGCGGCGGCATCCACGGCCACGTGCAGGTCGCGCCCGACGGCACGGTCTACGTCCCGCACCGCCAGTGCAACTCGAATCAGGCCGTGGTCGTCTCCGAAGACAACGGCATCACCTGGAAGATTCGCACTGTGGCCGACACCGACCAGACCACTTCGACCTACGACAGCATCCCCGGCGACTGGGACCCGGCCGTCGGCGTCGGCAGCAATGGCACGGTCTATTTCGGCTACGAGAACGGCGACGGCACGCCGCACATCGCCGTCTCGCACGACCGCGGGCAGACGTGGGTTGACGACCAGAACGTCGGCATCCCTTACGGCATCCGCAACACGGCTTTCCCGACCGTCATCGCCGGCGACGACGACCGCGCGGCCTTCGCCTTCCACGGCTCGACCGACGCCGACAACACCGACGCGGGCGTCTGGCATCTCTACGTCGCCACCACCTTCGACCGGGGCAAGACCTGGAACGTCGTCAACGCCACGCCGAACGATCCCGTCCAGCGCGGCTCGATCTGCACCGAAGGGTTCGGCGTCGATGCCTGCGTCAAAGGCGACCGCAACCTGCTCGACTTCATGGACATTCAGGTGGACAAACAGGGTCGCGTGCTCGTCGGCTACGCGGACGGCTGCGTCGGCTGCACCGGCCCGTCCGGCTCGCGCGCCAAGTTGGCGACCATCGCCCGCCAGACGTGCGGCCGTCGCCTGTTCAAACAATTCGACCCGGCGACCGACGACTGCGGCGGCAGCAGCGGCGCGACGCCCACCCCGACGCCCACCCCGATCCCGACGACCGAAGCCTGCGACGGCGCGAACCTCGTTACGGACGCGGCGGGCGACGCCAAAAATCCCGCGCCCGGCGGCGCAGACCCGACCGATCAGGCCGACATCACGGCGATCTCTTTCGAGAAGGCAGGCGGCAATCTGGTGACGAAGATGACGCTCAAGAACCTGAGCAACATCCCTTCGCCCGGCACGACCTTCACTACTTACTACGTCTCCTGGAAGGGCGCGAACGGCGTGGTCTATGCGAGCCAGGCGGACGTTGATCCTTCGGGTCTCGTCGCTTACGGCTACGGCCCATACGACGGCGCCAAGATCAGCGCATACACCGCTTCGACGGGTACTTTCACGGCGGGAGCAAACGGCTCGATCACCGTGAACGTGCCGCTCTCGGCCATCGGCAACCCGGCTATTCCGGTCGCCCCCTCGGGGACGGCCGCCGTGAACGAACCCGGCGGCGCGACCATCGCCGGCGAGGGCGTGCTCGGCGCGGGTCTCATCTTTACCACGCCGATGGATCGCGCCGCCGCCAACGCACGCTGGTCGGTCTGCGGCACGGCCACCCCGACGCCCACGCCGACCGCGACGCCCACGCCAACCGCCACGCCCACGCCGTCCAACGACGCGCGCTGCACCGTGCCCGGCCTCGAAATCATCACGGATGCGGCGGGCGACCAGACCGGCGCGCCGAACGCCAACGCTTCGCAGGACATCAAATCGGTCTCCATCGCCGAGCAGTATCCGGCGACGGGCGGCCAACTCGCCTTCACGATGAAGGTCGGAGATTTGACCTCGACCCTGACGCCGAACGCCTCCTGGCGCATCGCCTTCAACGCCACACACGCCGACAACACGTTCACAACTTACTTCGTCACCGTGGCGAACAACTCCTCTTCAAACCCGACGAGCGTCTCTTACAACTACGGCTTCGTCGATACGTCGCGCAACAACCTCAACGCCACGGTCGGCACGGCCGACGGCGGCTCGATGTCCGTCGATAACGACACGCTCACGGTCTTGCTCAATGTGAACAAGCTGAGGAAGCCCGTCGCCGGTACGGCCGGGCAGACGCTTACGGGCGCGCAGGTCGATCTCTCTGCGGGCAAGTCTCTGGGCGCGGTCAACGCCGCGACCAGCATGCTCGTCGGCGCGCTCGGCACCGGCCTCAACGTCAACGTTGATTCGACCGGACAGGGCAACTACACGATGGCCGGCGCGCTCCTATGCCCGTTCGTCTCCGCGACTCCGACGCCGACACCCGGCGGCGGCGGCACGGTGACCGACCCGGCGCGCTTCCACATCTTCGCCGCGCCCGCGGGCGTCGCGGAATCTGCGGGCGAGCCGTCAATCGGCGTCAACTGGAAGACCGAGCGCACCTTCAGCAACAGCGGCGGCCTCATCCCGAACGGCGGCACGGTCACGTACTTCGGCGGCTTCCTGCCCTACATGCTGCGCGTCACCTTCGACGATTCGGTGTCGCCCGCCAGAGTCGCATGGGATCAGGCGAACCTCGTCGTCGCCAATGCCCCGCGCGTCTACGGCGACCCGATCCTGTTCACCGACTCGAAACTCGGCCGCACGTTCGTCTCGCAGGAGTTGGGCCTGACGCCGCTCGGCTCGACGATGGAGTTCACCGACGACGACGGTCGCACCTTTACGCCTTCGACGGGTTCGGGCGCGCCTTCCGGCATCGACCACCAGACGGTCGGCGGCGGCCCGTTCGCCAAGCCCGTCCCGGCAGGCATCGACCCGTCCTACCCGCACGGCGTCTGGTACTGCTCGCAGTCCATCGCCGACGCAGTGTGCGCGCTCTCGCTCGACGGCGGCATCACCTTCGGCCCCTCCGTCCCGATGTTCACGCTCGCCGATTGCGTCGGCCTCCACGGCCACATCAAGATCGGCGCGGACGGCACGGCCTACGTCCCGAACAAGGGTTGCGGCGGCTCGCTCCCGCTGCACGACAACGGCAAGCAGGCGCTCATTCTTTCCGAGGACAACGGCGTCTCGTGGAAGATTCGCCCGCTGCCGAATTCGACGAGCGCGGGACTCAATCAGGACTGGGACCCGTCGGTCGGCGTCACCGCCGACGGCAAATCGGTCTACTTCGGCTACCGCGACATCAACGGGCGCGCGCGCGTCGCCGTCACGCACGACAAGGGCTTGACGTGGGTGAACGATCAGGAGATCGGCACGAGCATCGGCATCAAGAAGATCGCCTTCCCGGCCGTGGTGGCCGGCGACGGCGGCGTGAGCAAGGGGCGCGCGGCCTTCGCCTTCTACGGTTCGACCACCGACGGCCTCGACACCGACGTGAACTTCCCCGGCATCTGGCATCTCTACATCGCCACGACCTACGACGGCGGCAAGACGTGGACGGTCACGAACGCCACGCCGAACGATCCGATCCAGCGCGGCGGCATCACGCACGCCGATCCGGGTCGCAACATGCTCGACTTCTTCGACGCGACGATTGACAAGCGCGGTCGCGTGCTCGTCGGCTACGACGACGGCTGCATCGGCGCGTGCGTGCAAGGGCCGCCCAATTCGTACTCGGCCAAGGCGACCATCGCGCGCCAGTCCGGCGGCAAGCGAATGTACGCAGCCTACGATCCGCCCACGGCCGCGCT
>DATCWB010000035.1:0-3171 GCA_036566625.1 Pyrinomonadaceae bacterium
TAGACTAAAATCTGTCTCAAAAATGACCCTTTTTGAGACAGTTCCTAAATATTTCTGTTATCAAAAATAACCTTCGTAAAATGTTGTTATGAAGATTGAAACTTCATAACACGCGAAATAAGCGTATTATCAAAGATAATGTTGCATAACACGCTTTTAAAGCGTGTTATGCGTATTCAATCGTCATATACAGTAGTTCTGTCGCGGCGCGCGGCGTCGCTGGAGGCACCATCGCCACGCGACGGGGCCGTCCTCGTCCGAGATTACTTTCTCCGCAGGGGCACCCATCACATCAGCTTGTCGAGCATCAGCGGCAGATTGCGGGTGTCACGTACTCCCGGCGACGCCAGCTTGGGTCTGAGGTAACGTTCACAACCTGCACGCTTTGGAACGCGAACGGGCGCTTGTCGCCGGACTCCTGGCCGCCCACGAGGATGAGCGCCATCGCCCGATGCGCGCGCCGAGCCGTTGGCGCATGCCTATCTGCTTTCGACTTTCGCCATGGGGGCGCTGCTGTTTTGCAAAGCGGCCACGGCGTTCCGCCACGCGGGGTCATTCGGATACAGTTGCGTGCGGAGATACGCCCAGACGAGTGCGCGCAGGGTTGCGACGCGTTCGGGATTTTCGTCGGTCGTTTCGACGGAATCGTAACCCGCAATGCCGCCCAGAATGTGTTCGCCGCCCAAGAAGGTCAGCAGAGTCTTATTGCCTGGAGGGCTATAGGTGTAGGCATCCCATCGGTAGCTGACACGTGTGGTGAAAGCGGGATTCAAATCCTTGTCGCCCGCGACCACCAGGGCGGGGCCGGTCATCTTCGCGAAGCTGTTGTAACGCAAAGCCGGGGAGCGGCGCGCGGCTGCCGACGAAGTGGCCATATCGGCTACGCCCGGCGCCGTCATAATGACGCCCACCTTGATCCGTTTGTCGGACAAGTCTTTTTTTCGCGTGTCGTTGGGATCCAGAACCTGTGCGCCAAGCAGATAAGAGGCGGTCAAGCCGCCCGATGAATGTCCGACAGCCGCGATCCGATTGCGATCCATCCGCCCCTTCAAGCCGGGGACGGTGGCCTCGATCTGGTCGAGGTGATCGAGGATGTAGTGCATATCCATCACTTTGGAGTAGAAGAAGGTCGGTGCATCCGGCAGCTTCCTCTCCCGCAGGCCGAGGGCTTTGGAGTCGATGTGCGTCGGCTGAATGACGATGAACCCGTGCGCCGCCCAGAAGTCGACCAGTGGGCCGTATCCCTTCAATGACGAGAGGAAGTTCGCGTTGCCATGGCCGTGCGAAAGCAGGATGACGGGGAGATTGGTTCCCGTGGCCGGCATGGACACCTTTACCTCAAGAGGAACCGGGCGGCCTGGCATGTTAAGCACCACGGCCTCATAGCTGGTGAACGGCGTCTTTTTACCGACCGGAATGTTTCCCGACTCGCTGATCGGGAATTTAGTCGGGAATCTAGTAGGTGTTGCCGCGGGAGCGGCGCCAGGCGACTCTTGTGCGTTGCCGACACCAAGCGGCAGGATCGCGAGGGCTGCGGATGCGACCCAAATTCTGAGCCGGGACGAAGAAACTAATTTGTTACTCATGTTGTATTCCTTTGGATTTTTCGCTGAGTCAATGGACGTTAGCTATCGCTCTTGGTGGAGTGCGCGACTTCTTTTTGTGCGCCGCGAATCTCCCTGATGGTGCAGGTTGTCGCCCGGCGGAGTGGGCGCTTGGTGGTCGGCACGACGGCATCACCACGGCACCGGGCCATTCTCGTCCGAGAACGTGCCCGTTGGGCCGTCCTCATCAAGGAGCGCGAGGCGCACGGGTTCACGCGCGCCTTCCTCCACGCTGCGCGTGCCGTTGAAGTTGTTGAGATCGGTTGCAGTGAAGCCGGGAGACGCGGTGTTGACCTTGATGCCTGTCGACTCCAGGGCGACTGCAAAGGCAAGCGTAACGGCGTGAGCCGCCGATTTCGACGCGGAGTAGTTGCCGAACATGGCGCGATGCGGGTTGTCCGGGTTAGAGTTCAGCATGAGCGATCCGCCGTCGCTCCCGATGTTGACGATGCGTCCCGCTGGTGCTTCGCGCAACATCGGCAACATCGCTTGTGTGACGGCGATGACGCCGAACACGTTTGTCTCCCACACTTTTCGCACGTCCTCAAGCGGGGCGGTGGCGAGAGAATTGGATTTGATGATCTGCTCGAACGGCGTGCCCGGCTTGGATGCGTGCGAGATGCCCGCGTTGTTCACCAGCACGTCCAGCCGCCCGAACTCGCGGCGCACGCGCTCTGCCGCGCCAACGATGGACGCTTCATCCGTCACGTCGAGCTGCAGCGCGTGGGCGTCGGCTCCGATGCTCCTGGCGGCCTCTTTCCCGTTCTCCAGGCTGCGCGAGCCGACGAGCACCGTGAAGCCGTGTGATGCCAAGTCCTTGGCGATTTGCAGTCCGATTCCTTTGTTGGCTCCGGTGACGAGGGCGACAGGTTTGTCTTGCATAGTAATCTCCTTGCGTGCGAGTTCTGAACGCATGCCTGATTCAGACTATACGGCACAATCTGAACACTGTCAAGATGTAATTTAAACGGCGTTAAGATAAAATAGAAATATGCCTGGAAAAAGATCGACCTACCATCATGGGGACTTGCGCGCGGCTTTGATTCAAGCTGCCGATGAGATCATCGCCGAGGGAGGCATTGAAGTCTTTTCGTTACGCGCAGCGGCTCAGCGCGCGGGCGTGTCTCCGTCTGCACCGGCGCATCACTTCGGGAGTGCGAAAGGACTGCTTACCGAAGTCGCGCTTTTGGCGTTTGAACGAGTTGGCCGATACATCGAGGAGGCCGGGCACTCGGACGACGTTGTTGCGGACATGAGGGCGCTTAGTCTCGCGTTTGTCACCTTTGCTGTTGACCATCCCGGTCACTTTCGCTTAATGTTTCGCAATGATCTCGTGAACCGAAGTGACCCCCGTTATCCTGAGATGAGCATCAAGCCCGGAATGCGGCTCGCTCTTGCCGTTTCCGCTTATCACGGAAAATCTGAAATGGATTTAAATCGTTTCGAGGATGCTGCCGATATCTTTTGCGCTTTGTCTGCATTGCACGGCTTGGCGCATCTGGTTCTCGCGGAAAAGACCACGCCCTTTTTTGAAAACGCGAGTTCTCGTGACTTCCTGGAAAAGGAA
>DATCWB010000036.1:0-5361 GCA_036566625.1 Pyrinomonadaceae bacterium
CGTGCGCTCGTGGCGCTCGTCGTGGTGAGCGGTTTGGTGGCGCTCGCCGCGTGGCAGGCCGGATCAATTCGCGTGGGCGCGTTCTTCATGGCGGGACTCGCCTTGACGGCGGGCGCGCTGCAACTGACGGCGATGCTCGTCATCCACCTCGTCCGGCGCGCGCGTCATGTCCGCTCGTTCGCGCTCAGGCACGCCGTCAACAGCATGTACCGCCCCGGCAACCAGACGCGCGTCGTGGTGCTGGCCGTCGGACTCGGCGCATTCCTCGTCATCGCGACGCAATCGCTGCAACAGAACCTCGTGCGCGAGTTCGACCCGGCGGCGCGCGCGCAGTTGCCGAACATGTTTTTGATCGACGTGCAGAAGGATCAGAAAGAGGGCGTCGAGGAACTCGTCACGAGGACGACGGGCGAACGCCCGACGCTCGTGCCGACCGTGCGCACGCGCATCGCCGCTATCAACGGGCAGAGCATTGATCTGGAGGATAAAGCGCGACGCGGGCAACGCGGCATGCTGGGGCGCGAGTACGTCGTGACGTACAGGCCGCAACTCGAAGAGAACGAATCAATCGTCGCGGGCGCGTTCTGGGACAGCGCGCCGTCGAACGAGCCGGAGGTGTCCATCGAAGAGGGCATGCTCGGCCTGGCGGGACTCGATCTCGGAGGCACGATCACGTTCGACATCACGGGTCGCCGCCTGACGGCGCGCGTCACGAGCGTACGTCGCGTTGACTGGCGCAACTCGCGCACGGGCTTCCTCGTCCTCTTCCGTCCGGGCACGCTGGAGAACGCGCCGCAGATGTTGATCGCGCCCATCAACGGCCCCACCACCGATGCCGAGCGCGGCCGTTTCCAACGCGCGCTCTTAGACAAGTATCCGAACATCTCCGTGATCGACGTGGCCGACATCATGCGCGCCGTGACGCGGATTTTGAACAACGTGACGCTGGCCGTGTCGTTCATCGGCGGGTTCGTGCTGCTCAGCGGCGTGCTCATCCTCGTCGGCTCGATTGCGATGACGAAGTGGCAGCGCATCTACGAGGCGGCGGTCTTAAAGACGCTCGGCGCGAAGCGCAAGGTGCTGCTCTCGATCATGCTCGCCGAGTATGGCCTGCTCGGCCTCGTGGCGGGCGCGGTCGGCACGCTCGCGGCCGTCGCTCTCTCTTATTCGCTCTCGCGTTTCGTGTTTGAAATCCCCTGGGGTTTTACGCCGTGGCTCTACCTGTCGGGGCTTGGCGCGACCGTCCTTCTGGTCGCGGCGGTCGGCGCGCTGTCGAGTTTCGACGCGCTCACGCGCAAGCCGCTCGGGGTGTTGCGCGCCCCCTGAGAGATTTTCGATGGAGCGCGCGTTCTCTAGTGCCCGACGGACGCCTGCGCCGACATGGCGAAGACGAGTTGCCCGCGCGCCGCGCCGAGTTTGTCCCATGCGTCTATGTCGAGATCGATGCGCGCCAGCGTGGCCGGAGTCACGGCCGCGCTCACGCCCGTCAGGAGAAAAATTAACTCCTGCAAGCCGGGGTTGTGGCCGACGACGAGGATCACGTCCTCGCTCCCCGCCGCTTCCGAGACGACTTCGATCAGTTGCTCCGCGCTGGCTTCGTAGATGCGGTCGTGGAGCAGCGGCCGAGTGGTAAATTTCGCGGCTTCGATCAGGAGGTCGGCGGTCTGGTGGGCGCGCAGGGCGGGCGAGCAGATAACGGGGTCGGGCTTGAATTGCCTGCGCCGGAGAAACTGGCCGATGAGCAGCGCGTCGGCGCGGCCTTCCTCGGCGAGCGGGCGGTCGAAGTCGCGCCCGGTGGGGCTGGTCTGAGCCGGTCGTGCGTGGCGGAGCAAAAGCAGTGTTTTCATGGCCGTTCGGAAGCGCAAAAACAGTTTCGGTAAAATTCGCAAGAGAACTTTTTAGCACGAAGCATGGGGCGATTTATACCGGCGGCGCGCCGCTCGCGCGCTTTCTCTGTCCTCCGCATCCATGCGCTCCCTGCGTTAAAATCTGATCGTTATTCGACCGGCTCAAAATTAGTGTGAGAAGAAAATGACCGCACGCACCATCGTTATCGGCGACATCCACGGCTGCTACGACGAACTCGTGGCACTGCTCGACAAGGTAGGGGCGGGCGCGGACGACCGCATCATCGCCGTCGGCGACCTCATCGTGAAGGGCGAACGCAACCGCGAGGTGCTCGACCTCTTCATGTCGGACGCGCGCTGCTCCTCCGTGCTCGGCAACCACGACCGCGCCATACTTCGCTACTGGCGCGGCAAGAAGAAAAAACTGAACGAGCAGCAACATGCCTGCCGCGCCCAACTCGAAAGCGGGCGAGAGCGTTACGAGGCTTATCTCGCCTCGCTGCCTTTGACGCTCGATCTGGGCGCGCACCTTGTCGTGCATGCGGGCCTGCGTCCGGGCATCGCGCTCGAAGACCAGTCGGCCAAAGATTTGACCGAACTGCGCTCTCTGGAAGGGAAGGCCAAAACTCCGAAGGGCACGCCGTGGTACGAAGTTTATGACGGCGCGCAGACCGTCCTGTTCGGCCACTGGCCTCATCCGGTGGTGCGCCGGGGGCCGCGCGCCATCGGCCTCGACACGGGCTGCGTCTACGGCTACGAACTCACGGCCTACGTCGTCGAGACCGGCGAGTTCGTGCAGGTCAAGGCCGCGCGCCGCTACGACGATCCCGGCAAGCGCTTTCGCAAGGCAAAGAAGCGGCTGGTGGAAGCAGGCGAGATAGACGAGGGATGAATAAGCAGAAGACAGAATTCAGAATTCAGAAGTCAGAGTAAAAGCAAGCGGCTTTAACTCCTGACCTCTGCCATTTGTTTTCTGCGATCTGAATTCTGTTTTCTGCAATCTGATATTTGTTTTCTGCCATTTGTTTTCTGCCATCTGCCTTTATCTTCCCCCGCCCTCATCCCCATTCTTTACATCCTTAACAATCTTTTATCCTCGTCTTAACCAACGGCCGCCGTCTTTAGTGGATACTGCGCGCGAGTTTGAACATTTAATGCTTCGGAGAAAGAACCATGAAACAAATCAACGTACTCTTCAAACGTCTCCTGCTCGCGTGCGCCGTCTACGCGTTCGCCGCATCCGTCTGCGTGGCGCAAACATCACCCGAACAGAGCCGGCAGCCGGGCGCGCCCGCCGGGGAGAAGGCCGCCGATAAAACCTCTCCGCTCGACGAAGAGTTGTCCAAAACGCCCACGGGTAAAACCGTCGCCAAATTTCTCGCCGCCTTCAACAGCGGCGACCTCAAGACCATGCGCGCCTTCCACGAAAGCTTCGGCGGCGACCAGGAGAACGCGGACAAAGACCTGGAGTTCTACGAGCGGACGGGCGGCCTCAAACCGCACAGCCTGACGACCCCGGCCAAAGACAAAATCCACGTGCTCGCACAGACGAAGAAGGACGCGCGCTGGATCACATTCCAGTTCACCCTCGACACGCAGGAGCCATACGGCATCAACAGCATCAGCGTCCGCCCCGGCTCGCCGCCCGCAAACTAAATTACGGGCGCGAAAAAGCGTCTAACGCATGCGCTCAAAATTGCAGCCGGCGGGACGATCCCCGTCGGCGGCGTGGTGTTAATAATTTGCGGTCGGCGCGCCGCGCGGCGGCTTTTAGACATATTGTTGATGCGCCAACTCTTTTAAAGATATTCGGGACAATCTGCGCACTTCTGGGGCTTAGGATTAACCTGCGGGCGGTAAATCCGAAGTTCGCCAGGGGGAAGTTATGAGAGGAAGAAAACTGTCTGGTCGGTTGGGCGCGCTGTTGTGCTGCGCCGCGCTGGGACTAACGGTGTTGCAGACGGGGTCGGTCGCGCTCGGGCAGCGCAGGGGGGCGGCCGACGGGGGGCGTCGGCAGCAGGACATTCTGGGCACGGTCGTCGGCGTGGGCGGGCGATTCGGCGGGCGGACGGCTTCGTTCAGGCTCGTCGTGAATAGCTACACGTCTGCGGAAGAGGTGGGGCAGTTGAACGCGGCCTTGCGGTCGGGCGGGCAGGAAGAGTTGCTGCGCACTTTGTCGCGGATGAAGGCGGGGCGGATCATAGTCGGGAACGGCGTCGGCGTGGACGCCAACGCGGTCATCGCCATGCCGCAGGAGAACGGGACGAAGATCATCGTGCTCTACGAGCGCAACATCAACTTCTACGAGGCGCGGCAGGGCACGCGTTCGCAGGATTACAAGTTCGGCTACGCGGAGATTTTCCTGCGCCGGAGGGGCAACAGCGAGGGGACTTTCATCCCCGCCGCCAAGGTCAGGCTGAGAGACGGCAACACCTGGGAGGTCGAGGACTTCGGCGTCTTCCCGGCACGCCTGATGGGCTTGCAATCGCGCGGCGGCGGCCTCGTCCGCTAAGTTTGACGAAAAGGACGCACCGACACCACAGCCATAGAAGACACGCCAGAGTGGGCGCGGAGAACGACAGTTCATTCTCCGCGCCCACTCTGGCGTGTCTGCACATCTGCGGCGTCGAGGGGTGAGCGCACTTAGTTTCACACCTTCGCCGGATGGCTCTAAACGATCTTGCGGGCGTCCGTTGTTACGGCCGGGGCGGTGTCGGCGCGGGTGAAGGTGGCGCGTCCGTTTGCTTGCGGCGGGGCGCGCGTTCGACGTGGCTCGCGCTCGTCCAGGCGGCGAGCGTCGCCGGGTCGTCGGCGAACATGTTGCGCACGAGCGCATCGAGTTCGCGCAAGTGTTTCGTGCCGTCTTCGATCAGATCGTCAATGGCGGCGGTGGCCGAGACGTGTGCGGCGCGTCCCTCGTTCTTCCGGCTCACGGCCTGCTCGAAACTCTCTATATCGGAGGCGAGGTCTGCGAGAAAGTCCGCCGGCAGACCCCGGCGCGCGAACTCGGCGGCGAGCGGCTGGGCGTCCGAGGCAAAGGCGCGCGCCGTGTTGATCAACTCCTGATCTTTGGGCATGTGCGGGAGGCGAAACTTATCTTCGATGCCGGGCATGTCGAAGGCCATGCTGCGCGCGGTGCGACTGATAGCCTCCAAGTCGCGCCGCAGTTCGTCGCGCGCGGCGGCCTTGCCCGCGACCCCCTGTTGAGCGGTGCTGAGGCCGGAGACCTGCGTGCTGGCGTGCTTATCCAGACCCGCGATGACCGCGTCTAACGCGCCGAATTTTTCCGCGCCGAACGAGTTTGCGGGAAACTGCGCCGCGCGCGCCGCGCCGAATTCGCGCACGCGCAAAAACGCCTCGTACCTACGAGTGTCGGAATCTTTCATGATGTTTAAACTTCTCCTTTACCGGTGAAGGGTTGAGGAACACGCCGCCGCCGGCGGGGCTACTCTTCGCAGGAGTGAGGTTTGCCCCTGACGACAACCTTTAGAGACGACAACCTGGCGAGGAACGA
>DATCWB010000037.1:0-2404 GCA_036566625.1 Pyrinomonadaceae bacterium
TTTGCCTACGAAGGGGCGATCGGAAGTCACCTTGAAAACCTGCAACGCAAAGGCGGCTTTAAAGGATTCAACCAGAAGTCCGTCAGCGTGATCATCGAGGCGACCGATCCGCGAAAACAGGACGCAGTCCACAAGTGGGCCTAACGAGCGGCGTCGCGACCTGATGCAAAGGCGAGCGGCCATCATCACGGCTCTCCGAACACCTGTCGGCCGGCAGGCGGGCGCGTTGGCGTCGGTTCGCCCCGACGATCTTGCCGCCCACATCATCAAGGCCGTCGTGGAGCGATCCGGCATCGACCCCGCATTGATCGAGGATGTCTACTTCGGCGCTACCAACCAGGCCGGCGAGGACAACCGCAACGTCGCGCGCATGGCCGCGCTGCTGGCGGGCCTCCCCGAGTCCGTGCCGGGTTCGACGGTGAATCGCCTCTGTGCGTCGGGGCTGGAAGCCGTCAACGTCGCGGCGCGCATGATCGAGACGAGTCACGGCGATGTGTTCATCGCGGGCGGCGTCGAGTCGATGAGCCGTGCCCCTTATGTGCTCAGCAAGGGGGAATCCCCGTTCGACCGGTCGCAGCAGATCTTCGACACTTCGATCGGCTGGCGCCTGGTCAATCCTCGCATGGCGGCGCTGCATCACCCCTTCTCCATGGGCGAGACCGCCGAGAATGTCGCCCGCAAGCACAAGATCAGCCGGGCGGATCAGGATCAGTTCGCGCTGCAGAGCCAGCAACGGTGGTCGGCGGCGCACCAGCGCGGGCTGTTCGCCGAGGAGATCGTGCCCGTCGAGATTCCGCAGCGCAAGGGCGCTCCGACCCTCGTCAGCGTGGACGAGCACCCGAGGCCGGACACGACGCTGGAGAATCTCGCCAGGCTGAAACCCGCATTCTCCAAAGACGACCAAGGCACGGTGACCGCGGGCAATTCGTCGGGTATCAACGACGGCGCGGCGGCATTGCTGATCGTTGAAGCCGGGCTGGCCAAATCGCTGGGTCTTCAGCCGATCGCCTTCATCGGTCCGAGCGCCGCGGCCGGCGTCGATCCCGCGTTCATGGGGCTCGGACCCGTGCCCGCGACTCGCAAGTTGCTCCTGCGCGCGAAACTGACGCTCGACGACATCGACCTGTTCGAGTTGAACGAGGCGTTCGCCGCGCAGGCCCTCGCCTGCCAGCGCGAGCTGGGCATCGACAACGCAAAATTGAACGTCAACGGCGGCGCGATTGCGCTCGGTCACCCGCTTGGTTGCAGCGGCGCCCGCCTGGCCACGACGCTGATCCACCAGATGGCTCGCACCGGCGCCTCGCGCGGCATCGCGTCGCTCTGCGTCGGGGTAGGACAAGGCTTGGCGACGGTCTTCGAACGCGAGTGAGTTTGGAAGTGGGCCTGACTGTCAGATCGTTCGAGCGCCCGGCGCCTCGGCAACGCATCCACCCGTCCCAATCGATCCGTCCCTCCGCTCGCTCAGCCCATCGAAGCCAGCTTGGCAAAGCCGGACTTGAACGCCCCCACCAGCGTGTCGATCTCCGCTTCGGTCATCGGCGTGGAGAACACGCACGTCCCCGTGCTGATGATGCTGCAACCTTCGTTGTAGAGGTGATCGAGCAACGCCTTGAGTCGGCGCGACTCGTCGGGCGTCGGGTAGGCATCGCGGTAATTTCGTGGCGGCGTCTGCTTCATGTGCACCAGGAACATCGAGCCCGCCCCGGTGACGCTCGCGGGCGCGCCCGTCGCGCGGATCGCGCCTTCGATGCCGTTCCTGGCCCGATCGGTCAGCGCGTTTAGGCGCGCCACCGCGGGTCGGTCGAACTTCAGCATCGCCGCCATGCCCGCGGTCATGCTGATCGGGTTGGCCGTGAATGTTCCGGAGTGCGGGAACACGTAGCGGGGCGACTGCGGGTTGAGCACATCCATGACTTCGGCGCGGCCGGCGACGGCGCCAATGGGAAATCCACCGCCGATGATCTTGCCCAGCGCGGTCAGGTCGGGCGCGACGCCGTAGCGCGCTTGCAAGCCGGCGTGCTCGGCCCCGAACGTGATGACTTCATCGAACACCAACAGCACCCCGTGGCGCGCGGACCACTCGCGCAGCGCGGCGACGAACTCGACATCCGCCGGACACAAACCGACGCGGTGCGGCATCAGATCGATCAATACGCACGCGAGGTCATTGGCGTGCTCGTCCAGGATCGCCAGCGTGCGCTCGGTGTCGTTGAACGGAAAGACAACGACGTCCTTGAGCGCGGACTCGGGTGTGCCCTGCACGAGCGGAACGCTGCGCGGATGGTCGATGCCGCCCCAGGTCGCCGGCGTGGAGCCCTGGCTCACCTCGGCGTAGTCGTAGACGCCGTGGTAGGCGCCCTCGGCCTTGGCGATCTTCGGCCGCCCGGTAAATGCGCGGGCCGCC
>DATCWB010000038.1:0-13255 GCA_036566625.1 Pyrinomonadaceae bacterium
AAACAAGACGGCTCTGCTAGTTGATACCAATGAAGGAAGATGGCGCGCTTCAACGCCTCAAGGCCCTCAGCCTGTGACTCGATCAGGCCAACATACTCTTCATAAATCTTTCGATACTCTCCGAACACGCCACTCTGCAAAAGCTGCTCATGTTTTTCTTCCATTAAGCCGGTAGCCTGCTCCACCCGCGAGAGAAGAAGCTGTTCCGCCAAATTTAGAGCATCAATATTCATAACCACAGAGCAATCTAACGCTGGGGATAACCGGCGAGCAATTAACAATAGATGAAAGAGCCGCTATGTTGCGAGTCCGGTTCATCCCCTTGTTAGGCGTTGCTCTTCCGCCAACAGACAAACTCTCCCGGCAGACCTTGAGATTCCGCCTCGCGTGCTCGGTGATACATCTCCATATCAAACCCTGGCAGCTTAAACAGCTTACTATTCAACTGGCCTGCATTAACGATCACCTCTACAGGCACGATGACCTCCGCACCATCGCCGGTCAACCCCCAGAACGCTTCGGAGTAGTCCATCTCAGGAGCTGTCACGATTCCGATGTCCACCGACGTGAGTTGCGACCATAAGATGCGAGAATGCGCCTTGCCTCCGAGCCAAAGCGTCACGCCGTCGTCATCGACTATGACAGCCGGCGGGCCAGGGCCTTTAGGTAATAGTAGCCTCTTTAATTTGCTCCACTTCATAAACCACGAAACGCCTAACGCATATTGTGCCGAATAATTCGGCCTAACTACGCTGTGGAGCGTGAAAAGCCGATAGTGTCGGCCTAACTGCTCTGTAGAGCGTGAAAAGCTGACACATTCGGCCTAACTACCGTCATAGGGCGACAAAAGCCGAAAGTTTCGGCCAGAGATGCCCCACTCCGTGTATAATACCGCTCCCACATTCGATAAGCTTAGCAGATTCATCGCCCCTCACAGCTATGAATAAACCTAAACTAATGGATCAGGTGCGCTCCGTCGCTTGCCTCCGTCATCTTAGTCTCCGCACCGAAGAAGTTTATTCCGATCGTAAGCCTGAGCAAGATGGGCTGTTTTCAGCAGTTGAAGAAGTGGTAGCATCTACCCGGTTCCTGCTCCCTGCCAATCCCGGCCGGTCAGCCGCGTGGGCGACGTGCGAGGCGGAGCGTGAAAGCGAAAGCCTTCCGGGTCGGTATCAGACTTGGCGGGACTACGCTATTGATGAGTTCTCGATGAGAGCCGCGCTCTTCCAGCTTTGGGTCAGAGAGTGGTCATGCTCGCCCTTCATCTTCAGCCCGCCATCTCTGTAGCGCATCCTTAAGCCAACCCGGAGCGGCGTCCATCTGCGGCATCGGTTCGTTGCGCGTTACCTCTGCGGCACGCCTGTTCATTTCCGCAAGCGTCGGCACGTCCCATTCGGCGCGCTCGGCATCGGAGGTCGCCGGTTCGACATCCCAGACCCGCTGCCGCCGTCCATCCGGCACGATCTGCGTCCCATACTTCTGCGGTTTACCCTGATACATCAGCCACCTGTCGTAGGTCGCGGCAGTTAGCCAGCGCGCGCCACGCAGGCCGCGCTTGACCGCCTCCTTCGCCAGCGTGTGCGCTTGCCCAATCTCTTCCACGCTCTCGCCGTGATTGAGAATCCACGCGGCATGATAATAATCTTCAGGCTCTCTTAACCCGCCGGACTCAACGATGGCTTCAAGGCGCTTTCGCCGCGCGGCATCCCGCTCACGCAATAGACGATACTCCGGCGTGCCGTGATGGGGATGATTCTTTCGCTCTTCCTGATCGGCGCGAAACAGGTTTTGTAGCTCGCTATTCATTAACCATTCCCCGGCTCGGCCTGTGACCGCTTACTGGTAAATCTCGCCGTCGTGTTTGATCCAGCCCGCCGGATGACGTTTGCCGGGGTCGCGGTGTGTCCAGTGGATCACGCCGCCTTTAGCGTTCCATTCATACTCGCCGCTGAACGACACTACGTCGCCTTTGCGAAGTCCGACAACTCTCGGCGCCAGATCGATGTTGTGCGAGATGAGCAGCGTCTGACCGGAGGCGAGCGCCAGGATGAAGCGTTGATGCCGGCTTCCGTCGTTGTCGTCCGGAAGCACTCTGAGAACGACGCCCTCCCCCTCCACCTGAACGTTGCTCATTCGCTGCTCGAAGGCGCGGGCGAGCGCTTCGTCGCCGGTCGGCAACGCGCGGGACGACGTGCGAGGCTTACGCGAGCGGGCTCTCTTCTGCGCGGCTTCGGCCTTGAAACTATACGAAGCATCATGCAGAGGGAGGCTCAGGAGAAGGCTGAGGCCGAAGATAAACCACACAAGTTTACGCATATTTTGTCTCATCATTACCATCCGAGTTAGCAGCCGAATGCAGGCATTCAATTTACGAATGGAGAAATCGCCATTGAGAGCGCGTTATCGAAGCGTCGGGTTGAATGAGTTGCCGGGCGGCGCAGCCGGGGAAGAGGAATCAGGCAACTCTTTTGTATATTACAGATAATAGTCCTCGGCTCAAACCCATCACAGAACAAAACACGAAAATGGATACGAGTGCGGCAATAATCGAATTTGACCATCCGATTTTTATGGCGATCCCGATTAAGGCAAAACCGCAGAAGCCGATAAAGATTTGTTTTGCGATGATTCCGATAAACGCAGAAAGTAGGAGGGGGATAAATTCGTGCAATTCTTTCTCTGCCCGCCTTCCAAACAATGCTTCGTGGTTAACGGAGGCGACGCCGGCGATAACAGCGATAAATACGCCAATGCCAAACCATAGCTGGAATGAACTTTGAGATAAGAAATGAAACATCGGAAACTCTTTTCTCAGCGAAACCAGGCGTGGTGGGCGCTGTTGCCCCTTTGTCGTGATGTGCTCCGAAGCGAACTCCACAAGAGGGGAACAGTTAGTCAGGGCAGGGCGGACATATCGCTTCAGGAATCATCGCGCGGCGCGTCGTCGCGCGGGTGCTCGCGCCGGTATTGACGCGCGAACGCCCAGACTGCCACGGCGCAGATGGCGAGAAAGAAGAGCATCGCGACGCCGATGACGAACAGTTCGGTGGCTTCCGCGTTCATTCTTTAAGTTGCTCCCGCGACGCGTCCGGTCGCTCGCCTATAAGAAACTTAAGCTGCGGGCTGCTGCTGCGAGAGGCAGTGGAGCGTGCCCATGCCCCAGACGAGCGATTCGGCGTTGATCGGAATCACGCGGCGTTCGGGCATGAGGCGTTGCAAGGTGTCGGCGGCGCGCGCGTCGTTTGGGTGGCCGAAGACGGGCAGGAGCACGACGTTGTTGGCGATGTAGAAGTTTGCGTAAGAGGCGGGCAGGCGGTCTTCGCGCCCGCCGACGATGCCGGGCATAGGGAGCGTGTGGACATGATAAGCCGCGCCGCGCGCATCGGTCTCGCCGAGCAGTCGCCGGTGGTTCTCGCGCAGTAGTTCGTAGTTGGGGTCTGCGGGGTCGTCTTCCACGGCGCAGACGATCGTGTCGGGCGCGACGAAGCGGGCGATGTCGTCGATGTGGCCGTCCGTGTCGTCGCCGACGATGCCTTCGCCGAGCCAGAGAACTTTCTCCACCCCGAGATAATCGCGCAGATACCTTTCCACGCCCGCGCGGTCGAGGTGCGGGTTGCGGTTCGGGTTGAGCAGGCATTGCTCGGTCGTCAACACGACGCCCGCGCCGTTGACTTCAATCGAGCCGCCTTCCAGGACGATGCCCGGCTCGAAGCGCGGCACGTCCAACACGTTCTGCAATCGCTTCGGAATCGCGTCGTCCCGTTTCAACTCCTCGTACTTGTCACCCCACGCGTTGAAAATCCAATCGTTGTAGGCGAGTTCGCCACCCCCACCGAGGAGAAAGTTCGGGCCGTAATCGCGTATCCATGAATCCACGGTCGGGATGCGGTGAAAACGTACGTGCTCGCTCCCCTCGAACCGGCAGAGCGCGCGCACGGAGGCTTCCGTCGCTTCGTCGTCAACCAGTAGGTTCACCGTCTCGTGCGGTGCGAGCGCGGCCATGATCTCAAGATAGGTTTCCTCAACCTGCGGGACGCGTTCAGGCCACGTGAGCGGGTCTTTCGGCCACGCCAGCCACGTCGCGGCGTGCCTGTGCCATTCGGGCGGCATGCGAAAGCCGAGTTCGGCGGGAGTCTTCTGCTTGCTCATCTGTTTCGACGGCTACCTGACAGTTATTTGACAGCCACTCGAACCGCTACTTGTTCGTGGGCGACTCAAGGAAGCGGTAGCCTAGTCCCTGATAAGATTCGATGCGACGGTCGCGCAGGAAAGGCCAGTTCTGCCGCGTGCGTTCGAGCAGGCCGAGGTCACATTCGACGATGAGAATTTCCTCTTCGTCGGCCGACGCTCGCGCCACAATTCGTCCGAACGGATCGACGACGAACGACTGTCCCCAGAACTTCAACTTGCCCTCCGCGCCGACGCGGTTGACGGCCACGACATAAACGCCGTTCGCAATCGCGTGGCCGCGTTGCACCGTCTCCCACGCCTGATGCTGCGCCTCGTTCATCTCTTCGTCTTCGTCCGGCAGCCAGCCGATGGCGGTCGGGTAGAAGAGAATTTGCGAGCCGGAGAGCGCGGTCAGTCGCGCCGCTTCGGGGAACCACTGATCCCAGCAGACGAGCGTGCCGATCTTCCCAAACTCCGTGTCATGGCTGGCGAAGCCGAGGTCGCCGGGCGTGAAGTAAAATTTCTCGTAGTAGAGCGGATCGTCCGGGATGTGCATCTTGCGATACTTACCCGCGATTTCGCCGTCCGCGTTGATGATGACCGCCGTGTTGTGATAGAGACCCGCGGCGCGCCGCTCGAACAGCGAGGCGACGATGACGATCTTGTGCCTGCGCGCCACCTTCGAGAGGGCTTCGGTCGAAGGGCCGGGTATGGTCTCGGCGAGTTTGAAGAGTTCGATGTCTTCGGTCTGACAGAAATATTGCGAACGGAAAAGTTCTTGCAGGCAGACCACCTGCGCGCCGCGTTTGGCCGCCTCGCCGATGCGGGCAATCGCTTTCTTCATGTTGACCGCAGGGTCGGGCGCGCAAGTCATCTGCACCAGCCCCACCGTGACGCTGTTCGGAGAAATCTTTTTTGGCATGAGACGAAGTATAGCAAAGGCGACGGGGAAACTTTAATTTCAAACGGCGGCCAGGAAGGTCTGCGTGAAGTTTTGCCGCCGCTCGCGCCCGCCGCCGCGCCGACTGTGGCCGCGCCCCGTTGAAACATTTGCGCTTCATTCGCCGTTGAAACTTTCGCGGTTCGAAAGTATCTTAAGACCGAAATCTGTTAATCGTCGGGTGACACAAACGGGGCGAACTGCCCGGCGGACACCCGAACGGAGGCAACACAATGTCGAAACGCGGCATACCTTTCATCGCGCTCGGAACGGCCTTTCTGGGGGTCGGCATCACCAGCCAGCGCACTTTCCTCTACGTCGGCATCGTCTTCCTGATCATCGGCATCATCCTGCTCAGGCGCACGCGTCGCTGAGACACGCGCGCCGCTTCCCGCCTGAACTCGTCTGCGAAGCAGGCGCTCTCGCATGAATCGCGCGGTCGAAATTTCCGCTGCGACGCACACTCGAAGGAAACTGCTTATGGTGACCGAGATGAAAAAAGCTAAACCCGACATACGGCTGATCACGCGACTCGTCCCTGCGGACGGCAACCTCGTGCAGGGGCAGTCGGAGTTGGCGATTGACCCGAACCTCGCGCGGGCGGCGGGCGAGATAATCGCCGCGAGCCATAATCATTACAGCCCCGCGGAGGGCGCGCGCGAATTGCGGCGAGCGGTGGCCGACAAGATCAGGACGTTCAACGGCGTCGAGGTTGACCCCGACGCCAACCCCCTCGAACTGATCATCACGCCCGGCGCGACGGGCGGCCTCGTCGCCGTCGCCGACGCGTATCTCAAAGACTGCGCCGCTCTCGTCTTCGAGCCTTACTACCCTTACCACCGCCGCATCATCGAAGAACTCGGCGGGCGCGCCGAGGTCTTTCAGTTGTCGGGCGAGACGCTTGAATTCGACAAAGACGAATTGCGTGCGCGTTGCCGCGAGTTGAAAGCGCGGCGCGAGTTTCCGCTGCGCGCGATCATCGTCTGCACGCCCGTCAACCCGACGGGCAAAGTTTTCACCCGCGCCGAACTAACCTCGATTGCGGAAGTCTGTCAGGAATTCGACCTCCTCTGCATCTCCGACGAAGTTTACGAGCACTACGTCGCGGGCGCACAGCCCCATCTCTCCGTCGCCGCCTTAGACGGGATGCGCGAGCGCACCGTGACGGTCAACTCCTTCTCCAAGTCGTGGAACATCTCCGGCTGGCGGCTCGGCTACGCCTACGGCGACGCCAGACTCGTCGCCCCGCTCAACAACGCCAACAACGTCTTCTACGTCTGTTCGCCGACGCCGCTACAAAAAGCGCTCGCCGAAGTGTTGATATCCGATCCGGATTACTACGCGCGCCTCGGCGAACGCTTCGCGGGCAAGCGCGCGCGCGCCGTGGGCGTGCTGGAAGAGTTGGGCTTTCGCATCTACGAATCCGGCTCGACCTTCTACGTCTGGGCGCGCATCCCCGAACAGTAT
The DNA here is from genome assembly GCA_036566625.1 of Pyrinomonadaceae bacterium. Lineage (GTDB taxonomy): Bacteria > Acidobacteriota > Blastocatellia > Pyrinomonadales > Pyrinomonadaceae > JAIVJZ01. The sequence goes on from DATCWB010000038.1 coordinate 6,578, forward strand.
GCTGACGCCATGAGGCTTAACGAGCAATTGATCGCGCAGGCGGGTGTGGCGGCCGTGCCGGGGAACGCCTTCGCCGACAGCGCGCGTTGGGACAACTACATGCGCCTCTGCATCGCGCGCGAAGACCACATCCTTGACACCGCGCTCGGCAAACTGCACGGCGCGCTCACGCGCGGGCTGGACGACTGAGCGACGCGCGTGAGCGCAAAAGCTAAAGAGACCCCTCCGATGACAGGGAAGAATTGGCGCACTCTGATTCTGCTGCCATGGCTCGCGCTGCCGCTCCTCGTCGGCTGTTACGCCGTGCTTTGGTCGCGCCTGCCCGCCGAACTCGCCGTCAAGTTCGACCTGTCGTCCGGCCAGGTCACGAACACGCTCGGCCGCACGCCGTCGCTCCTGCTCAATTCGGCCATCCTCTTATTCGTCCTCGGCCAATTCACGTTCAGGCTGTGGGGCACGGGCGGGCGCGACATGCGTGCGGTCGTGGTGACTTATTACGTGGCGGTCGTTTTCATCACGACGGTCTTTCTGGGTATCCTGAAATTCAACGTGTGAAGCGCGCCGCCTCGCACGACCGCTGTGCGGAAGCGCGCGACATGTCGTTGCGGCGCGCGCGGTGAGTCGCCGTCCTCTGCAAACCCTCCCGCCGGGTGGCGCAAACTTCGCGATTCTTCTATCGTAGTGGGCGATGATTCAAGGGGGAGATGATCCGATGCGCAAATTAAACGAATTGGCGTTCGACAACACCTACGCGCGCCTGCCCGCCGCCTTTTACTCCAAAGTCAGCCCCACGGCTTTCCCCGATCCATATCTCGTCAGTTTCAACCCGGCGGCGGCCGAGTTGATCGATCTCGACGCGCGCGAGGCGGAGCGTCCCGAATTCGTCGAATACTTCGGCGGCGGCCGCACGCTCCCCGGCGCGGAACCGCTCGCGATGTTGTACGCGGGGCATCAGTTCGGCAGCTACGTGCCGCAACTCGGCGACGGGCGCGCCATCCTTCTGGGCGAGGTGCGGAACGCGCGCGGCGCGAAGTGGGATTTGCATCTGAAGGGCGCGGGACCGACCGCCTACTCGCGCGGCTTCGACGGGCGCGCCGTGCTGCGCTCGACCATCCGCGAATACCTGTGCGGCGAGGCGATGCACGCGCTCGGCATCCCTTCGAGCCGCGCGCTCTGCATCGTCGGCAGCGACGAGCCGGTCAGGCGCGAGCGCGTGGAGACGGCCGCCGCGCTCGTGCGCATGAGTGAGAGCCATGTGCGATTCGGCACGTTTGAAGTCTTCTACTACCGCCGACAGCCCGAACGCATACGCGAGTTGGCCGACTACGTGATCGCCAATCACTTCCCCGAACTCGCCGGGGCGGCCGACAAGTATCAACAGTTTCTGCTCGAAGTGGCGCGGCGCACGGCGCGGCTCATCGCAAAGTGGCAGGCGGTCGGGTTCGCGCACGGCGTGATGAATACGGATAACATGTCCATCCTCGGCCTCACGCTCGACTACGGGCCGTTCGGTTTCCTCGACGATTATGACGCCGGATTCATCTGCAACCACTCTGACTACTCCGGCCGCTACGCCTTCGATCAGCAACCCGCCGTTGGCCTCTGGAACGTCAGCCGCCTCGCGCAGACGCTCGTCAACCTGATCACGGTGGAAGAGGCGACAGCCGCGCTCGACGCCTACCAGCCGGCCTTCGCCGCGCACTACGGCGAACTGATGCGCGCCAAGTTGGGATTGACGACGGAGGCCGAAGCGGACGCGGAGTTGCTGCTCGACCTGCTCGCCCTGCTCGAAGCGAACGGCGTCGATTACACGAACTTCTTCCGCCGCCTTAGCAACTTCAAAACGGCGGGCGACACGCGGCACGACGAGTTGCGCGATATGTTCGTAGAGCCTGCCGCCTTCGACGCGTGGGCAGCCCGGTACAGCCAACGCTTATTAGCCGAGTCGAGCGAAGACGGCGCGCGCAAGAGCCGCATGGACGCGGTTAATCCGAAGTACGTTTTGCGCAACTACCTCGCGCAGAACGCCATCACTGCCGCCGTCGAGCGGCGCGATTACACGGAGATCGAGCGTCTGTTCGAAGTGCTGCGCGCGCCCTTCACGGAGCAGACCGGAAGGGAAGGCTACGCCGAATCGCCGCCCGACTGGGGCAAGCGTCTCGCGGTCAGTTGCTCGTCGTAAAGGCGCGTCCCGCGCTCGTTTTGACGAGCCTCCTGCCCACATATTTCGCCGCACACGAGCGCGTGTGTCGCGCGCCGTTTTCGTGCAGGCGAAAGCCACGCTCACGCCCGCCGGCTTCTATTATTTCAACACTTAGACCATCGCCGCATGTGGCACGCCGCTTGTAAATGAACTGTTGCGGCGGCGAGCGCGCGAGTGTCGTTCCCGAGGCTGCCGGAGACGCGAATTCAAAGTGCGACGAGGAGTGAAAATGAAAGCAATCTCGAAGAGAAATGTGCTGGCGAAGCTGAGTGTGGAACACCTGTGGCTCGCGCTGGCGCTGCTGTTCGTGGCGATGTTTGCGACCGGCGCGACGGCGCAGACCAGACGTTCGACGGATCGGCTGGGCAACGATCTGGTGAGCATGAGGCTCAACGAGATCACGCTCGAAGCCATAGACTTCCGCGACCAGACGGCGCGGCTCAATCTGGGTCTGGACGTTTCGACGCCCATTCCCGTCAGCCTCAAAGATTTCGACTATCGCCTGAGCCTCTTCGATGAGGACGTGATCGAGGGCAACTACGCGGGCGCGATGAAACTCGGCGGACGGCGCGGCGCGCAGTTCGATTTGCCGGTCGTCGTCAACCTGCGTTCGATCCCGAACGTGGTCTGGTCGGCCTTCAGCAATCGCGGGCAGGTGCGTTACGAACTCGACACCGGCTTCACGCTCCCGCTCTACGTCTTCGAGCGACGTTTTGATAAGAGCTTCTCCGGCGAAGTGCCCCTGCGTTCGCTTGTTGACGCCGCTTCGATTTTGCGCGCGCAGCGCGGCGTGACGGGCGGGCGCACGAGCGGCGGCAGCCCGCGCTGGGGCGACATCATCCCGCGCTGGTAAGAACACGGACGACGGGCACGCCTGTTGGCGCGGCTCGACACTTCGAGGCACATGCCTCGCGCGCTTCGCACCGCGCGTGAGGCGTGTGCCTTTGCATTTCGGGCGCGCGGCTCGTAGAGTCTCAGTTAATCCCCTTTCAGACATCCGCAGGCGGAACGGCGCGCGTATTTTCATGGAATAAAGGCGTAAAGAATTGGCATTTAATTCATTAGAGTTGTTTTGACGGAAAGCAGGCGAGATGTTGATAAAGAAGCCGGACGACATCAAGAGCAGCGAGATCACTGACCGGAAGTTATACCTGACGCGGCGCAACTTCATGCGCGGCGTCGCGCTCGCGGCGACGACGACCGCCACCGCTCTCGTCTACCGCCAGTTCGGCGTGCCCGCGCCGCCGCCCGTGAAGGGCGAGAAGATCGAGGGCGTGCAGACGGCCGAACAGGCGTCGAGTTTTCCCCCGCCGCCCGGCGAGGCGCGCACCTCTTACGAAGAGATCACGAATTACAATAACTTCTACGAGTTTTCGACGGGCAAGACGGAAGTCGCGGGCGCGGCGCGCGGATTCGTCACGCGCCCGTGGACGGTCGAGGTCGGCGGGATGGTGGCGAAGCCGCGCGTCTTCGACCTCGACGATCTGTTGAAGATCGCGCCGCTCGAAGAGCGCGTCTACCGGATGCGCTGCGTGGAGCGTTGGTCGATGGTTATTCCATGGGTCGGGTTTCCGCTGGCGAAGTTGCTGGCGCAGGTCGAGCCGCTCGGAAGTGCGAAGTATGTCGCCTTCCAGACGCTGCTCGACCCGAAGCGGATGCCGAATCAACGGAGCGACGTGCTCGAATGGCCTTACGTCGAGGGCTTGCGCCTGGACGAGGCCATGCACCCGCTCACCATTCTCGCCAGCGGACTCTACGGCGAGACGCTGCCGCCGCAAAACGGCGCGCCGCTGCGCCTGGTCGTGCCGTGGAAGTACGGTTACAAAGGCATCAAGTCAATCGTCAAGATCACGCTCACCGACCAGCAGCCGAAGACGACGTGGAATATCTCCGCGCCACGCGAGTACGGGTTCTACTCGAACGTGAATCCGAAAGTTCATCACCCGCGCTGGAGTCAGGCGAAGGAGCGGCGCATCGGCGAGTTCGGTTTGCGCGACACGCTGCCGTTCAACGGCTACGCCGAAGAGGTGGCGCAGCTTTACGCGGGGATGGATTTGCGAGTCAACTACTGACGCGGAGTAAAACAGATGTTTGCGCCCGACATTAAATTCACGAGGTTCGTCCTGTTCATGAACGGACTCGTGCCCGCCGCGCTGCTTGCGTGGGACGCGTATCACCACAAACTCGGCGCGAACCCCATCGAGTTTGCGACGCGCGCGACCGGCGTTCTCACGCTCGTCTTCCTCTTCGTCACGCTCGCCATCACGCCTCTGCGCAAGCTGACCGGCGCGAACTGGATGGTCAAACTGCGCCGTCAGGTCGGCCTCTACGCGTTCTTTTACGGCTGCCTGCATTTGCTGACTTACGTCTGGTTCGACAAGTTTTTCGGAGCGCGCGAGATCGCGGAAGATGTGTGGGCGCGCCCGTTCATCACCGTCGGCATGGCGAGTTTCCTCGTGCTCGTGCCGCTCGCCGCCACCTCGACGAGCGGCATGATCAAACGGCTCGGCGGCAAGCGTTGGGCGAAACTGCACAAGCTCACCTACGTCGCGGCCGTCGGCGGCGTCATACACTTCTACCTGGGCGTTAAAGCCGACACGACTACGCCTATCCTCTTCGCCGTCGTGCTCGCGCTCCTGCTCGGCTATCGCTGGGTGAGTTCGCGGATGGATGCGACGGCGACGAAGAGCGCAACGCTCGGCATTCAGACCCCGCCGCGTTAAGTTCAACTCTCAGGCACAAAGTCCAGCACAATCGGGTCGTGATCCGACAAGACGCCGCCCACGTCGCGCAATTCGCCGACGACCAGAGGCCGCGCGCCTTCGGCGGGCGCGATCTTTCTCCCCGCGAACCAGTCGAGCTTGAGCGAGCAGCGGCCTTCGTGTTTCTTGAGCGCCCAGTTGATGAACGGGAAGCACCACTGCGGAATCCAGTCGCCCATGTTCGTGTTCACGGCCGCGTCGCCCACGTCGTAGTGCAACGTGCAGACGCCGAGCGCGTTCAATTCGCGGTAACGGTAGCCGCGCCGCTCCAACTCGCGAAACAGCCCGCGCTCGAACCAACGCTCAGGGTAAGGGTAGTGATTTCTGACCACGTTGCCGACGCCCATCGCGACGCGACGCGCGTAGCCGAGGATGGAATAGACGGCGCGGCGCGAGTTGTAAGTAGAAGTATTCCAGTCGCCGCCGATGAGTGTGGGCAGGCGCGGCATGAGGCCGTCGAGATGATCGAGCACGAGGCGCATCTGACGGTGGCGATGCCTTTGCGTCGAGTGTGCGTCGAGGTGCAGACTGACGGCGCGAAACTCGCCCGCCGGGTGCGCGATGTCGGCGACGACGGCGCGTTGCTGCCCCAGACGCTTCTCCTTGCCCGCCATCTTGTCTTTGCCGTTCGGCAGACTGACGGCGTGCGCGCGCCTCAGCGGGTAGCGCGACAGCAGCGCGTTGCCGTGCAGCCCGCGCTCGTTCTCGCCCTCAACATCGGCCTCGATGCCGCTGCCCTTGTTCAGCGCGAGATAGCACGAGGCGAAGGCGTAGTGCATCCCGAGCAAGCGTGCGATCTCGCGCGCGACGTGCGCGTTCGACGTGCGCGCCATGCCGTAGTCCAATTCCGTCAGCAGCAGCACGTCGCTCCCGCGCAGGATGGGATGAGCTTTCAGCGCGCGGATGATGCCGGGAAGTTGTTTGCCGCGCTCGATGTTCCAGGCCGTCGCGCGCACGACGGAGGCGTCGGCTACTTGTGCGCGCGTCCCGGCGTCCGCGAAATCTTCCTGTACGACGTGGCCGAGCACGCGCTCGATCTCCGGCCGGAGTTCCTGATAGAGGGGCGAGGCGACGAGCGTTTTGGTGGAATCAAACGCGGCGAGCGCGGGGAAGTGCGGCGTCAGCCGGTGATCGAGAGGCGAAGCCGCCTCCGTAGTTTCAGGTTCGATGGTGTGACTCAAAGCGCGGAGATGTTACAGGCGCGGGCGGGATTTGATCAACCGGGCGTCGCTCTCAACCACGCGCCACGCGCCGCCACACGTTCGCTTCGCCCTCCGTGCGGATGAGCGCGCCGACTTCGCGGAAGGCGGCGGCATAGAGCGAGCGCATGTCTGCGGCATTAGCGGGCGCGGCCAGTCTCTTTTCCAAATCTTCGCGCGAGAACTTCTCGTTCGACGCGTGGCGTGTGAGCAAATGTCCCTCTCCCGCGACGTGCGCGGCCAATCCTTCGGCGAGCCAGAGCGGGGCGCGCGAGCGCGAGAGCGCGTCGATGACGGCGTGGGCGTACTCGTGCCGGAGCGTGGGCGCGAGCACGCCGCGTCTTCGCAGTGTGGCGAGCGGTTGCAATTCGATGCGGCGGCCACGCGTGACGGCGGCAACCCACGCGGGCTTGCCCGTCGCGCCCGTAAAGTCGCCCGTCGTCGCATGGACGAAAACTTCCACGACGCCGAGCGCGGGGGCTGCGACCGAGGCTGCGGCCAGACGCGAGCGCAC
>DATCWB010000039.1:0-7169 GCA_036566625.1 Pyrinomonadaceae bacterium
CCCTTGCTTTGTCTATCTCCGAAAAGCCCGTCGAGTGAGGGAATCCCAAATCTCAGGTGGTGAGGTTCCATTATTAGACTCCTTCCAAGTCCCATTCAAGCGCGGAATTTCCCACTTTTCTAATGTCATCCGGGGTTAACTTGCCCGCGGCATCTTCTTGCTTGAGAAGTTCCCGCGCGAACCAGTATCGCCCGATAGAACTGGGGAAGGGTTCTTTCTTCCCCGGGTTGGCGGCAAGTCTGGGCGGCGTATTCGGCATGAGTGAGGAGAGTCCTTCCGACATCAACGCCTTGATGCCCTCCGACGTGCGACGCCAGAGCGCCGGAATAAGTATGCCCACGTCGCTGCCGGCCTTCTCCGATTTCAGGTGAACTACGGCCAGCAAGCGTTCTCCCACCACGCTCCTCGCCGTCGAGTCATTGGCCTGCGTTGCCAGTAAGATGTTCCCCATCGCTTCGATGAGTGAACCGGCGTGCGCCGTGGTCACTACCAGATGGCCGGTTCCGGCGTACTTGAGCAACATGTCCCATTCTTCCGGGTCGCGGGTTTCCCCGACAAACAGCACCGCCGGTTTCTGGCGTAGAGCGTTGTGCGTCGCCTCTTTGAGGTCGGAAACGTCCTTCCCCTTCTCCCGTGAAGTAATGGGTCCTTTCGTCTTGATTGGCTTTTCAATCGGGTCTTCGTAGGTGACGAGGTGTTTGTCCGGGGTGCCTTGAAGGCGCTTCTCAATCAATGCCCGGGCGATCTGGGATTTACATGAGCCGGTGCGGCCTGCGATCACGACAAGCCCGTGTTCTTCGGAACGGTCAAGCTCGAAAATCGTTTCCCAGAGCACGTCTCTGATCGTCCTCGGATTATTCAGAAAGCAAGGTTCCGGGCCGCTGCTCTCATACTTAGTCCTTTTCTCCGTCTTGCGGAAACTTACACTCCAGTTTTCCCCGCCGTTACACAGACAGGCCAGGATACGGCCTCTAGCCACGCTCTTGCGCTTTTCGTCCCACAGCCAAATCTCTTGGTCGAAGGAGAAACGTCCCGTCGCTTCAAGCGGATTGGCGGCGGAAACCTTCGCTTTGAGATCGAATTTATTCGCGCCCGGCAACTGGGCAGGCAGTTGTGCCTCCGTAACCTTGTCGAACCATTCCGGCCCGGTCTCCTGTGAGCCTCCGGCATCCTGTAATCCGTTTCTAAGTAAGGCTCCTACGTCGTCGGTATTTTCCAGGTAGAAGACGAAATCGTCCGAGTCGCCGATTGTTTCTCTCAGGGCCGGAGTCCCTTTAACAACCACCGCGGCAGTCTCAACGAACTCTCCCTCCACATCCTTCCATCTTGAAGAATCCTTTATCTTTTCCCAGGCGCGCCTGAAATCAACCTCAGCTCTTTTCTCATTGGCCTCGGCGCGGGCATGGAAATATCTTATGAACTTCTCCAACGCCGACTTCAAAGCTTTGTCGCGCTGGCGTTCCTTAAATTTCTCTATTGTTGCTTCGCTCTCTTCACTGAGCGTGTAGATGTACCCAATCTTGGTTCTCATGGGGGGCCTTTCGACTGTGAGTGAAGTCTTTACGTGGCCTATGTAGCGTCTGTAAAGTTTGACGCCACCTCTAGATGTTGACTGGAGCCTGTTGAATAGCCTGACGCGCCTGAGAGTTTGAGAGATAGAGTATTCGACCGCGTAAGGCGATGTGCAATCCTATAACAAATTACATCTCGATGGAAGGTTAAGACTTTAATGATTACCTGGCAGCCTGTTGACGGCCAGGTGCGCGCGGGGGATAAATTTTTCGCACCATCTTTTTGGAGACTCAACTTTTGTTTCCAATCTTAATCATAAGTTGGCAGTCGCATGTTTTAACCGATTAATGGCAGTTATTGCCAATTATTGGTTAAAGTCACACGGCGCACGACGCGCACTCCGGCGCGCCAGTCTTCGTTGAGGTCGAAGCGGTAGAGTTCGATGTCGGGCGAGAGCATGCGCGCGAGCGTGTTGAAGTGGCGATGAAAGCGGAGAAAGGGCGCGACCGCGTAGATGAGCGGTGGTTCATCCGCGATTGGCGCGTCGCCGAAAAGGCGTGAGCGGGTGATGTCGCCGCGCCGCCGGTGTGCCTCGACGCGCCGCCAGTAATCCGCGCCCTGCAACGGGAGCGCGGCGTCTTCCGAGACTTTCAGCTCGATGACGACGAGCCGCCCATCGCGACGCAGCGCGAGCAGATCGACGGGGCGCGCGCCCGCGTTGCCCATGCGCGCCGGGGTGCGAAACTGGGCGTAGAGCGGCGCGAGGCGCAGGCCGGGATCGAGCCGCGTGATGTCGCGCCGGAGGAGGGATTCGAGCCACGCTTCGGGCGCGGAAGCATAGAGAGTGTGGCGAAGGTCAACGGCCTGGGCGCGGCGGTGCTCGCACAGTTCGTCAATGAGTTTCGAGAGTTGCGGCCGGTTGTCGTCTTCGAGCAACACACGCGGCGCGCGCCCCGTCCCGAACCAGACGCGCTCGTGCCGCATCCAGTTTCGCACGCGCGCGAAACTCAACCCGTGAAAACGAAGCGTCTCGCCGTGGCGCGCGCGCACAGCGTCAATCGCCTCGGGCGCGAGCGCGACGATGCGCGCGGCCGTCTCGCTCAACTCCGCGCGCGGCGGGCGATGAACGCGCCGCACGCCGTCGAAAGTCTGTTCGAGTGTGGGCAGGGCGACGGGCGACACGCTACACCAATTCTCTCCCGCCTCGAACAGCTTGATCTCGCGGCGCACATCTTCACGCAGCAACGCCAGACGCGCGGCGGTCGCCACTTTCAAGTCGGGCGAGACGACGAGCCACAGACGCCGCGCGCCCGCCCGATTCGGCCTATCGTTGCTGCGCGTCCACCACAGCAAAGCCGACGCCAGAAAGGCGTCCACCTCATGCGCCTTGAGCGCGACGACCGCGCCCGTCAACGCGATCCGCTCGCGCCCCACGCACAGGGTGATGCGCGCGTACCGCCCCGGTTCGGAAGGCCGCGCACTCGCGCTCAAAGTCGCGCGCTCGACCCTCGCATTCAAGCTCGCCCCGCAGACGAGCGCGGCCAACTTCTCGCACGCCGCGCGCCGCGCCGCCTTGAGCGCTTCCACTCCGTCGCGCACGGACGCGCGCGGCACGAGTTCCAGCACCGCGCGCTCCGCACCCATCCGGCGCGTCGCATCGAGGCGCAGCCGTTCTCCGCTCCATTCCCACGCCGACACGCGCCACACGCGCGCTGCGCCACGATTTGTCCGGTAGGTGAAGTACAGCGCGCCGCGTTCCGTCCGCAACTCCCATTCGCCTCTGCCGAGCGGCACGCTCGCGCCCTCGCGCGTATCGGCGCAGAACCACTCGCCGCGCGCGTCGAGAATGTCCGCGAGGCGACGGCGCGCTCCGTCTCCGTCATCTAAATCGGTGAGGCTTTTCATGGATGGTCTGACGGTTGTCGCGCGACGCGCTTTAGAGCGTCGGGAGGCGCGATTTACGGTCAATAATGGGCGTGTGCTAAGATCGCCCGAGCGTAACAGGCCAAGTGTGATGGGCGACGGGGCGAGGCGGTTCACCCCGTCCCCGTCACTTCTTAATGTCGCCTGTCGCTTAACGTCAATTCTAAGCCAGTGAGCAAAGCAATGAAAGACATTTATCTGTCAGGGGCGGTGCGCACGCCCATCGGCCGCTTCGGCGGCGCGCTCGCAAACGTTCCGGCGGCCGAGTTGGGCGCGACGGCGGCGAAGGAATCTTTGCGGCGCGCGGGACTCTCGCCCGACGCCGTCCAGCAGGTCATCTGGGGCGCGGCGCGGCAGGCCAGCACGGGGCCGAACCTCGCGCGCCAGATCGGTTATCGCGCGGGCGCGCCTGCCGCTGTGCCCGCCTTCACGGTCAACCAGGCGTGCGGCTCGGGCTTGAAAGCGATCATCCTCGCGGCGCAGGAGATCATGCTCGGGCGCGCGCGCGCCGTGCTCGCGGGCGGCGTGGAGAACATGTCGCGCGTGCCCTATTTCGCCGAAGGAGCGCGCTGGGGCGCGAAGATGGGCAACGTCGAACTCGTGGACGGCATGTATCGCGACGGATTCCTCGACCCGCTCTCCGGCCTCATCATGGGCGAGACGGCCGAAAACCTCGCGCGCCAGTACGAGATCACGCGCGACGAGCAGGACGCCTTCGCCCTGCGCTCGCAGCAACGCGCCGCCGCCGCCATCGACTCCGGCCGCTTCGATTCCGAGATCACGCCCGTCGAGATCAAAGGCCGACGCGGCGAACCGCTCACGCTCGAACGCGACGAACACCCGCGCGCCGATACCACCATCGAGTCCCTGCGCAAACTCCCGCCCGTCTTCGACCGCCAGAGCGGCACGGTCACGGCGGGCAACTCGTCCGGCATCACGGACGGCGCGGCAGCCGTCGTCGTCCTCGGCGAAGAGGCGTTGCGCGCGACGGCGCGCGACGGCGGTGGCGACGAGCCTCTGGCGCGCATCGTCGATTACGAGATCGCCGGGGTCGCGCCCGAAGTCATGGGCATCGGCCCCGTGCCCGCCGTCCGCGCGCTGCTGGCGCGACAAAAGCTGTCGCTCGCCGACATCGATCTCATCGAACTCAACGAAGCCTTCGCCGCGCAGGTCATCGCCTGCGACCGCGAACTCGGCTTCGACGCGGCGCGCCTGAATGTCAACGGCGGCGCAATCGCCCTCGGCCACCCCATCGGCTGCACCGGCGTCCGCATCACGACGACGCTCCTCCACGAGATGCACAAGCGCGAAGCACGCCTCGGCCTCGCCACCCTGTGCGTCAGCGGCGGCCTCGGCCTCGCCCTACTCATCGAACGAGTGTGAAAGTGTGTCCAAGCCCGTCGCTTCGGCCTGACCTGCTGAATCGGCGCGTCAGGCCGAACGATGCGGCTTTTACGGCTCTGTCACGAATTCAGGCCGCTAAGCGATCCGTAGCTCTTTGACATCGAGGCGGTGAGGCGATAACTTCTCTTCACTCACCGAAAATTTGATTCCGAGAGCGAGAGAGGGGTTCAGGAGCTTATGGCGAAGAGCGGTCATAAGGGCATCAGCCGTATTGATTGCCCTGAGAGAAAGACTGTCGGGTGGTATGTCAGGGTCAGATTGGGGAACGTCACCAAGTCAAAATTCATCAGCGACAGCAGGCATGGCGGGAAGGAAGCCGGTCTGGAGAAGGCTGTGGAATGTCGCAACCAGTTGGAGCGAGAGTTGGGCAAGCCGCGCACGGATTGGGTCGTGGTGGGGAACAACCCGCGCAACAAGAGCGGCGTGGTGGGCGTGCGCCGGGCGGTGAAGAAATACAAGGGGAAAGACGGCACGATCTACCTGAACGAAGTCTATCAAGTGTCGTGGCACGCGGGCAGAGAAAAGAAGGGGCAGACGTGCGTCTCCATCAAGAAGTACGGCGAGGCGGGCGCGTTTCGCAGGGCGTGCGGCATCCGGCGTCAGAAAGAGTTGGAGATGTACGGGAAGGTAGTGGTCAGCAAGTGGGCGGACATACTGGGTAAGGTCTGCGCGGCTTAACGCCCACCAGAGAGCGCGCCCACGGACGACGTACGCGAGAGGCGGCGTGAAGGGATGTCGGCCGCACGCCGGGGCGCAAAAAGCAAAAGGGGCTTGCTTCCCTATCGGCGACGCGAAGAGAAGTAAGCCCCCCGGGTCCCTCAGAGCTAGCCTCTGATGCCGGCCTTAGCCATGATCGTAGTCACGTAGCCTGCCATTACCTGCGCAAGTCTGAAGCCGCCGATATAATCGCTCTGCTGGATAGCTATGAACTTGCTATAAGTTGCAGTTAAATCCTCGTCGTACTCGGCGACCAGCTCCTCAACTTTTTCCGTAGGCGTCTTTGTCAGGGTCGCAATAACTGCCAAAAAGTTACGGTGCGTGCCTTCAAACTCCTCCCGGCTGACGCTGCCGTCGGTGATGAGAGATTGATAGAACGGCATTTCCAAAGCGGCGACGACCCCTTTGAGAGAAAAAATCAAACCCGCTGCATTCATGTAGTATTTTCCTTTCGAGAAACGCTGTAGATAAAGCTGAAGCCGGCGGATAAACAATTCCGTCAGCAGGAGGCAAGGGGCTGAACAATAACGGCGTGGACTCCGGCTGTCAATGTTTCCGGGCAGAACGTGGAGCAGCTTAACAACTTGTCGCACTCGTCCCGGCGCGGGCGCATTACTTTATATGTAAAATCTCTCTCATGCTCTGTGCGCGACGTGCGGGGCGCAGGCCGGATGCCGTAGGATCGCCGGATGGTAATCGAAGTTAGAGAGGATTCGGCGACGGCTCTCGCGGAGTACGCGCGCATTCCGATTGCCTTCGAGGTCAGAGAGATTTTCGACGTGGCGTTTAGCGACGACTCTCCCGACAAATTCATCCTGACGGAACGCAGGCTCGACGCTCCATACGTCAAAGACTACGACGCGTTTGCGGGAGAGAGTCCGGCGCGCTGGGCGGAACGTTTCGACGTATCGAACTGGGAGTTTCTCGCGGCGCACTCCGAAGGCAGGCGCGTCGGCGGCGCGGCCGTCGCCTTAGACACCCCCGGCCTCGACATGTTGGAGGGACGCACAGACCTGGCCGTCCTGTGGGACATACGGGTTGTGCCGGAGGCTCGCGGGTGCGGCGTCGGCGCGGCGCTCTTCCGTGCGGTGGAGGCGAGGGCAGCGGCGCGCGGTTGTCTTCAACTCAAGGTCGAGACGCAGAACATCAACGTCCCGGCGTGCAGGTTTTATGCGCGGCAGGGGTGTGAATTGGGGGCGATCAAACGTTTCGCCTACCCCGAGCTACCGAACGAGATTCAACTGCTCTGGTACAAGCAACTCACGCCGGGCGATGCTCTGGGGCGGCCTTAAAGTCTTAAAGTTCCGACCGGCGTGTAGCGTTTTCCGCCGCGAGAGCGTCTTAACTGCCGCGCCCATGTTGTGCGGTCGCAGGCCAACGGCGCGGGCGCGCGCGGCATCGGAGTGTGGTTCACACTCCCCGCAATTTAAATTTTCACGGGCGACTCCCGCGGGCGTCGCCTGTTTTTCAACAGGGACGGAAAGGTGTGTTGTGTCTATGAGGAAATATTTTTACATTTTAACTTTGGCGTTCGTCGCCGCTGCGGCATTCTCTTCGGCAACGACGGCGTACGCGCAGACGGCGCGTGGCGCGCGCCCGGCGGGCGCGCAGGC
>DATCWB010000040.1:0-14030 GCA_036566625.1 Pyrinomonadaceae bacterium
GAAATGCTCGGACATCAGCGTGATGGTTTCCGGCTTGAAGAGGTCTGTGCTGTAGTTCCAGTTGCCGACCAGCCCGGCGGCCGTCTCTTCCATAAAGAGCGCCACGTCGAACTTGGCCGTCTCGTTCTCGATCTCGATCAATTCGAGGGTTAAGCCGGGAAGCTCCAGAGGCTCGGACGGCGTGTTACGCAGCACCAGCAGCACTTGAAAGAGCGGCAGGTGGCTCAGGCTGCGCTCGGTCTTTCTCAAGCCCAACAGTTTTTCGAACGGCACATCCTGATGCGCGTAAGCCCCGAGCGTCGCCTCGCGCACGCGCCCCAGCAATTCGCGGAATGTCGGATTGCCGCTCAGGTTCGTGCGCAGTACCGGGTGGTTGACGAAGAAGCCGATCAGCCCTTCGATCTCGTGCCGGTTGCGATTGGCGATGTCCGTGCCGACCACGATGTCTTCCTGATTGGTATAGCGTCGGAGCAACACCTGGAATGCCGCGAGCAGCGTCATGAAAAGCGTGGTGCCTTCGCGGCGGCTCAGGGTCTTGAGAGTCTCGGTCAGCGTGTAGGGAAGCGCGTGATGATGTTTCGCGCCGCGAAAACTCTGTGCCTGCGGGCGCGGATAATCCGTCGGCAACTCAAGCACGGGCGGCGCGCCCGCCAGCTGTTTCTTCCAGTAGGCGAGCTGGCTTTCCAGATTCTCGCCCTCTAGCCAGTTGCGCTGCCAGTGTGCGAAGTCCGCATACTGAACGGGCAGCGACGGCAGTTCCGCCTGCTTCCCTTCCGACAGGGCTGCGTAGAACGCGCCCAGTTCGCGCGCCAGCACCCCGACAGACCACGCATCCGAAACGATGTGGTGCATCCCGAGCAACAGCACATGCTCCGCTTCGGCCAAACGCAACAGCGTGACGCGCAGCAGCGGGCCTGTGGCGAGATCAAACGGCCGCCGCGATTCCGCCGCGCCGAGTTCCAGAACTTTCGCCTCGCGCTTTGTGCCCTCCAATGCGCTCAGGTCTACGAGCGGCATAGGGATGCGCAGGGATTCCGCCACCACCTGCGCGGGCTGCCCCTCGACGACCGTGAACGTGGTGCGCAGCGTCTCGTGCCGTTTAACGATCTCGTTCAGGCTGCGCTCTAAAGCGTTGCTGTCGAGTTGACCCTTGAAACGCACCGCGCCGAGAATGTTGTAAGCAGGATTGCCCGGCTCCAACTGGTCTGCGAACCACAGGCGTTGCTGCGCGAATGAGAGCGGCAGGGGAGAGGTGCGCGAAACGCGTTCGATTGCAGGCGCGCTCGCCTGCTCGTCGCCTTTCAGTGCGGCTTCGACTCTTTGCGCCATCTCGGCCACCGTGGGCGCTTCAAACAGGTCGCGCAAAGGCAACTCTCTTTGAAACGCTTCACGCAAACGAGAGATAACCTGCGTCGCCATCAAAGAATGGCCGCCCAGCTCGAAGAAGTTGTCGTCTACGCTAACCTGCCCGACCTGTAGCACATCAGCCCAGATCGAGGCCAGCACCTGCTCGGTGGGCGTGCGCGGCGCGACGCCCGTTCTCCTGACCTTGCGGCGCGACTCCTCCACCGAAGGCAATGCCTGAAAGTTAATCTTTCCGTTCGGGGTCAGCGGGAGCTTTGGCAAATGGATGAAGGCATTCGGAATCGTTTCTTCGATAATGTTTTCCGAGAGAAATTCTCTCAGCTCGGCCACCGGCAATTCCTGCCTGGCGACATAGTAGGCCACCATCATCTCGTTGCCGCCGCTGCCCTTGCCGAGCGTGATGAGGCTGTCGCTAATCTGCGGGTGGCGATTCAATTCCGACCTGATCTCGTTCAACTCCACGCGAAAACCGTGGAATTTCACCTGATTGTCCCCGCGACCGAGGAACTCGATGCGCCCGTCGGGCAGATAGCGCGCGACATCCCCGGTGCGGTACATGCGCCTGCCTCCAACCGCGCCGAACGGGTCCGGGATAAACCGCTCCGCCGTCAATTCCGGCCGCCGCAGGTATCCTCTCCCCACACCCTCCCCGCCCAGATAGACTTCACCGGCCACGCCTACCGGCACAGGCTCTAACCCATCTCCCAGAATGTAGACCGCCATATTGCCGAGAGGTCTGCCGAGCGCCACGCTCTCGCCCCTCTCGCCGCTCTCTCCTTTCACGGTTTCCACTTCACCGCTGATCGCTCCGACCGTGGTTTCGGTCGGCCCATAGTGATTGAAGACACGGCACTCCGGCGCTAATCGCCCCACCTGTTCAATCAAATCCCAACGGCTCGCTTCTCCTCCGAGAACCAGCCGGCGTGCGGGCAAAACCTCTTCGGGGCGGCCATGCGTGAGCAACGCTTGCAGGTGCGAAGGTACGATCTTCAGACAATCCACTCGATGCTGCCGGAAGTAGGCGGCCAACTCCTGCGGGTCTGTCGCACGCTCCTGCGCGATGATGTGTAACGTGCCGCCGCCGCACAAAGCCGGAAAGATCATGGTGTGCCCGAGATCGGCGGCAAAGGTCGAGACGGTGGCGAATCGGGCGGCTTCGGGAAAGTCTATGCGTTCCACGACGCCGCGCAGGTAGTTGAACAACTGGCGGTGTTCGATGGCGACTCCTTTGGGTGCGCCCGTCGAGCCGGAGGTGAAGATGACGTAGGCCAGATTGTGTCCCGACACCTGCGTGGGCGGCGTCGTGATCGGTTGCTGTTGGATGAGAGGGAGATGCCGGTCAACGTGGATCGAGGGGAGGGATTCGGGTAGCAGGGCGACGAACCGCTCCTCGGTCAATACCATTTCCACCTGCGCCTCTTTCAGCATCGTGCGCAGACGCTCCGCCGGGTATGCCGGATCGAGCGGCGCATAGGCCGCCCCGGCTTTCAGCACGCCGAGGAATGAGACGACGACGTTGATGGAACGCTCCAACAGGATAGCGACCAGTGTTTCCCCGCCGACCCCGCTCTCCCGTAAATAATGCGCCACCTGATTTGCGCGCCGGTTCAGTTCCTCGTAAGTAAGCTGCTCCTCCTCGAAGACGACCGCCACCCGTTCGGGCGTCAGCGCGGCCTGCCGTTCAAACAACTCATGGATGCACTGCGCCGCGCCGAAATCGGCGGCCGTGTCGTTGAACTCAGAGAGAATGCGGCGTCGCTCGCCGTCGTCAACAATTCGCAAAGCGCCCAGAGAATCCGACGCGTTCTCGACCACGCTTTGCAGAAGCCTGTGGTAATGGCCGCACAGTCGCTCGGCGTCTTCGCGTGCGACGCGCGAGCCATCATAATGAAGCGCGATTTCCAGACCGCCCTCGGCCGTGCCGGTGACGCGCAGTTTCAAGGCGAAAGGATCGGCGCATGCTTCCTGCCTGTAGAGGGTCAGCCGAATACCGGCCTGTTCGACGGGCGCGGGCAGTTCCGTGAACTCGAAGCCGATGGGGAAGAAAGCCGTCGAGAGCGCATCATCCGTACGCTCCGGCAAATGCCGCTCCCGTATGAAATACTCTTCCCACTCGGCGGCTTCGCGCATGGACCGCCCGATCTGCTCTAATACATCCCGGAATCGTTGCCGCTTTTCAAAGCTATGTCGAATCGGAAGCTGCCGGGAAAAGAGGCCGACGGCGCGAGCCAACTCGTCATACTTTCGGCCGTCGAAACGGCTGCCGACGGACACTTCCTCCTCGCCCGTCAGACGCCACAGCAAAGTGTGCCAGCAGGCGAGAAGAAAGGCTTCGGTTGAAGTATCGTAACGGCGCACCGCCGCGTGAATCTTCGCGCTGGTTTGTAAATCGAGTCGGAGGTTGATGTCGCCGGGCGCGAAATCCTTCTCCGCGACACGCGCGAAAGGAACGGGCTGCCTGAGACAGGCGCGGGCATCCTGCTTTTGCCAGTATGCCAGACCGGCGGCCGCTTCTTCTCCTTCGAGCAACTCGTTTTGCCAGATCGCAAAATCGGCGTACTGGAGGGAAACTTCTTCCAACTCCGCGCCGCCGCAAATGGATGCGTAAGCGTCGCCGATCTCGGCCGTGATGTTTTGGAGCGTCCTGTCGTCGGCACACAGAGCCGGCAGGTTGATGAGCAGAACATGGCGACGCTCGTTGAGAGTGAGGAGGGAAAAAGAGACGAGGGGGCCGTGTTCGAGATCGAATTCGCGTGCGCTCTCGGCCGAAAAAAGCTGCTCGATACGGGCATGCTGATCCGCCAGGCTCAACTCGCTCAGGTCGCGCTCCTGCCAGCTTTTCTCGCCTTCGGCGGCGATGACCTGAAAGGGCTGGGTCATCCCCGGCCTGCGCTGAAAGGTGGTGCGCAAAATCTCGTGCCGGTTGACGACTAGGCGCACGGCATCTTTCAGGACTTCCGTTTCGAGTTGACCTTCGACGAGCACGGCGCACCGGGCACGAAACTGTTGACTATCCCGTTGGTCGAACCAAAGACTTTTTTGTTGAGGGGACAGAATAAAGCCTTCGATAATTTCACTGCTCATCGGTTTTTAATCCTCAATCCGGTATGGAGAGCCACCGTCCCGACCGTGTCGCGGCGGTTGCGAGACGCGGTTTCCAGGTGGCTCTCCGGTTTTAGGAAACAATCTGTTTTCCGGCGTCGCCGTCCGAACGGGCGGCCGTGGCTGCTTAAGCTACGCGGGCGATGGCGGCTTCGCCGACCGCCGCGCCGGGATAGGTTTCAAACATGCAATAGGGACGTTGAGCGTCTTCGAAACCTTTGGCGATAACCTCTTCGAGAAGCTTTTTGGACTCCCGGTTCTGCGGCGAGTCGTCCGCCGGGCCGAGTCCCATGCCGTACTGCAACCACGGCTCTCTGCCCATCGCGTAGACGTAAACTCGTTTAGCCCCAACCGCTTCGAGCAGGTTCGTGGCGGCGTCGGAATTAGAGCCTTTGGTTCTTCTGGATTTGTCGTGTGTGTGCTGGAGCTTATGCGGCAGCAGCGCGCCGTAGAGCCACGAGAGGGGCGCGCCCACGCACTCCATGCCGAGAAAGACCGTCTCCGTCGGGCCGATGATGCGACGCAGGTGCTCGTAGATTCGCCGATCCAGACAGTTTGAATCAGCCGCAAAGAGGATTTGCTCCTTGCCGAGCCTGACGACGAAGCCCGACTTTGCGTGCGCCAGATCGGCGTGTTCCCCGAGAAACGGGACGGCGATGATTTCCCCGTCCGGCAGCTTGATCGTTTCGAGGGCGTCCAATTCGACGACGTTTTGGAAGCCAAGCTGTTGCGCCATCAATTTGAGCGATGTGTCCGCGTAATAGATGCCGAAGGCGCGCGGAACGACGAGGCATCCGATCCTCTGCCGCAAACGCAGCAGGGTTTCGAGGACGAAGTGGTCGTGATGATTGTGTGTGATTAAGGCGTAATCTATTTTTTCGGGCAAGTCTTCGTAGGAGAGACGTTCCGCGCCCCCCGCAACGGATTCGATGCCGATCCACGGGTCTGTCAGAATCGAAACGCCGTTGCCTTCCACCAGCACGCAGGCGTGATTGAAATAACGTATGCGGATGCCTTCGCCGTCCCAACGCGGCGCGTGTCTGGCCGGCACGGACGACAGCAGAGGCAGCAGACGCTCGTCGTCGGCCGCGCTCAAGCCCAGCAACTCGCGGATGCGGCCGAGCGGTTGAGGCTCCATATCCGTCCGGTAAAGCTCGTCGATCAGAGAGCTTTCAAACGGCACGTTCCAATCGATCTCGTTCTCGTTCAGGAGGCGCGGCGTGCTCAGGAAGAAGGGACGCGAGCTGTCGCTCTGCTGCGTAAAGATACGCAGCGATTGAAGATTCTTCTTGTAATACGGGCTGTGGTATAGGAGGCTCTCGATGAATCGCAGGTTCGGATGATTGAAGTAGTCGTAGATCAACTCGACGTAGCCGCGCAGAGGCGCAGGCAGCTTTTCATAATAAGGGTCGAGACTCTGGCCTTTGGCTTCCTGTTGCAGGAGATCATAAAAATCGACGATGGAAGAAGCGAACTCGATGTTCTCCTGATGGCTGTCCTGCGTGCTTTCGAGCAGCGCCTTGATCTCGCCCGCGCGCTCGACCGGGACATCGACGAAAGGGCCGCCCGTGAATTTCGGATTCCGGCAAGCCTTGAGGTGAATCTCAGGGTTATTCAGATACGAGGTCAGAGTTTTGATTTGATAATTCCGCACGTGCAGGCTGTACGGGGCCGGCGCGATGAGGTCCGACCAGATAGCCCAATTGTTCAACAGCGGCTCGACCGCAGTGGTATTCGCCAGGCGAAACTTGGTTTCCGACATGAAAGCCTCCAAAAATTAGAACGCGATTTTGACTTCAGATTTAATTCAGCGAGATCAGTTGTACGGCGCGGCGGCGGTAGCGTCGTGCGCGTTGAGGCAAAGCTACCGCAAGGCAGTGCTGTGAATGGCACTCACACCGGGAAGACGGCTTTGGCACGACCCACGGCGGCACACGGTTTAATCCGCACAGGCCGACCATGTAGTCTTCCACCCCTCCCCTGCTTAAGCAAAAGTAGTTCCATATAACAAACCCCTCATTTCGGCTGAAATGGCCGAAATGAGGGGGTCGCTATATGATGTAATTGTCCTAGCCCTCCCGCGTCGGGCGCGGAATTATCAAGGTGAAACGGGTACGACCGCGTAGGAGTTTTTTGTCCTGGCCGTTGAGGGCAAAAGTCCTTGATCGAATGCCCCCGCGCGGGCTGCTCTAAAAGCCGTCGTGGGAGATCATATCTCCCAGGGCGACCATGATTTTGCGCGCGCCGGTGAAGGGATTGCGTCCGTGCGCCGTCAGCATGTTGTCGAGGAGCAGGATGTCGCCCTCGTGCCACGGGAAACTGACGGTCGCCTCGCGGTAGACGCGATGAATCTCTTCCATCACGTCGTCTTCAATCGGCGTGCCGTCACCGTAGTAGACGTTGCGCGGCAGGGTCTCCTCCGTAAACAGCGTCAGCATGGATTGACGTACTTCCGGCTCAAGGCAGGAGAAATGATGCGCCAGTATCTGGTTGAAGAAGACCATCTCTCCGGTGCGCGGATGCCGCGCCGTGGCCTGTGCGATCTTGCGCGTTCGCAGATCGGTCTCGTTGGTCCATTCAAATTCCATACCGGCCTTGCGGCAATAGGCTTCCACTTCCGCACGCTCCCCGGTCTGGAAGAACGACTGCCAGCTCACGTCCAACCCCTCGCTGTAGTTACGCACATACATCAGTCTCTTTTCCTCGAATCGTCGGCGTATTTCCGGGTCGAGAAGCTGGTAGATTTTGCGCCCGTCAACGATCGGCGTCTCGCCGCCCTGCTCGGCGGCCGTGACGCAATAGAACATGATCTTCATCGGCCACTGGTGGAGGTGTGAGCTTTCGTTGTGAAACAGGATCATGCGATCCTGCGGGTAGGGCGTAGAGCCGTAGACCTTGCCGCCCTTCTTTTCGCGCGGCAGGTCGCCGTACTCGCTGAACAACTCCGGGCAGATGGTCTGCGCGAACTGCTCGAACGTCGCGGCGTCGTTGACGCTGAAATCGCGGAAGAGAATCGCGCCGTGCTTAGGCAGTTCGCTCTCGATATATTCGCGGTGGGTGCGCGCCCAGTCGATGAGGTCTGTGTAGTCCGTCGCCGGACGCACGACGAGCGGCAGCGTCTCGCCTTCCGCGAGATACTCGGTTTTCGTCAAGCTCACCTCGGAAAGATTTACGCCCCGGCGGCGCACATTCTTCAGGCTGCGAATATTCGATTCCTGTCGCCTGTCGGCCTTTACACGCTGTTCTTCCCTTTCGGCCTCGGTGCGAATTTCCAGAGCATTCAACCGCGCGTCGGGCTGCGCCACGATGCTCGTAAGCAGGGTTTCGTATTGACCTGCGAAGCGGCTGATGGTTGAGGCGTCGAAGAGGTCTGTGTTGTAAATCCAGGTGGCGACGATTCCCTCGTTCGTCTCAAACATGCTGAGGACGAGGTCAAACTTTGATGTCCCGTCGTCCACCTGCAACATGCTCCACTGCAAATCGGGCAACCTGAGCGGCGGAACCGGCGCATTCTGCAACGTGAACCAGATGTGAAAGAGCGGCGTGTGGGTGTGGGTGCGTTCGGGGCGCAGTTCCTCTACGAGTTTTTCGAAGGGCACATCCTGATGCGCGTATGCGCCGAGCGCCGTTTCGCGCACGCGCCCCAACAATTCCCTGAAACTCGGATTGCCCGAGAGGTCTGCGCGCAGGGGCAACGCGTTGAGAAAGAACCCTATCAGGTCGTCAAGCTCGGCACGCTGCCGGTTGGCGATGGGCGAGCCGACGACGATGTCCTCGACGCCCGTGTGACGATAGAGCAAGGTCTGGAGGGCGGCCAGCAGAGTCATGAAGAAGGTCGCTTCCTCCTCGTTGCTCAAAGACTTGATCGCGTCCCTGAGCGTCGCCGGGATGACGAACGATTGACGCGCCCCGTTGAAAGTCTGCGTCGCCGGTCGTGGCCGATCCGTGGGAAGTTGCAGCGCGGTGCTTCCGGCAAGCTGTTTCTTCCAGTAGCCGAGTTGAGTCGCAAGCACCTCGCCTTGCAGCCACTCGCGCTGCCAGTGTGCGAAGTCGGCATATTGATAAGTCAACTCGGGTAGAGGCGAAGAATTGCCGCCGAGAAATGCCTCGTAGTGCGTGGCTATTTCCCTGAGGAAAACACCGAACGACCAGCCATCGAAAACGATGTGATGGATGGCGAGCAGCAGCACATGCTCGGTCGCGCTCAAACGCACGAGCGTCACGCGCAGCAGCGGCCCCTGTGCCAGATCGAACGAACGCTGATTTTCCTCCGTCGCCAGTTGTTGGAGCCGCTCACCCTGTTCCGTCTCAGGGAATACTCCGAGGTCAACCAGCTTCATCTTGACAGCCCACGGCTCGCCGATGACCTGCGCGGGTTGTCCCTGAAACTCCGTGAACGTCGTCCGCAGCGACTCGTGCCGGCGGACGATTTCGTTGATGCTTCGTTCCAGCACCGCGCGGTCGAGCGAGCCGGTGAAACGCACGGCGGCCATCACATTGTAGAAAGGGTTGCCGGGCACTAACTGATCAAGGAACCATAGACGATGTTGGGCGAAAGAGAGCGGCAGAGCGCCATCTCGCGGAATGCGCCGCAAGACCGGCGCGGACGAGGCGGCCTGCTCGGTGCCCCGCGCCGCCTCGACCTTCTCGGCCAGTCCGGCGATGGTCGGCGATTCGAAGAGGCAGTGCAGCGGCAACTCAACTTCAAATGCCTGGCGCAATCTGGTGATGAGCTGCGTGGCGAGCAGAGAGTCGCCGCCCACCTCGAAGAAGTTGTCCAGGACGCCGGCCTTTTCCACGCCGAGCACCTGCGACCAGAGTTTGGCGAGCGTCTCTTCCGTCGGCGAGCGCGGCGCGACGAAAGCGAGAGCCGCCTCGGCCTGTGTCGAATCCAGCGACGGGAGCGCGCCGCGATCCACCTTTCCGTTAGGCGTCAAAGGCAGAGCGTCGAGCATCATAAACGACGAAGGGATCATGAACTCCGGCAACTTCTCCCTGAGGAAAGAGCGCAGGGCATCTTTCGTCAGATGTGTCACGGCCGACGCCGATGCCTGACCGACGATCAGATCAAGCCCCAGAAATTCCGAATTGAACCGCTCCTGATTGAAGGCCGTCACGTTATCAAAACCGTGCGCGCGAAGTTCCGCCTCCCATTGCTCCGCCGACAGGAACGGGTGCCGCCGCCTGAGGTCTTCGTCTTCAAAACGATCAAAACCTTCCTGTATGCCGACGACATTGAACCAGTCGTGGAAACTGGTCTCTTCGAGCAACACCAGCAGGCCGCTCGGCGCAAGAAGCGAGCGGACGTTTTTAAGCGTCTCGCGCACGTCGCGCGTCGCGTGCAGGACGCTGGAGGCGACGATGAGGTCGAAGGAATGCGGCTCGTACCCTTGTTCGTGCGGATCGCGTTCGATGTCGAGCAGGCTGTATTCGAGAAACGTGTGCTGCGCGAAATTCTTCCGCCCCACTTCCAGGAAATACTTGGAAACGTCCGTATAGACATAGCTGGTGCGCTCGGGCGGCAGTTCGGGCAACAGCCAGGCCGTCGTCGAGCCGACGCCCGCCCCGATTTCCAACGCACGCAGCTTTCGTTTCTCAGGCCACGCCCGAACCAACCCGCCGATCACCTCTCTGGCGATGGCATTGCAGTAGCGGAAGCCTTCTTCGTAGAAACGCTCCGCGACCTGCGCGCCGCCTTCGCGGAAAAGCAATTGCGTCGGGTGAATGTCGCCCGTCAAGACCTGCGCAAGGTTCTCCCCGCACGACTTGAAATACTCGAACGACTCGCCCATCTCCGCCCACGAAGACTCCGCCTTTATCTTTTCCCAGAGCGGCGCGGGCGGCTCGTTCGGCAAGGGCTGCGGCGACTCGAATGCTTCGCCGCTCTGCCGGAGCAAGCCATTGTCGGCGAGCAATTCCAGCCAGCGTCGCACGGCTTTGCGGTAGCGCGGAACGATGCCGCACCGTTGCAACAGTTGCTCGTATTCGTAACTTGCGCCCGGTTCGGTAAAGACGCCCAGATTGGTGAAGGCGCGGCAGAGATAGAAGACCGTCAGGCGTTCGAGGCATTCGATCAACGCCGGAAAGGTCTGCGTGTCGATCTTGACGAGAGACTGCGCGGCCTGTCGCTGCCCGGCCGGCAGCAGCGATTCCCAGACCGCTGTTGAGTGAAGTGCGTCATCCTTATTCTCTATCGTCTCGACGCCCGTCTCCTGCTTAGGCACGACATAAGCGACGAGGCGTTTCTCGCCGGACGCGCCGGTCTGTGTCGTCACCACGTTCTCCTTCACGGACGGGTGCTGATCCAGCATGGTTTCGATTTCGCCAAGCTCGATGCGAAACCCGCGAACTTTTACCTGACCGTCGATGCGCCCGAGGAACTCTATGTCGCCGCTCGGAAGATAGCGTCCCAGATCGCCCGTCCGGTAAAGTCGCGCGCCGGGTTCCACGGCGAACGGGTCGGGGATAAATTTTTGCGCCGTCAATTCCTGGCGGTTGTGATAGCCGAGGGCGACGCCGATGCCGCCGATGTACAACTCTCCGACAACTCCGACGGGCGTCGGCTGCTGGAATGAATCCAGCACGTGGAATTTCTGGTTGAGCATGGGGCGGCCATACGGGATGCTCTTCCAGACGGGATCAACTTCGCCAATCGGGAAAGTGATCGACCAGATGGACGCCTCGGTCGCGCCGCCCAGACTGTAGACCTCTATGTTCTCGCCGAGCGACCTGATGTGATCCGGCAATTTCACGGGAATCCAATCCCCGCTCATCATCACCAGGCGCAGCGAGCGCGGCAGAAGCTGGCCGTTGCCCGAAACATGCTCGGCGAATATCTCCATCAATGCCGGAGCCGAGTTCCAGATCGTCACCCGCTCGCGGTCTATCAACTCAAGCCAGTGTGCGGGGTCGGGGGTGGCCGAAGGGTTGGGAATCACTATCCCTGCGCCGACGGCCAGCGTGCCGAACATGTCGTAGACCGAAAGGTCGAAGCTGAGCGAGGAGAGCGCCAGCACCCTGTCGCCCTCGCCCACCGAATACCTCCGGTTAATATCAACAATCGTGTTGGCCGCGCCGCGATGATCGATCATCACGCCTTTCGGTCTGCCCGTCGAACCGGAGGTGTAGATGATGTAGGCAAGATTGGCCTGCGTGGTCACGGCTGCCGGGTTGGTTTCGTCGAAGCGCGCGATTGTGTCCCAGTCCGTATCGAGGCAGACGGTGCGCGCGGCGTGCTGCGGCAGCGTGGCGACCAACTTCTCCTGCGTCAACAGCACCGGAGTTTGAATGTCGTCGAGCATGAAGGCGAGACGATCCTTCGGATACGCGGGGTCGAGCGGGACGTACGCGCCGCCCGACTTGAGCACGCCGAGCACGGCGACAGCCATTTCGAGCGAGCGTTCGAGGCACACGCCGACGCGCACCTCCGGCCCCACACCAAGCGAGCGCAGGTAGTGTGCCAATTGGTTGGCGCGCTGATTCAGTTCGCGGTATGAGAGCACGCGGCCTTGAAAGATGGCGGCGGCGGCTTCGGGAGTTCGCTCCACCTGCGCTTCAAACGACTGATGCAGGCACTCGAAAGCGGTCTGCCCGGTCGCGGTCGCGTTCCACTCCGCCAACTGTCTCTGCCTTTCCGTCGTGCCGAGGAGCGGCAAGGTCGCCACCCGTTCGTGCTGGTCGGCGACAACGGCGCGCAGGATCGTCTGGAAATGCTCTGCCATGCGCGCTATCGAATCGGCGTCGAAGACATCCGGGTTATATTGCAGCGAGCCTTCGAGAATGCCGTTGATGTCGGCTACGATCAGCGTCTGATCCAGTTGCCCGGCCAGCCCGCCCGCCACGCGCCGGTCGAAGTCAAGCGATTCCAGAGTCAGCCCGCTCAGTTCCACGCGGGCTTTCATCAGGCCGAGGCCGAAACCGAGCAGCCCGACTTCTTCGGGCAACTGCGCGCGCTGCAAGATGAACATCGTTTGATAAATCGGCGAGCGACTGGCATCTCGCGCCGGTTGCAGCCGTTCGACCAATTGTGTGAACGGGAATTGCTGGTGCTCGAAAGCATCGAGCACCGTCTGCCTGACCTGCGCCAGAAATTCTTTAAAGGTCGAATTCTCCGCGAGATTGGCGCGCAGCACGATCTGGTTATCGAGAAAGCCCACGAGCTTGGCATACTCCGCCCTGTTCCTGCCGGAAGCGACCAGCGAGCCGACCAGAATGTCTTCCTGCCCGCTGTAACGCGAGAGCAACACCTGATAGGCGGCGAGCAGCGTCATGTAGAGCGTCGCGCCGTTTTCCTGGCTCAACTTTTTCAGCTTGCCGGAGAGTTCGGCGTCAATCGTGAAGCGTTGCGCCGCCCCGCGATAGGTCTGGATGGGGGGTCGCGGGCGGTAAGCCGGCAGGCTCAACACGGGAAGTTCACCGGCCAGTTTCTTTTGCCAATAGCCCCAGAGCCGTTCGCCTTCCGGCCCGGCCAGCAACGCGCGCTGCCAGCGCACGTAATCCGTATAGCGATACTTGACGGGTTCAAGCGACGGTGTGCGGCCGTTTTTTTCCGCATCGTAGGAGACGGTCAACTCGTGCATGAACTGCATCAGCGACCAGAGATCGAAAGCGATGTGATGAACGACCATCACCAGTATGTGCTCGGTCTCCGAGCGGGTGAACAGCCTGCCGCGAATGACCGGCCCGTTCTCCAAGTCGAAGGGACGATGCGCTTCGTCCGCCACGGTGCGATTCAAGTCTTCCTCGTCCCACAGCGAAGCATCGACGACGACGAACTCCGTTCGCGGGTTCGTCTGCACGATCTGCACCGGCGCGCCCTCATGCAGCGCGTAGGTGGTGCGCAGCGAAGCGTGCCGCTCGACGAGTCCCTGATAGGCGCGGCGCAGGGCTTCCGTGTCGATCTCGGAGCAAATCCGCGCGGGGAGGATGATGTTATAGGCAGCGTTCTGCGGCTCAAGCTGGTAGAGAAACCACCATGCCTGCTGGCCGAAGGAGAGCGGCGAGGGAGCTTCTGGCCGTTCGGCCTTCTGCTTTAGCAACTGCGCCAGCAAAGCGCGTTTTTCATGAATCGAGAGACCAGCGACTTCTGTAGACATGATTACTCTTCAACCTTTTCTTCGACTAAGAGATTCGACAGCAGTTGATCGATCTGTTCCTGACTGAGTTCGTCGAGACCCGCCAGCAGCTGCGCGGCATCCTCGCTCGACACATCGTCGAACGCCGCCGCCGGTTCAACCCTGCCCTCGTACGCCTCGCCGTCATGGCCGGAGGACGAAGCGCCGGAAGCGATCTGCTCTGACAGCAGTTCGAGCACGAACTCGACCAACTCCGACGCACTCGGCCCCTGCATGATCCTGACCATCGGCACTACCACTCCGACGTTCGCTTGCAACGAGTTCTTCAACTCGATAGCCATCAGCGAATCGAGTCCCAGCGTGTTCAGAGGCTTGTGCGGCTCGAAGGTAGACGGAGCGATACCCAGAACCTTCGCGCCCAGTTCGTTGACGTAAGCCCCCAGCAGGTCGCGGCGTTCCTGCGGCTCGGCGGCGAGCAGCAGTTCGCGC